>JAZKFR010000047.1:0-8646 GCA_040386295.1 Pseudomonadota bacterium | reverse complement strand
CCTGGTGAAGAAGCGATTCGTAACTTCAAAAAAGGCGACGAGATCGAAGCCTTGGTACTGGCCATTGACACCGAGAAAGAGCGTATTTCCCTCGGCATCAAACAGCTAGAAGGCGATCCTTACACCAGCTACATCGCCACCCACGAGAAAAACGCCATTGTGCGTGGAACGATCAAAACCGTGGATGCACGCGGCGCCACAGTGCAGCTAGACGGCGGCGATATGGAAGCGTATCTACGCGCCTCCGAAGCCTCGCGTGATCGCGTTGAAGACCTGACCAAACTGTACAAAGAAGGCGATTCGATTGAAGCCATGATCATCAACGTTGACCGCAAAACACGCTCAATCAACCTGTCGATCAAAGCTAAAGATCAGGCTGAGCAACACGAAGCCATGCACAAGCTGTCCACCGACAACAACGCCAGCACCGGCACCACCAATCTTGGCGCGCTGCTGAAAGCTAAGCTGAGTACGCCGCAATGATGATTGAGGAAATGACCAAATCCGACTTGATCGCTAAGTTGGCTGATCGTTTTCCTCTGCTCGCAAAGGATGTCGATTTTGCTGTCAAGGTCATGCTCGACGCGATGGCGGATGCCCTAATCAAGGGCAATCGCATCGAAATTCGTGGCTTCGGTAGTTTTGCCCTGAACTACCGTCCGCCGCGTGTAGGCAGAAACCCCAAGTCGGGTGCCAAAGTGGATGTGCCGGAAAAATGGGTGCCCCACTTCAAGCCCGGCAAGGAACTGCGCGAACGTGTTGATCGTAAAAAACGCCAAGCGTAGGTTTTAACATCGGTAGCAAAGTAGTTCTGGGCGGTGACTTGAGTCACCGCCCTTTTTCTCGATAGATAGCGATTTTTCCTGAGCCAGCACGTAGCAAGCTTGCTCAAGCCTTGCAGCCTATTGCGCTCTCTATACACCTGAAGCAAAGCAATCCAGCACCCACGCCCTGCCGAGTTGATTGGAACTGGAAGCAGATCGAGACGAGCCCCGGCAACCTGAAGCAACAAATTGATGCTCTAGGCGATACATCATGAATTCGGCAAACAGCAAGGCACACTGTGTTTCGTTAAAGGCAAACAATGCGCATTCTCTTATGGCTGTTTAGAACGCTGCTGTTTCTATCTCTGTTGTTTTTCGCTTTGAAAAACAACGACCCGGTCAACGTCCATTTTTTCTTTGACGCCCTCTGGCAAGCCCCATTGATTCTCGTCGTTTTGGCTTTTTTTACTGCCGGCGCCTTGTTTGCTGGACTCTCCCTACTGAGCATTATTTTTCGCCTGCGCCGCGAACTAAAACAGCAACAACGCCTAACGCAAGCAGCATTAGCCAACGCAGAACAAAAACTCGTTACCCCCGACGAAACAGCGCCGCCGCGCTAAACACGGCGCGTCGAAAATAAAGCAGCATCCGCCAGCGCACAAAAAGAACACACAAAGAACCCCTAAGATGCGCCTACACGCTGCCCATCCCCCGCTTGAGCGCCCCTGAACATGATTGAATTTGCCTACTGGCAATTGCTCCTACTCCCGCTCTTCTTCGGCCTCGGCTGGGTAGCTGCACGGGTCGACATTCGGCAGCTGGTGAACGAATCACGCAGCTTGCCGCGCTCGTACTTTGAAGGACTCAATTTTCTCCTCAACGAGCAGCCTGATCGGGCGATTGAATCTTTTGTGCAAGCCATTCAAATCGACCCCAAGACGATTGAGCTGCACTTCGCCCTCGGCGGTCTTTTCCGTCGCCGTGGCGAAACCGAGCGGGCGATTCGCATTCACCAAAACCTCATCAATCGCGACGACCTGCCGTCCACGATCAAGCTACAAGCATTGAATGAATTAGGCCAAGACTATCTAAAAGCCGGTTTGCTCGATCGCGCCGAAGAAGTGTTCAACAAACTCAGCGCACCGGAAAACGATGCCGCGCAAATTGACGAAGCCAAACGCGCCTTACTCAACCTCTACCAACTCGAACAAGCCTGGAGCAAAGCGATTGCCATCGCCAGCGCCTCACCCGGCATCGCCACACAGCAAGAAATCGCCGAGTACTACTGCGAGCTCGCCGCCGCTGACATGATCCGTTCGCAGTGGGCAAGCGCGAGCGAGCACTTACAAGCGGCGCTACAACACAACCGTCAATGCGTACGTGCCAGCATCTTGCAAGGCGATATTGAGCTGCAACAAAACGCTATCGTCTCGGCCATAGAACATTGGCAGCGCATAGAACTGCAGGCCCCGGTTTACCTCTCTCTGGTCGCGCAACGCTTACTCGACGCCTACCGCAAATTAGAACAACACGCGGCAGGCTTCCAACTATTGCGCGCCTACTTAGAACGTTATCCCTCGCTCGACCTGCTCGATGTTGTCTTCCAACTCGTGCTCGAAAGCGAAGGCGCACTCGCCGCTTACCGCCTGGTGCGCGACGAGCTTAAGCGCAATCCCAGCCTACTTGGCTTCGACAAACTGCTCGAAGCCAGACTCTTACTCGCCGACCCCGACAACCGGCCTGACCTTGATCTAGCCAAAAGCATCGTCCAAGGCTATACGCGTCGGCTCGCGCGCTATCGTTGCGCCGATTGTGGGTTCAAAGCCCGTCAGTTTTATTGGCGCTGCCCGGCCTGCGGCGCTTGGGAGCGCTACTCGCCAAAACGCACCGAGGAATTTGAGTTAATCGCGCACTAATTAGATTGACCTAGCCCCCTTAAAACCCCCTTTAATCAGCCTGAGGAGTTCTCTTGAAAGTTAGCGTAATCGGTACCGGCTACGTCGGTCTTGTCAGCGGCGCCTGTTTAGCCGAAGTAGGCAACGACGTACTCTGTCTTGACGTAGACCCAGAAAAAATCCGCATTCTCAACAGCGGTGGCATCCCCATTTTTGAACCTGGTCTGCTCGAGATGGTCAAACGCAACGTCGCAGCAGGACGTCTACGCTTCAGCACCGACGTCGCCGCCGCCGTCGCGCACGGCACGATCCAGTTCATCGCCGTCGGCACCCCGCCAGACGAAGACGGCTCAGCCGATTTGCAATACGTACTCGCAGCCGCACGCAGCATTGGTCGGCACATGAACGAGCGCAAAATCATCGTGGACAAATCAACCGTTCCCGTCGGCACTGCAGACAAGGTACACGCGGCGATCGCTGAAGAGCTTGCGGCACGTGGCGTCAGCCTGCCCTACAGCCTAGTCTCCAACCCCGAATTTCTGAAAGAAGGCGCCGCCGTTGATGACTTCATGCGCCCAGATCGCATCGTCATTGGCGCCAGCGACGAGCACGCGATCAGCGCCATGCGCGCCCTGTACGCCCCGTTTCAACGCAACCATGAACGCCTGATCGTGATGGATCTGCGCTCTGCCGAGCTGACTAAATACGCCGCCAACGCAATGCTCGCAACACGCATTAGCTTCATGAACGAGCTGGCCAATCTGGCCGAAAAAATCGGTGCCGACATTGAAATGGTGCGCCAAGGCATAGGTTCAGACCCACGTATTGGCTACGACTTTCTCTACCCCGGTTGCGGCTACGGTGGCTCATGTTTCCCCAAAGACGTACAAGCGCTGCAACGCACCGCACGCCTAGACGCACAACTTGAGCTTAAAGTGCTCAACGCCGTTGAAGAAGCCAACAACGAGCAGAAACACGTGCTCTTCCGCAAAGTGCAAAGCCAGTTTGGCCAGGATCTCAAGGGGCGTCATTTCGCGCTCTGGGGCTTGGCGTTCAAACCGAATACCGACGATATGCGCGAAGCACCTAGTCGCTACTTAATCGACGACCTGCTCGGTGCTGGCGCCACAGTCAGCGCCTACGACCCCATCGCCATGCCCGAAGCGCAGCGTATTTTTGGCCAGGAAACGCGTTTGCACTACGCAGAAACGCCGATCAATGCGCTCGACAACGCCGACGCCCTACTCATCGTCACCGAATGGAAAGAATTCCGCAGCCCAGATTTCGCCGCGCTTAAAGCCCGACTCAAACGCCCCTTGATCATCGACGGACGCAATCTTTACGAACCCAAAAACCTCCAAGCCTTGGGCATCGAGTACTCGGCAATTGGTCGGCACACGCCAGGGCACGACCAAGCAACGCATGCGGGCGCTGCATGATGTCGACGCCAAGGCAAAAAACGCCGCCGCGTTTACTCATTGTCGGCGACGTCATGCTCGATCGGTATTGGTTTGGCGGCGTCTCACGCATTTCGCCTGAAGCGCCGGTGCCCATCGTCAAGGTCGAGCGCAGCGACGAACGACCCGGTGGCGCCGCCAACGTCGCACGCAACGCCGAATCGCTCGCCGCAGAAACCAGCTTACTCTCCGTCGTCGGCGACGACGAAGCGGGGCGTATGCTCAAAAATCTGCTTAACGAGCACGCCATAGACAGCAATTTATTCGTCGACAGCGCCATCAGCACCACCGTCAAACTGCGCGTCATCAGCCGACAGCAACAACTCTTGCGCATCGATTTTGAAACTGAACCCTCACACGAAATTCTGCGTGCCCAGTTCGCCGAATTCAGCCGTCGCCTACCCGATTGCGACGTACTCATCCTTTCTGATTACGGCAAAGGCGGCCTCGCGCACATCGGCGAAATGATCGCCATGGCGCGCGCCGCAGGCAAAAAAATCCTGGTCGACCCAAAGGGCGACGACTATTCAAAATACGCAGGCGCGACCGTCATCACACCAAATCGAGCTGAATTACGCGAAGTCGTCGGCAGCTGGAAAAACGAAAGTGAGCTCGCGCACAAAGCCCAAAGCCTGCGCCAACAGCTCGGTCTCGACGCCCTCTTAGTCACACGCAGCGAAGAAGGCATGTCGCTCTTTGACGGCGAAGGCAGCGTGCACGAAAGCGCCGTCGCACGCGAAGTGTTCGACGTATCAGGCGCCGGCGACACCGTCATTGCCACCCTCGCCTACATGATCGCGCAAGGCGCCAGCTGGCGTTCGGCGATCCACGTCGCCAACGTTGCCGCCGGCGTCGTCGTCGGCAAATTAGGCACTGCCGTCGTCACCCAGGCCGAGCTTGAGGCCGCTTTGGGCGAGTCGGTCTCGAGCGTGTTAGGGAACGTTTAGGGCGCATTAAAATAAACGCCAGCTCAGCCCGACCACCCTTACCAAGACAAACCAACCCACTGAAATGACAGACTGAGAGCCTCACCATGCACATCATCGTCACCGGCGCCGCCGGGTTTATTGGTTCTAATTTAATCGCCGGGCTGAATCAACGTGGCGTGCGCAATATCATCGCCGTCGATCATCTAAAACAAGCCGACAAATTCAAAAACCTGGTCGATTGCGAGATTGCCGATTATCTGGATAAAGAGGAATTTCTCGAACGCCTGCTAGAAGGACAATTCGACGGCGAGGTCAGCGCGATTTTTCATCAAGGCGCGTGTTCCGACACCATGGAGAGCGACGGTCGCTACATGATGGAGAACAATTATCGCTACTCGCTCAATCTGCTTGATTGGTGTCTTGAGCAAGAAGTGCCCCTGCTCTACGCTTCAAGCGCCGCTGTTTATGGCGCCAGCACGGTGTTTAAAGAAGAACGCGCTTACGAAGCGCCGCTCAATGTGTATGGCTACTCGAAGTTTCTCTTCGACCAAGTGGTGCGTCAGCGCCTGGCGCAAGGTCGACACACGCAGGTCGTTGGCTTTCGCTACTTCAACGTTTATGGGCCGCGTGAATCGCACAAAGGACGGATGGCCTCGGTGGCGTATCACCATCGCCAGCAATTCCAAACTCAGGGCAAGGTCAAACTATTCGCCGGTTGCGATGGCTACGCCGACGGCGCACAACAGCGCGATTTTGTTTATGTAGATGATGTCGTCAAAGTCAATTTGCATTTTCTTGATCACCCAGAGCACTCTGGCATTTTCAATCTCGGCACCGGGCGAGCGCAAAGCTTTAACGAACTGGCTGTGGCCAACCTCAACGCCTGCCGCGCTCTGGCACACGCAAAATCGAGTCAAACGCCGTACTCTGCCTTGAGCTTGAGCGAATTACACAGCGCCGGATTACTCGAATACACGCCCTTCCCCGACGCGCTGAAGGGAAAATACCAAAGCTTCACCGAAGCCGATTTGAGCAAACTACGGCAAGCTGGCTACCAAGGCACTTTTGCCTCAGTAGAAGAAGGCGTAGCGCGCTATATTGCGTGGCTGGACAGCCACGCCTAGGCAGCTGTCGCTATCCGCAGCGTCAACACAAAGCGCAACGCAAACATGAGAAAACACCATGTATAAAACCCTAGAAGACTATGTCGGCAACACCCCGCTGGTTCGCCTCAAACGCCTGCCTGGTGCGTTGATCGCCGCGCGCGGCAACGTCCTCCTGGCCAAGCTAGAAGGCAATAACCCCGCCGGCTCGGTCAAAGACCGGCCCGCACTCTCAATGCTGACGCACGCCGAGCAACGCGGCGAAATCAAGCCCGGTGACACCTTGATTGAAGCGACTTCCGGCAACACCGGCATCGCCTTAGCCATGGCCGCCGCCGTGCGTGGCTACCGCATGATCCTAGTCATGCCCGAAAACCAGAGCGTCGAACGGCGGCAAACCATGCGTGCTTTCGGCGCTGAGCTGGTACTCACCCCGAAAGACGGCGGCATGGAATTAGCGCGAGATATTGCCGAAAGCCTGCGCAACGAAGGACGCGGCGTCATCCTCGACCAGTTCGCCAACCCAGACAACCCGCGCGCGCATTACGAACACACGGGGCCTGAAATCTGGCGCGAAACGCAAGGACGCATCACCCACTTTGTCAGCAGCATGGGCACCACAGGCACCATCATGGGCGTCTCACGTTACTTAAAAGAACAGAATCCGGCGCTCTGCATTATTGGCTGCCAACCGGAAGAAGGCGCGCAGATTCCTGGCATCCGCAAGTGGCCAGAAGCCTATTTGCCGAAAATTTTTGACGCTTCGCGTGTCGATAGAATCGAATCGGTCAGCCAAGCCGAAGCAGAAGAACTGACGCGCCGCTTAGCGCGCGAAGAAGGTATTTTTGCTGGCATTTCCTCAGGCGGCACCTTGGCGGTGGCGCTGCGAATAGCCCAACAAGTCAGCAATGCGACGATTGTCAGCATCGTCTGTGATCGCGGCGACCGCTATCTGTCGACGGGTATTTTTCCCGCCTGAACCTGCTGAAGACACGCCATGAAACCCACCCTCGTTTTCGATATCGAAACCATCCCGGACGTCGCCGGCTTACGACGTCTGCACGATTTAGACTCAACGCTCTCAGACAGTGAAGTCGCAGAACTGGCTTTCCAACAGCGGCGCGTGCAAAACGGAAGCGATTTTCTACCCCTGCATTTACAGCGCGTCGTCGTAATCTCCTGCGCGCTACGCACGGCAAAAGACCTGTACATCTGGTCTTTAAGCGATACCAGCGAGAACACCACGTTGGCGGCGCCTAGCGAAGCGGCCAGCGGCGAAGGCGCGCAGCTGGCGGGGGAAGCACAGATCATCCAACGCTTCTTTGACGGCATCGAGCGTTATACGCCGCAAATCGTTTCTTGGAACGGCGGTGGTTTTGATCTACCCGTTCTGCATTATCGCGGTCTGATTCACGGCATCAGCGCGCAGCGCTATTGGGATTTAGGCGACGGCGACTACGCCGATAGTCGTGATTTCAAATGGAATAATTACATCAGCCGTTACCACACACGCCATCTCGATTTGATGGATTTGCTCGCGCTGTATCAAGCACGTGCCAGCGCACCGCTAGACGACCTGGCTAAGCTGATTGGTTTTCCCGGCAAGCTCGGCATGGACGGCAGCAAAGTATGGGACGCCTGGCACGCCGGGCAGCGCGCCGAGATCCGCGATTACTGCGAAACCGACGTGCTCAACACCTACTTAGTCGCCACCCGCTTCCGCTTAATGCGCGGCGAATTCTCGCGGGCTGAATACGAACAGGAAATTGCCTTCGTGCGCGCAGCGCTAGAAAAAATAGACCAAGCACACTGGCGAGAATTCTTGGCGGCGTGGCCTAGCTCAGCTTAAAACGCGGGCGATCTAAGACAACGATCTAAGCCACTCAAAACGGCAGCGGCAAAGCCGGACGAACTGCGTGCAGAACGCGACGAAAATCTGCCTGAATACGCTGTAGCGCCACATCATTGTCGGCTTCAAAACGCAGCACCAAAACCGGCGTGGTGTTAGACGGACGCACCAGGCCAAAACCGTCAGCGTATTCAACACGCAAACCATCGATCGTAATCAGCTCTTGCGCGCCGTTAAATTGCGCGCTCTGCTTTAACTCGGCCAGCAGTACGAAGGGTTCGCCCTCCTCCATTGGGATGTTCAACTCAGGCGTCGACAGGCTATTTGGCAGATTATTCAGCAGCGCGCTAGGGTCATCACTACGCGCCAGAATCTCGAGCAAACGCGCTGCCGTATAGAGCCCGTCGTCAAAGCCAAACCAACGCTCTTTGAAGAAAATATGGCCACTCATCTCACCGGCCAGCGGTGCCCCGGTTTGCTTCAGCTGCGCCTTAATCAAAGCGTGTCCGGTTTGCCCCATGAGCGGCACACCACCATGTTGGCGCACCCAAGGCGCCAGTAAGCGCGTGCATTTCACGTCGTAGAGAATCGTCTGGCCGGGACAACGGCTGAGCACATCGGCGGCAAACAACATCAGCTGGCGGTCTGG
>JAZKFR010000046.1:2698-4004 GCA_040386295.1 Pseudomonadota bacterium | reverse complement strand
GGGAAAGCAGGCGTTGGGTGAGGACGTTTATGTTGGTGGCTAGGGCGTTTTCTGCCTCGAGTGGCATGCTCACTGACTCGTTTATTTTTTTGCTTGGGTCGGCGAGAGGGGATGGGGCAAAGCAGAAACAAAGCTAGTTTGACTTAAGCGGATCTCCGAAGGCGGGCTCGCTTGAAGGAATGGTTAGACGCCTCTTTCATCAGGCGCGGGCTCCGATTTCGGGCAGTTCTCACTACCGATAATTGCTCGTGCGCTACCTTCGATTGATGCGAGTAGCGATGGCATCTCTTGGTGGCTGATGGTTGCCGCCTCCTTCCAATACGCGGCACGTTGTATTCCATCGGACTCCGTTCGGAGTCCGACTCCAAGATGAATCTGGCTTTCGGATACTTTCAGGAAGAAGGCTTCGATCTGACGCACGAGGTTCAATGGTAGAAGCAGGCGGGCTGACACGAATTCGGATACCGCCCGGTCAAACGCTGACTGAAGCAAGGCTGGATACCCTTCAACGTTCTCTCCCACAAAAATTGCACTCTTCGTCATGAGCTGCGCGTAGCGCTGTACTTGATCCAATTGTTCGTAAAGCTTGCGAAGCGCCTCCAACTGCTGGGCGTGAATACGAGACGAGCGCTCGCGCGCTTTCTCCTCCCGAAGTTTGCGAATTTCCGCAACCGTCTTGAACACGGCAAAGACGGTGCTCGGAAGAGCGACGTAGGTTGCGATGATCAGCGCCAGATCTTTCCACTCAGAGATGGACAGACAGATAGTGGACCAGCAAAGGCAGTAGGAAGTCATTGGGATAGTGGGCTCAGACGCTTAACGCTAGCTGAACAGGCTACTCAGCGCTTGGCCAGGGATCTCAGCGCGCATAAACGCTTCGCCGACTAAGAAGGCATTCACCTGCTGGGCGCGCAAAATAGCCACGTCGCTCGGCGTCAAAATACCGCTCTCACTGATCACGATGCGTTCCTCGGGCACGCTTGGTAACAGTGCCAAGGTGGTGTGCAAGCTGACTTCAAAGGTACGTAAATTGCGGTTATTGATGCCGATCAAAGGGCTATTCAGCTGCAACGCCAACGCCAACTCTGCTGCATCGTGCACCTCAACCAGAACAGCCCTGCCTAACTCATCGGCAATCGACTCAAAACGACGCATTGTGGGCAAGTTCAAGGCAGCAACGATGAGCAAAATGGCATCGGCACCCATGGCGCGCGCTGCGTAAACTTGGTAAGCATCGACCAAGAAATCTTTGCGCAAAACGGGCAAACCGGTGCCTTCGATTTTGACCAACGCGACGTCGGTGCGC
>JAZKFR010000046.1:0-2688 GCA_040386295.1 Pseudomonadota bacterium | reverse complement strand
CACGCGCAGCACGTAAATAATCGACGCTGCCCTGGAAGAATTCTCGGTCAGTAAGCACTGACAAACAGGCAGCACCGCCCTGCTCATAACTCTCAGCGATCTTGGCCGGATCAAAATCCTGCCGCAAAACGCCCTTAGACGGGCTGGCTTTTTTGATCTCAGCAATCACCGCAGCTTGACCCAAAGCAATTTTGCGCCTTAAAGCCGCGACAAAATCGCGGGGTGCGCTCTGCGCTTCGGCTTCTGCAATCAGGGTAGGAAGCGGTTTCAACGCTACTGCCGCCGCAACTTCAGCGCGTTTGACCGCGAGAATTTTGTTGAGGATGTCGCTCATAGAAAGTGTCCTGCCTAGTTTTTTACGGTGGGTGGAATGAGCTTAATCCACCTTAAAGCGGATCTGCAGGCTGGCTCGCCTTGCGAACTGGGAACTGGCAACTTTGAACTGCCAACCACTACAGGAAGAGCGCAAGACGCGCTCTCGCTTACATCCCTGAGCCTCAAGTTTCCTTGCGCCCAAGCTAGCGCGTGACGAAACGCTGCGTCCAGGCAGCAAACTGCGCCAAACGCGCCTGCGCAGCACCCGAAGCAATTGCTTCAAGCGCTTTATCTACGCCTTGCGCCAGCGTCTCGGCCAGGCCAGCAACATAAATACTCGCCCCTGCGTTGAGCGCCACAATATCGCGCGCGGCACCGGGTTTGCCACTCAGAGCGTGCAACAGCATCGCTTTTGACGCAGCAACATCGGCGACTTGCAGCGCCTGTAGTGGCTGTGGCGTCAGCTTAAATTGCTCTGGATGAACTCGATATTCCCTAATTTGTCCGTCTTTCAACTCGCCAACATAGCTTTCACCTGCCAAGGAAATCTCGTCCAGGCCATCGCAACCGTGAACAGTGAGCGCACGCAAACTACCCAGACGCTGTAAAACACGCACCTGAATTCCAACCAAGTCAGGATGAAAAACACCGAGCAACTGATTCGCTGCACCCGCCGGATTAGTCAGCGGCCCGAGGATATTGAACAGCGTACGCACACCCAACTCACGGCGCACCGGCGCAGCGTGTTTCATCGCCGCATGGTGATTCGGCGCGAACATAAAACCGATGCCGGTTGCCTCCAAGCATTCAGCAACCTGTTCCGGCGTCAGCTGGATGTTAACGCCGAGCGCCTCCAAAACATCGGCACTGCCAGATTGCGAAGAAACCGAGCGCCCTCCATGCTTCGCCACGCGCGCACCTGCCGCTGCGGCAACGAACATGGCGGCAGTTGAAATGTTAAACGTATGCGCGCCATCGCCGCCGGTACCGCAAGTGTCGACCAGGTGCAATTTGTTGCTGACGCTAACCTGAGTCGAGCGTTCACGCATCACATTGGCAGCAGCAGCGATTTCGTCGATTGTTTCCGTTTTAACCCGTAAGCCGACCAGAATCGCGGCGATCATCACCGACGACACCTCGCCATCCATAATCTGCCGCATCAAAGAAAGCATCTCGTCGTAAAAAATCTCACGATGCTCGATGACACGACGTAGCGCCTCTTGCGGGCTCATCACCGGCGTACTCATGACGCATGCTCCTCAAGAAAATTCTTCAGCAAAGCGTGGCCACACTCGCTCAAAATCGACTCGGGATGGAACTGCACCCCTTCTACAGCCAGGGTTTTGTGCCGCACCCCCATGATTTCATCGTCGTCAGTCCACGCCGTGATTTCCAAACAACTGGGCAAAGAAGCGCGCTCGATGGCCAGCGAGTGGTAGCGCGTACACGTCAAAGGATTCGGCAAGCCACGAAACACCCCGAGCTGCCGATGCTGTACCGGCGAAACCTTGCCGTGCATCAATTTTTGCGCCCGCACAATACGCCCGCCAAAGGCTTCACCAATCGCCTGATGTCCCAAACAAACACCGAGCAAGGGTATTTTGCCGGCGAATTCATGAATCGCCGGCAGCGAAATTCCCGCCTGCGCCGGCGCACAAGGTCCGGGTGAAATGACCAAATAAGCAGGCTTCAGCGCCGCAATTTGCGCCAAGCTGATCGCATCGTTGCGAAAAACCTGCACTGTTTGCCCAAGCTCGCCAAAGTATTGAACGAGGTTGTAGGTGAACGAGTCATAGTTGTCGATCATCAGCAGCATTTTTTCTGTCCTTTTGATCTTGAAAGGCAATGGCGACAGCGGCCGGGGAATTTATCTGCTGCCGTGTCCTGTCGCTTCGTCGCCTGAAGCCGGTGCCCACCGTTAGCAGCGATAAAGCGCGCATTATCCCCCGCGCAAACAGCCACCTCAAGCTTCAATGCAGATTTGCATAAAATCCCGGCGAGCCTGCGCAGCCATGTTCAAGTGCGTCAGCTGCTTGGCTTATGCATAGACTGGAAACAGCTCTCTGCCTTGCAAAGGGGCGCGATCTGACCTTAAAGCCAATCGCGCAGGTACAGTGCAGGAAAGACCTCTGCACAACCGTAGCGCGCCACAAAGACAAGCCTGAAGACCGGCTTGCGCCCATCACGCCCACTTAATCATGCCCTCCTCTCGCCGACCCAAGCAAAAAAATAAACGAGTCAGTGAGCACGCCACTCGAGGCAGAAAACGCCCTAGCCACCAACATAAACGTCTTCACCCAACGCCTGCTTTCCCCTCGCCCACAAGTGGGAGAGGGTGCCCCGGCAGGGTGTATAGACCGGAGACATAGGTAA
>JAZKFR010000045.1:0-4433 GCA_040386295.1 Pseudomonadota bacterium | reverse complement strand
TAAGTTGGCGCCTATGCGCGCAAGCGCTAACGTAACTATGCATTCCACTCTCCCACAAGTGGGAGAGGGTGCCCCGGCAGGGGCGGGAGAGGGAACGCACGATGCACGATGCCAACATCCGCAACGCAAAGCGCACCTCAACCAGCCCCCACTTGAAACTAGCCCTCACGACCTTTCTTGCAAACAAGCCGCAATTTTTTCTAAGACTGCTTCGCTTTGCTGCAAGTACTCGTCATTCCAGAAACGCAAGACACAAAAACCTAAGGTTTGCAGATAGGCCGTTCTTTTTGCGTCGTATGCCTGCTGCTCGCCATGCTGACCACCATCCAGTTCAATGACTATTTTTTGGCTTGGTGCAACGAAATCGACGATGTAGGGGCCGATCGGTTTCTGCCGCTTAAATTTGATTTGTTCAAAACGCTTAGCGCGTAGGGCGTACCAAAGTTTTTGTTCAGCATCGGTCATTGTTTGACGTAGAGATTTAGCGTTTTTTAGGGTTTTGCTGGTCATTTTTCCCGTTCTTTCGTCTCTTCCGTCGTTTGCGTTTCTTCCCTCTCCCGCCCCTGCCGGGGCACCCTCTCCCACAAGTGGGCGAGGGGAAAGCAAACTCAAATGGCACTGATAAAGCGTGTGTGCCTTTTTACCCTGACCCCTCTTCATTCACTCACAGCAGTGCGAGCGTGAGTGGTGTGCTTAAGTTAGCGCCTATGCACCCCTCGCAACTACGCCTTCCCCTCTCACACTCCTGGGAGAGGGTGCCCCAGCAGGGGCGGGAGAGCGCCTATGCACCCCCCGCAACTACGCCTTCCCCTCTCACACTTGTGGGAGAGGGTGCCCCGGCAGGGGCGGGAGAGGGAAATGCGTCATTAGCTAGCGCCTATGCCTCAAGTACGAATCCATAATGCGCCGCCGCTGGTCGCGCCTAAAAAATGCTTCTTCATTGAGGAGCAGACAAATAGCCTCATGCGCTTGTCCTGATTTTTCTATTTGATGTTGTGCGCATTGTCAGTAACAATCTGTTGATCCTTCTTTCCTCTGATTCGACGATGCCGACCAATCTCAAACCCAGCCATTATGTTTTATATATTGACGATGAAGCCTTGGCTGTCCGGTATTTCGAGGAATTCTTCAGCGCCGAATTTCCGATTCTGACAGCGACCAGTATTCAAGAAGCCCGGGAAATAATCGGCGCACGCGGGCGCGAAATAGCCATCATTGTTTCCGATCACAGAATGCCCAGCGGTAGCGGCGTTGCGTTATTAAGCGAAATCAATCAAACATTCCCAGAAATCATCCGTATTTTAACCACCGCCTACGCCAGCCTGGACAATAGTTTGCTGGCGATTAACCAAGGTCGTATTTTTGCCTACGTCACCAAGCCCTGGAATATCGAGAATATGCGCGCCATTCTGCATAGCGCGTATCGCGAATTTGATAAGCACCAGGCCTTCTTAGCCCTCGCTGCGTCGATCGCGCACGAGATGCGCAATCCGCTGGCACAGGTCAAATACAGCCTGGACAGTATCAGAGATAGCTTGCCTATCCAAGTCGGCAATGAGACCAGCGCCGCGCTTTCGACTGCGCAATCCGAAGAACTCTTTGATGCCGTGCAGCAGGGGCTGACTGCGATCAAACGCGGCGAGCGCGTCATCCTCGACATCATGAACGAAGTGAGCCACAAGCCGATTGACCCGAGCACTTTTGTCTACCTTTCTGCGGCTGAGACGACGCAAAAAGCCATCGATGAGAGCTTCGAGACGCACGCTGAAAGCAACAAAGTTTTTCTTAAAGTAGTCAAAGAGTTCACCTTTAAAGCCGAAGAAACCAGCTATCTCTTCATCCTGTTTAACCTGATCAAAAACGCGCTCTACTATTTCAAAGACCTGCCCCAGGCAAGGCTGGACATCACCGTCGATGGTCATAGCAACACTGTCAAAGTCAGAGACACCGGCCCTGGCATCCCGGCGCCTGTGCTGGCGCGCCTCTTCGCCTCATTTGTCAGCTCTGGCAAAGTCGGCGGCACCGGCCTGGGGCTGGCCTATTGCAAACGTAGCATGCAGGCTTTTGGCGGCGACATCACTTGTGATTCTGTGCTGAATGAATTCACGGAATTCACCCTGCACTTTCCGCCCGTCTCTGCACAAGCGCTGGCGGCTTACCAGCAAGAAAAAATCGCAAACGCCAGACCCTTCCTGCAAGGCAAATCCATCCTGATCGCGGATGCTAACGAAGCTACACGCACAACACTACGCCATGCGCTGCAAGACTTTAACTGCGCGATTGACGAAGCGGCAAACGGCCAGCACGCCATCGACATGCTCAAAAACAAAAGCTACGCCGCCGCTTTGTTTGCGCTCAACATGCCCATCCTAGATGGCTACGCGGCGACTGAGCAAATACGTTCCGGCATTGTGCCGGGGCAAGAAAACATCCCCATACTCGCGCACAGCGGCGAATCATCCTTTATAGCCGAGGTCAAAAGCAAGCGAGTCGGCATCAATGCTTTTGTGCGTCAGCCGTGCACACAACTGCAACTGATTGATGCCTTGTGCAAAGCCATTGCGCAGGCAGCACAAAAAACCGTGGCAGAAAATAGCCAGGATGTGCTCGCCGGCAAGACCATCATCGTTGCCGACGACGACCCGCTGAATCGTCGTTTGATCAAGCGCTACTTGCAAGAACACAAGCTGACTGTGCTAGAAGCCACTGACGGTGCAGCCATCTTGGCTTTACTGCAAACGCACACGGTCGCTGCCATCTTGGCCGACATGATGATGCACCCCGGAATGGGCGGCGTTGCAGCGAGCAAACTCATTCGTGCAGGCAACATCCAAGCCAATGTGCCGATCATCGCGCTGACGGCGAATTTCACTGACAAGGCCATCGAAGAAGCCAGGCTGGCCGGAATGAATGACTTCATCAGCAAGCCGATTGAACGCGACACGCTGCTGGCCAAGCTGGTGCAGCATCTTTCTACGCAACAAAGTACAACGCGCCGCGCGTCGAGCGGCACAGCAGCTGAGCGCTCTTTAGAAAGCAGCGCCCAGCCAGCCAAAAGCAAGGATGAGCCGCCCTTACTAGACCTTCATCGCCTAGAAATGTTGCAAGAATTTATTTGCGATGAATGGCCAAACTACCGAGGCAAACTTAAGGCGCTACTCGTTCAACTGCGTGACAGCGTAAACAATGCCAAGCATAGCGATGCGCACAAAAGCCTACACGACCTGCTCGGTATGGCCGGCAACCTTTGCGCCCAGGCGCTGCATCAACAGGCAAAACATTTTTATCGGGCAGTGCTTGCAGGACAATGGCCGACTGAACAAGATTGGTTGGAACAGCTTGAACACATAGGCGAAAAAACGGATCTCGCCCTACACACTTTTTACTTAGACCAAGCCAACAGAAAAACGCTGGATGTTCTTGCCAGGCAGAGCACACACGAAGCACAGCATCAGCCCTTATGGCGCAATGCCAAACGCATCAATGAATACATCGCATTTTCGCGCATCCCTTTGCAAGCTCAAATTCTCGAGGACATGACAAAGCTGTACGCAGACCTGGTCGAGCTGAACAAAAATCCTGAGCTTGAAACCAGCAACTTTGTTGTCGATTCACTGTTCAACCTCAGCAGCTTCTGCCGTTTAGCAGCGGTACATACCTATCTAAAACACCACGTATGCTTCGTTTTTCAGCGAGGCGAGTTTCCGCCAGAAAACTGGATCGACAAACTCAAACTGATGCTTGACTGGACCGCGCAGAACCTAGCGGAAAAACACCATTCATAGCGCAATGACTTGGTTTACAAAGGCGTATTTCTCTCTTTTTAGACTTGGGCAGCCCGAAGCCAAGGGAGCAAATTTCCCGGACGTATATTCCCCAAAAAGACTTCCGAGGAGAGCCTTCAAAAGGCTGTCTATGCTGACTGAGGCGGGCGGGCTAAGTAGCTGCGAAAGAGTAAAGCGATCGTTAGCAATATTGGTGGACATGCCAAGGGGTTCCATGACGGGAATGACAAAACAAGGGCTGTTGCGATACCAACAACACAGCCAACCATTACCCACTTTGGTATCTCTCTAAAAGCACGATTGGCCAATGCGCACAACCTGAACAGCGCAACCCACCCATATGCTCCGCCGATTACGACGAAATAATCTTTGATTTGGAATAGCGCAATTTTGTAGGGATCTGCATTCGCGAGCAGATCAGGAGCGTATTGACGCGCGAATTCGATTGGCGTTTGTCCAGAAAAAAATCCATAACTCACTATGCCCCAGAAGAAAAGAGAAGCAAGACTAAGCATGCCGGCTGGCAGAGCAATAAGCATCAGAAAAAAACGGAGTGTGGTGCGCATAAATACCTAACGCAAAATCGAGTATTGAGCATAAAGACGGATGAATAAACGAGCCACTTCTGGGTGTGCCTGTTTAAGCTCA
>JAZKFR010000044.1:0-2824 GCA_040386295.1 Pseudomonadota bacterium | reverse complement strand
CCGATCCCAGCAGCCCCTGGGCGGGAAAAAACCTGCATCAGCTGTACGCAGAAGCCCATACCCCCTGGGCCTGGCACGCGCCGATTTTTGAGCGGGCGCGGGCACGCGGCATGATCGCGTTTAGCACGCCCTTCGACGAAAGCGCGGTGGATTTTCTCGAAACGCTGCAAGTGCCTTGCTACAAAGTGGCTTCGTTTGAACTGACCGACCTACCGCTGATCCGCAAAATCGCCGCCACCGGCAAGCCCATGCTGATCTCGACGGGCATGTCGACGGTTGCCGAAATCGACGACACCGTGCGCACCGCCCGCGCCGCCGGATGCCAAGATTTATTGCTCTTCAAATGCACGAGCACCTACCCCGCCAGCCCAGAACATAGCCACCTGAACACCTTGCCCAATTTGCGCGACTGGAGCGGCTGCGAAGTCGGTCTGTCTGACCACACAATGGGGATTGGCGCAGCCGTGGCAGCGGTCGCTTTAGGCGCCTCTGTCATTGAAAAACATCTCACGCTGAACCGTGCCGAAGGCGGGGTAGACGCCAGCTTTTCCTTGCAACCAGAAGAGTTTCGGGAACTAGTCGTAGAGACTGAACGGGCCTGGCAAGCGCTGGGGCAAGTGCATTACGGTGCCAGCCAAGCCGAACAAAAATCGTTGATCTTTCGTCGTTCTTTGTACGCAGTCCTAAACATTCGCGCTGGCGAGCCGTTTACCCTTCACAACGTGCGCGCCATACGGCCAGGCCTGGGTTTACCCCCTAAATATCTTGATCGCCTGCTGGGTAAAACCGCTCGCCAAGACCTAGCGCGCGGCACGCCGATTGGCTGGGATCAGCTTTGACACGAGCAAATTGCTGCGATGGCGCAGCCCTAATAGGTCCAAGCAGACACTGAGCCAGAACACCAACACGCGGATATAGAAAAGATGATGTAGAGACTCTGATGCAAACACTCACGCCCCCCAATTCAGCGCCCGTCGCCATCAACCTGCCGTTCTCGAACGCAGCTTGCATGCTGCCGCCTGTTTGTCCGGTTGATGTGGGCGCCGAACTACTCAGACTCAATCAGTGCAGCGCCGAACAAGCACCCGCGCTGCGCTTTATCCCCTTGCACAAAGACAACGAACAAGCCTGGACAGACCTGCAAGCAAGCTTGCCCGAACAAGCCGTTGGTTACGATCATGTGCATTGCGCTTACCAACACCTCTATTTTTCTAGCCACAGCAGCGCTTACCAAGTACTCGACTGCCTCTTGTACTGGCAAGAGCAAGTGATCGGCATCTGGCCGCTGGCCTGCTATCAAAGCCAGGACGGCGAGACCAAGCGCTGGCAACTCTCTAGCCATCTCAACGGCACGTTCGGAATTTGCGCGCCGCTACTCATTCCTCAGCTGTCGGCTAAGCAAGAAAAAATGATTGCGCGCGCCTGGTTATCTGCTGTAGCGCAACTGGCGAGCGATTTTGCAATCGAGTCGCTAAGCTTCGCCGCACCCCTAGGCACAAACAACTTGCCGCATTGGTATCACGAGCTACTGACGCTGGGCGCGCAACTGAGCGCACGGCATAGCTTGGTCGCCGAGCTCAACTTGAGCGCTGCAGCCTACCAGCAGCAGCTCCGCAAAAGTTACAAAGGGCTGATCAATCAAGCGCGCAAACTATGGCGTAGCGAAATCGACAGCCGAGGCGATCGCGCACAATTTGCCGAGTTTCAACGCTTACACGAACAGGTTGCCGGGCGTCAAACGCGCAACGCCAGCACCTGGGAAAAACAATACGAAGCCATCGTGCACGGTGCGGCTTACGCGCTCTACTTGCGCGACGCCGAACAGCAACTGGTGGGCGCTAGCCTATTCAACTGCTCGCGCGACGAAGCTTATTACGCCGTCGGCGTTTATCAGCGCGAACTCTTCGCTCAACCCTTGGCGCACCTCAATCTCTACGAAGCCATCACCTTCGCTCGGCAACAAGGGCTGCACCGCCTCATTCTGGGACATCGCCCTTATCCAAACGACCAACCCGCGCCGAGCGAAAAAGAACTACAGATCGCCTTCTTCAAAGAAGGCTTCGCAAACCAGCTTATCCTGCAAGCACAACTCAGCGTGTCGGCACAGCAGTTAAGCGCCCTACTGCCGACACAACAAAACCAGCATCCCCTGACACCCCATTTGGCCAACGCTTAACTAGGAGGCGACACCATGAACGTGCTATTCGTATACCCCGAGCACTACCTCAACATTGGCATCCCCGGCGGCATTGCCATCATGTCGGCAATCCTAAAAAAACACGGCCATAAGGTTCAAGTGTTCGACACCTGCTTTCTCAAAACCGTACCCGACGGCTTTGATTCGGGCGAACTCCACGTTGCCACGCATGGCGGCAGTGCAGATTCGGATAAAGCTGGGGTACAAGTTTTTCGCAAAACGGCGTACACCATCGAAGACCTGGTGCGCGACGACCCCGTCGTCACCTACGCGGGCGAATTTCAAAAAATGATCGACGAATTCAAGCCGGATTTGATCGCTTTATCGGTGATGACCTCGACCTTCGACTTTGCCCTCGACCTCGTGCGCCAAGTCAAATACGAGGTTCCCGTCATCGTCGGCGGCGTGCATGCCACCATCGCCACCGAAGACTGCATGGCACAAGCTGAAATCGACATCGCCTGCGTCGGCGAAGGCGACGAAGCCCTGCTCGAACTATGTGATCTGATGGATGCGGGCGAGGATTACACCAACGTCGCCTCGATGTGGTTCAGGCTGCCCGACGGCAGCATCAAAAGAAATCCCCTAGGCCCGCTCACCGACGTGAGCCAACTCCCTTGCCCAGAC
>JAZKFR010000043.1:2926-3235 GCA_040386295.1 Pseudomonadota bacterium | reverse complement strand
AGTCACTTGCGGCAAAATCACCGCTTGCGCCCCGTCTGCCACGGCTGAATCGATTTCAACGCCCCGGTTAATCGGCCCTGGATGCAGCACGATGGCGTCTGCTTTGGCCAGTTTGAGCAATTCCGGCGTTAGACCATAACAGCAGAAATACTCTCCAGCCGAGGGAATCAAGCTGCCGTTCATACGCTCGTTTTGCAGGCGCAACATGATCACCACATCGCAATCGGCAATCCCTTCAGCCAGATTATGAAAAACGCGCACGCCCAAATTTTCTAGCGCCGTCGGCAGTAAGGTCTTAGGCGCAATCGC
>JAZKFR010000043.1:0-2916 GCA_040386295.1 Pseudomonadota bacterium | reverse complement strand
AACCCCTAAGGTTTTTAAAGCATGCAGGTCGGAACGCGCGACGCGTGAATGCAAAATATCCCCGACGATGGCCACTTTCAGTCCGACAAAATCTTTTTTGTAGTGACGAATCGTGTACATGTCGAGCAAGCCCTGAGTGGGGTGTGCATGACGACCGTCGCCGGCATTGACCACGTGAATATCGTCGCGTCCGCAGCTTTTTAAATGCGCCGCGATTAGGTACGGCGCACCGCTGGCGGCGTGGCGGACGACAAACATATCGGCGTGCATGGCAACCAAGTTATCGACCGTATCGAGCAAAGTTTCGCCTTTGGCGGTCGAAGAACGCGCGACATCAAGGTTGATCACGTCGGCAGAAAGGCGTTTGGCTGCGATCTCGAAAGTCGTCCGTGTGCGCGTTGAATTTTCAAAAAACAAATTGAAAACGCTTTTGCCGCGTAGCAGCGGCACTTTTTTAACGTCGCGATCAGACACTTCAAGAAAACTCGCTGCCGTGTCGAGAATGTGCAGCAAGACCGAACGCGGTAAACCTTCGATTGACAGTAGGTGCTGTAGGCGACCCTCGGCGTCAAGTTGCGGATTTCGTGCTGTGGGTAAAGAACTGGTCATGAGTTGGGCGATTTTGGCGAGTTGGGTGAATTGGCAGTGAGGCAATTAAGGTAGAGCAAGTTGTGCTGTGCGTTGCGTGCCTTGAGGCGAGTTGATGTGGATGCTTGCTACGTCATTAAGTCGTGATTCACGCACGGGCAAGCATCGCGGGCTCAGTCTGCGCTGCCCAGTACAAACGGCCATCCGCAGCGCGTTGTAACACCAGCTCTTCGCTGTGCGTCAACGCGACCTGCCAAGGACAGTAACGAGCCGTAATGGGTAATTCACGCCCGGTACGATCGGCGAGCACGGCCAGCTCAATCTGTGCCGGACGCCCGTAGTCGAACAGCTCGTTGATCGCTGCGCGCACCGTGCGGCCTGTGTACAGCACATCATCGACCAGGAGCAAAGGGCGGTTTTCCACAGCGAAAGGGATAGACGTCGGCCTGACCTGAGGATGTAAGCCTTTGGCCGCAAAATCGTCGCGGTAAAAAGACACGTCGATCAAACCAACCTCCTCGGCGATCAAGGTGCTGCCGAGCAACTCACGCAAGCGACGCGCCACCCAAACGCCGCCGCTGTGAATACCCACCAAAGCTGTTTGCGCGCGCAGATGCGGTCGAATTAGCTCGGCTAATGCGGCGCATTGCGCTTCGGCGTCGGGATAAGTTTGGCCAGTCGCGTGGGCGCTGATCAGAGAGGGAGACTTGGGCATGGGCTGAGACTCAAGCAAAGCGGCGAGCAAAATAAAATGGGGGGATGTGGCAATCGGAATTCAACAAATTCAACAAATTCAACAATCAGAACTCAAATTACGCAGCAAAATAGTCTTGCAGAATCAATTGAGCAGCCAAGGCGTCTAGCTGTGCCTGGGCGCGTTTGCGTGAGCTAGAGGCGTAATGTGTCTCGCGCAGCATTGCCTCTGCTTCCGCTGAGCTCAGCCGTTCATCGACCTGCACTACCTCCAAGCCAAAGCGGCCACGTAATTGATTGGCAAAGCGCTGGCAGCGCGCCGTCATCGCGTGCGCTTCGCCAGATAAGGACAGGGGTAAGCCCACGACCAAGGTGCATGGCTGCCATTCGGCGATCAACGCAGCAATCAGCGCAAAACGTTCGGCGTTCGCCTTCGTGTCGATCACGCTGAGAGGATGCGCCTGACGCTGCGCTTTCTCCCCGACGGCGACACCAATGCGCCGCTCGCCAAAGTCAAAGGCGAGGACCGTGCCACTCCTGCCATTTTTGCCCTGCGCATCGTTCGCATCGTTCGTACTGTTCGCACTAAGTTGCGCCACCGTCTCTTGGCAGCTACTCGCCGTGTTATCGGATGCGGCGCTGCTTATTACTCTGCTGTTCACTGTTTACCTTGCCTGCTAGCGCCAGCGAGGCCGGGCAAGCTCACGCATGTCCGGCCTCGTTGATCAGATAAGTCGCGTCAACGCCGAGTTTTTCCATCGCCGAAGACAAGCGCTCTTCGTAGGGCAAGTCAAAAATAATGCTCGTATCAGCCGCTACCGTCAGCCACGCGTTTGACTTAAGCTCTTGTTCCAGCTGACCGGCAGACCAACCTGCGTGCCCTAGGGTCACGACCAGATCACGCGGCTGCGTGTCCTGAGCAAAAGCTTGCAACACATCGCGTGAACTGGTGAGCCCCACGTTTTGGTTTACGACCAAAGTGGTTTGCCATTGCCCGAGCGGACGATGCAGCACAAAACCACGATCCTTTTGCACTGGGCCGCCGACCAACACCGGCAAATCACCGGCACTCTTATCGAGCGGCGTGACGTCGATTTTCTCCAGAAGATCGAGTAAACGCATATCAAGCGGTCGATTCACAATCACGCCAAAAGCGCCTTGCGAATTATGTTCGGCGATATAAACCAGCGCGTTGGCAAAGAACGAAGCGCCGAGAGACGGCATCGCGATCAAAAAATGATCCGTGAGATTGACATTATTCATAGCCGTAATTGAGTCACCGCAACAAAAAGGGATAAACCGCGCAAAGGCGCAAAACGAATACATGCACCCACGCGCAGTTTAATAGCAATGCGCCTTCTGGCATACCATTCTGCTGCGTGTGTTGGTAATGCCCAGGAAGCAAGGTATCGGCAAAACAAGGTTTGCCGCCTCAATATACCCAAGGAGGGAGCGCCCAAACGGATAAGCTGACGCGCATCACGTTAAAGCGCACTGCCTCACGCACTGCCTCAGTCTGTGCGCAAAATCGCCGCAGACCGCCCCCGCCTAAGCGCTACTTCCCTTTTTTACCTTTCTTACCTGGCGTAGCCGCCCGCACGGGCTCCTCTACGGGCGCGATCTCACCCTCTGGGC
>JAZKFR010000042.1:0-9287 GCA_040386295.1 Pseudomonadota bacterium | reverse complement strand
CTCACTCCCCTGCTGCGCAAGACCTCTTTCCCAGTTAAGCCCGAGCTCGGTGTTTTTAGCGCGTTCCGGCTTGAGATTAGGCGTGCTAGATCCTGGGTAATACAGATCGTAAAAGGTCGGCGCTTTAAAAGCAGTTCCAGCCGAAATATGCGCACGCCACTGTGGCGCAAACTGGTAACCATAAGCCGCAACGCCGGTATTTTTGCTGCCGAACTGCGAGTTATCGTCGTGCCGCACATTCCATTGCAGTTGATGCAAACCAAGCGCCCCGCTCCAACCACCAAGCCAAGAACGGATCGTTCTTTCTTTAACCGTAAAGGCTGTCGTCACGCTCAATTCTTGCTGCAACAGCTCAGTTGCCAGCAGAGCTCGCCCAAGGGGCAACTGAATATCGTGCTGCCAAGAGAACTGGTTCTGATCGGTACGAGACACAGAGCCAGGCTGACTGATTCCGCTTGAACGCCCTGTATAACTATCAATGCTGCGCCCTGCTTGCAGCGTGCTGACCCAGCGCTCACTCAACTGATTACGCGAATAAGCCGTGTAATTACTGATGCTCTGCCGTGTCGAAGCATCGACCGTAGGAAGTGAATCGTAGGCGCTAATGCCATCACTATTGAGAATTTTAAGTCCCAACTCATGCCCAGACGCTGGCCGTAGAGCAAAGCTCGCGCTGACATTTTGATTGCGATACTCGTCGTGATCGCGCTCAAAAAGCGCGCTCGCCTGATTATTGATCGCGCTAAAGCCCTGCGAGGTCGAATACCCGGCTTGTAAGCTATAAGAAACTGCGGCTGTTCCACCCGAAACCCCCGCACTGACCTCATCACTGACATTGTGCGAACCAACGCCCAAGCTGGCATTAAAACGAGCTGGGCCCTCGCCATTGCGTGTAAAAATCTGGATCACACCGCCCATCGCGTCAGCGCCATACAAAGCAGAAGCAGGACCGCGCAGAATTTCAATGTGATCGATTTGATTCAGCGGCAAAAGCGAAAAAGCCGTCGTACCGAAACTCACCGAACCGCTACGAACGCCATCGATGAGCACCAGTGTGTGAGCAGAGTTCATGCCCCGAATAAAGACAGTACTCACCGTACCCGGACCGCCACGCCGCGCATATTCAACGCCAGGTTGACGCGCTAACAGTTCGACCAGCGAACTTTGTCCAGCAGCCTCAATCTCTTCACGGCTAATCACCGACACATCAGCGAGCAACTCATTGCTGCGCGTTGCCTGCCGCGTCGCCGTAACGACGATCGAATCGAGCTCTTTTGCCGCAAGCGAACTGGCGGGTAAGACGCCAGAAAACAAGGCAGCAATCGCGCTAACTAGGGATAAACGAGCTTTAGATTTTTCTTGCAACATAGATAGACATCTCTCAAAACTGGCCAGCGTCCCCGCAAGCCATTAGGTCGGCAAAGAGAAGCGCCGCCAAGAGAGAAGCAATAAAGAAAAAACCGAAATGCGTATTGCGAAAACAGCAAACAGCAAACAGCCTTCCGTGACCGCCTCCCCGCGGCACTTCCGTGTGTTTGTGCTAAGGCCGGTATCCGGGCTCGCAAGTTTTGACCTATCGCCTTCCCAGGAATCACCCAGTGGCTTCTTGATACGTCCACACTTGCTCACCGTTGCGGGGGCAGCACAGGCATAGCGCGAAAGCAAAAATCAATCGCGTGCACCTGTTTCCCGTTTAACCGCGACAGAAGAATCTGCATGCGGCACCTTGCACGGTTTCTCGCTTTAACCCAGGCTGAGGCAATTTGCCAGCCAAGCCAGGCCAAAACGAGGCGGCGATTCTATCGCAAAAAAATGCTTTTAGAAAAATTGACTGGGAAAATACTGCAATTGAGCTTGTCTGACCCGTACAGTTTGTGTGGCTTATGCAGACTGTACGGATAGCGATGATGGCCAAACAGAAGCATCGAAAAGATGCATGTAGAACTCTAAGCTTGCGCAGCAGCGCTACAAAATCCGCAGTAATTTAACCTGAGCAAAAAAACAGGGAACTAAAACGTTTCTTTTGCCACTAATTCCAAGTCGGCTGTTTAGCCATCCCCTATTGCATCAGCTCGATGGAGTGCAGCTTAAACGCCTGAAACTCCTATATATCTTGGCTAACTATTTTTTAAGGAGAAACCTATGGTCAGTTCTGTCTCAAGCATTTCATCCCCCCCCAACCCTTTTTCGCAGAGAAGTAATGGACCAAATCCACTTCCACTTACTGAAAGTGAAAAAAGGACAACGCTAGCAAACCTCATCCCTACCCCAACCCTTGAATCTTTTTTGCAGCCGCTTCACTGTCAGGAAGAAGAACGCGGACTAACGATTACTTTGGGGACTAAAGAGGAACGTTCTTTGTTTACTAGTAGAGAGCTGTTGTATGAATTGTTGTTGCGCACTGGAATTGACCACATAGCTTCAACTCAAACGGCCAACTGCTTGGTGGACCAACTGAAGCTCGATGAAACCTTCCCAGAACTGCCTAGCATCGAAAAACTGGGCGAGATACTGAGCGATCCTAGGCGCTTTGACAACATGACTGCTCTCCTTTTCATGCGATCGGCAAAGCTTATAAAGCCTGCTCTTGATTATCTAGGGTACCTGGCCAGGCCTGCAACAATCGAGCATAACCCAGCAAGTTTAGAGACAACCCTACCGCTTACTTTGTTACTAGACGAAAGTAAACGGGATGCGATGAAGGGGTATCAGGTTCAGCACTCCCCTTCTCAGTCGCCTACCGATCATTGGTATTTCTGAGTCCGCGCACCTCAAGTTGTAGATTGATGCGAAAAAACAGGCGATATCGGCAAGGCCGAGCGCCTGGCGCATCAAAGCACATTGATCGAATCAAGAGCCTCTTCGTCCTTATCGTCCTTATCGTCCCTACCGTCCCTACCGTCCCTACCGTCCCTACCGTCCCTACCGTCCTTACCGTCCTTACCGTCCTTACCGTCCCTACCGTCCTTATCAAGCTCCGCCAAGTCGCCTAATTTGGCCTGCGCCTCGTGAAACGGCAGCGCTTCGACGCCTTTTAATTTGCGTTCGATTTGCCGTGTGCGCACGCCCGCTGCTTCTATGCTTTTGGTCGCCGACTCTAGCTTCTTGCGGGTTGCTTCTAGGGCTTCGCCAAATTTGCCAAATTCGGTTTTAATCGCGCCTAAAACCCGCCACACCTCAGAAGAGCGTTTTTCGATCGCTAAGGTACGAAAACCCATTTGCAGGCTGTTCAGCAGCGCGGCCAAGGTGGTCGGGCCGGCAATGCTGACCCGCCATTGACGCTGCAACATCTCCGCCAAACCAGGGCGCCGCAGCGCTTCGGCGTAAAGTCCTTCGATGGGCAAATAGAGAATCGCAAAATCGGTGGTGTAAGGCGGTTCAACGTATTTATCGTGAATTTTTTTAGCTTCATCACGCAAGCGCATATCTAGGGTTTTTGCGGCCACTTCAACGGCGAGTAGATCGCCTTGATCTTGTGCCGCCAGCAGGCGCTGGTAATCCTCAATCGGAAATTTAGCGTCTATGGGCAACCACACCGGACGCTGCTGCTCGCTGTCTGAGGCATGCCCAGGCAAGCGAATGGCAAATTCAACACGCTCTTGACTATGCGGCTTGGTTGCCACGTTTTTCTCGTACTGCTCAACGGTCAACACTTGATCCAGTAAAGCTTCGAGCTGCACCTCGCCCCAAGTGCCGCGCGTTTTGACGTTGGTCAGCACTTTTTTCAAATCACCAACGCCTGCAGCTAAGGTGTGCATTTCACCCAAACCACGATGCACCTGCTCTAAACGTTCGCTGACCAAACGGAAGGAATCCCCTAAGCGTTGTTCCAAGGTGGCGTGCAATTTTTCATCGACCGTACGCCGCATCTCTTCTAGCTTGTTCGCGTTATCTACCTGAATAGAAGTTAACTTTGAGTCAACAGATAAGCGTAACTGATCAAAGCGCTGTTCGTTACTCTGCGTCAAACGTGCCAACTGTTGTGCGAAGGAATCGAGTTGCTGCACTTGCAAACCGCCTAAATGCGCCAACTGCTCACCCAGCGTTTTAGCAAAGCGCTCAAGCGCTAGCGCTTGCTCGTCGCGCCCCGCCCGTGCCGACGCTGTCGCCTCTTGGCGTGCACGCGCCAGCTCATCGCGCAGCGCATTTTCCAAACGCAGTAAATTGGACTGCACATCTTGGAAACCAGGCTGAATAAGCCCGACTAGGGTGGCATCGGCAACGCCAGCACGCTGCACAAAGAGCAGCCGGAGCTGCAGTAATAAATTACACACTAGCAATAGAATCAAAGCATAAACAGCAATCTCGCTCATCGTTCGTCCTCATCGGTTATGGCTACGGGGATGAGCCTGGCTCACCTTGTTCAGCGAAATTGGCGGGCATTTTTTCATAGACTGAAAATTTTTTGCCCACCAGAAGCCAAAGAAACACCCTAAATACATTAAAAAAATCAATTATTTAAAAACGTCTTTCCAACGACGCAGAGCAGCAAAAACGGCGAGCGGATCATTCACTTCAGCAGGCGCTAAACCAGCAAGCTCGCTGCGCTGCACCGCCAACGCAACGTGGGCAAGATGGCAGCGTAAAAACGGGTTGCTTTGCTTTTCTAGCGCGATACTCGACGGCAAACTACAGCCGCGAGCTAGGCCAGATTTTGTCTGTTGCCCTGAACTCAAGGCTGCCAGATCGGCAATCCGCTGCTGTAAGCGCAAATTGTCTGGCTCAACCGCCAGGGCAAAACGCAGATTGGCAGCAGTATATTCATGCGCGCAATAAACTGCGGTTTCGTCTGGCAGGGCAGCCAGCTGCGCTAAGGAATTCGCCATTTGTTGCGGCGTCCCTTCAAACAAACGACCACACCCACCGCCGAACAAAGTATCGCCACAAAAAAGACTGGCGAAACCGTAGTAAGCAAGATGTCCCAACGTGTGGCCAGGCACTGCAATAACGCGTAACTGAAACGCCAGAGCGGCAAAATCAATCACCTCACCGCCGTATAACGGATGACTCAGACGCGTGATAGACTCCGCCCCCGGTCCGTACACAGGCGCAGGGTGGTGCGCCAACAATTCGGCAACGCCGCCTTGATGATCAGCGTGATGATGTGTTAGCAAAATCGCCTGTAAAGACCAAGATTGCTGCGCTAACATCGCAAGCACCGGGGCTGCTGCACCGGGATCAACCACCAGCACCGCACTGCCCTGGCGCACTAGCCAAATATAATTATCGTGAAAAGCGGGGATGCAAATCACTTCAGGTTTTTGTTGCAAAATCATTCGATGCCACTCCAAATCAGTTGTTGCACTAGCCGTTGTTGCACTACCCGCTGCGCTTTATTGCAAACATTATTTTCAATGACTTACCAGGGATTCAAAACATCATGTTGATGCCTGACGACTGGCTAGAATCGCCGCAGGGACGCTACATCATGGACTGGGAGCAACAAAAAATTGATGCTCTGGTCAGCGATATTTTTGGCTACAACGCCTTGCAAATCGGTATGGCGCAAAAGAATCTGCTCAGACAAAGTCGCATTCCTTTGCAAAAAAAAGTAGCAGAACGCGCCCTATCCGAAGCAGAGCACAAGAACCCGACGGCAAGCCAGTTCGGCGTCGACATTCACAGCGATCTACGTCAACTGCCCTTTGCCACACAGTCGATAGACCTGGTTGTACTACCGCATGTCCTTGAATTTCACGAAGATCCACACCAGATTTTGCGCGAAGTCGCACGCATTTTGATTCCCGGCGGACAACTCATCATCGCCGGGTTTAATCCGCTCTCATTATGGGGGCTGCGCCAACACATCCCGAGCACGCGCACTCAATTTCCTTGGCATGGACATTATTTCTCGGTAGCGCGGCTCAAAGATTGGCTGAAACTACTTGGCTGCGAGCTTGAACGTGGTCATTTTGGTCGCTATGCACCGCCCTGTAGCGAAGCAAAGTGGTTCTCCCGCCTGAACTTCATGGAAGCCGCAGGCGACCGCTGGTGGAGCTTTGCTGGCAGCGTCTATCTGCTGCGTGCCATCAAACGAGTGCACGGTATGCGCTTGATTTTGCCGTCTTGGCAAGCTAAAGGCGCTCCGCGCAAAGCACTCTCAGCACTCACTCACCAGGAGATCAAACAACATGAGCAGTGAAGAAAAAGAAAATATAAACAATGGCTTAGGAACAAAAACACAGCTTAATATCTACGCCGACGGCGGCTGTCGTGGCAACCCCGGCCCTGGCGGCTGGGGTGCTTTAATCGAAGGCAATAAACTCAAAGAAGAACGCTGGGGCGGCGAAGCAAACACCACCAACAACCGGATGGAACTAACCGCCGTCATTCGCGCCATTGAGACAATTAACGAAATGGCGCTCGGCAACACGGCAGGCGCGCTCAAACTTAGTATTCACACCGATTCGCAGTACGTGCAAAAAGGCATCAGCGAATGGATCCACAACTGGAAGCGCAACGGCTGGCGTACCGCCGATAAAAAACCAGTGAAAAACGACGACCTCTGGCGCAGGCTCGACCAGCTAGCAGCGCAACACAGCATCGATTGGCGCTGGGTTAAAGGACACGCCGGACACCCGGGCAACGAACGCGCCGATGCCTTGGCTAATCGAGGCATCGACGAATTTTTAGCAAAATCAAGAAGCTAGAGGCTCAACACCATGCGGCAAATTTTGCTCGACACTGAAACTACCGGCTTGGATCACAAAAGCGGGCACCGTATTATCGAAGTCGCTGCGATCGAAATGAATCAGCGGCGTTTGAGCGAACGCCATCTGCATTACTACCTCAACCCAGAGCGTGCGGTGGACGCGGGCGCGTTTGCCGTGCATGGCATCAGCGACGATTTTTTGCGTGACAAACCGCTTTTTGCCGACATTGCTGCCGAATTGCGCGCTTTTTTAGAAGGCGCTGAACTCATCATCCACAACGCCAGCTTCGACATTGGCTTTCTCAACGCTGAATTCGCTAGGCTGAAGCAAGCACCGATTGAAGGGAGCTGCACTGGCGTGTGCGATACCCTGCGCATGGCAAAAGAGCTGCATCCCGGCAAAAAAAATAATCTCAACGCACTGTGCGAACGCTACGGCGTTGACAACACCCAGCGCAGTTTGCACGGCGCCTTGCTCGACGCACAATTGCTCGGTGAAGTCTATCTCGCCATGACGCGCGGCCAAGACAGCCTACTCAGCCAGCTAGATCAAGCTGTCAGCGGCACAGAGCAGAACAACGGCGAAGCAAACAAGCGCCGGCAGCAGAACAGAACAGGCCTGATTTTGGCTGCCAACGCAACAGAGCTCAGCGCGCACCAACAGGTACTCAGCGCGATTCAAAAACAAAGCAAAAACCAATGTCTGTGGTTAGCCGACGAGGCCAAGTAGAAGCAGGCGTTTTTATCGTTAATGAAGTATCAATTTGCTTCGCATCTCAGTTCACATCAGTGTGCGCAAGCACAAAAACGAGGTGGCGGAATAAGCTCTGCAGAACAAAACCGCTTCATCCTCCAGCGCTAGAGCAAAACCCATTGATACATTGGTAGCGAGAATTTACAACTCGGCCATCGGTGCTACCAACACCTTTTAATCAGCTTGCATCTACTGCAATCGACTTAGATATAGCCAAATTGAAGGCTTAAGGCATAGCGCTGGGGTGCATGAGTGTTTTGCACAGGGAACTTTTTCCGCCGCAGCGTTACTAAATAAGTAGGGCTTATGCAAATTGGGCAGAGATACGATTACGTCTAGCTTGAGCCAAAAAAACACTTTTATCCCGTTTTACATCAAGAGGTTAAACCATGCCATTCATTCCCCACTACAACGCTCCCCTAGTTTCTCTCAATGCTACGCAGCTACAAGCCTCACCTGAGGAGGGCGCGCAGCAAGGCTGCACCGGCCAAAACTTAGCGGAATATGCGCTGAGCAAGCTGACAGACATAGCACAGGCCGCCTACGAAACCGCCTCAGGCGCAGCGTCAAATGCCTACAACACCTGGACTAACGCAACGCCCGAGGCTGGCGCCGAGGAAACTAACTTTCTCGATTTGCCTGCCGCAGACCAAGCCCGAATAGAAGCGGCGTATCAAGCGTTTACGGGGATGCAAGGAGGGCAGCGCGAGCTGGTGCCGCAACTTCGCGACGCACTGAGCGAGCAAGTTTTGCAAAGCGCTCAGGAGTATCAGCCGCAAGATCAACCACAAGATCAACCGCAAGATGTGCAAAACAAGCAGTCCAATAGGGTCAGCACATCGCGCTCTCCTGTCGCAGAAATCAGCAACAGCAACAGTATTAGCCTAAGCCCTTCTCAAAGCGCCACGCTGACACAAAGTCTGAGCGCAGCCTTGAGCCCAACGAGCACCCCAAGCATCAGTCAATCCGCACTGGCCAGCTTCACAAGGAGTATTTCGCAAAGCGGCAGCGTATCGGTGAGCTTATCTCGCTCAGCAACGCGAACACCTTCTGTTACCCCCTCGACTAGCTTGTTTGGGCAGATTAGCGGCAGCAATTCGATCAGCCCCAGCGCGCTCGCCTCGATCAGTCGTAGCATCAGTCAGACGCTGAGCAGAACCAGCTCAATCTCAATATCGGCAAGCGCCGTCGCACACATCCTTTCACAAAGCAGCAGCACAAGCGCAAGCAAGAGTGAGAGCCCGAGTGTCAGTGCCACTGTAGAGATCATCCGTACAGTCAGCGCCAGCATAAGCAGGACGGCCACCCCGTCAATCATCATTGAGCAAGCAGAAGAGCACGGCGCGCAAGGAATCAATACCACGCAAACCGCAGGCATCTCAGCGGGCGCGGTCGTCGCGGCGGTCGTGCTCGCTGCGATAACGTATTTTGCTTGCATCCGTTCGCCCAAGCAAAACCCTGAAGTGGATGGGGATGTAGAGATGGGAAATAGAGCAGCAACTCGCCCGACAGCGAGCAATCGACTACTTTCAGGTCTAATTACGGAGCTAAACAATACTCGCGGCGAACTTGCTGAAATCACGGCAAGCGATCCAAACTCAGCTGAGCTTGCTCAACAACTAGGCGACAGAATTACTCAGTTAGAAGCGGAGCCATGGCTTGATGCTTTTGCCAAGGCGTGTAAATCAGCCCGACTAAGCGCGAGCCTTCTGGAGCGACGTGCTCAACATCTTGACATGGACCAAGGTGAGCTAAGAGCTCAATTAGAACAACAAGCTGCGAAGTATATGCAGCAAGAATTGTCAGCCATACCAGAGCATGAAATTGATGCCGTTTGGAGAAACGAAAGTCCAGCACACAGCTTATTCGTATATTTCTTCC
>JAZKFR010000041.1:0-16553 GCA_040386295.1 Pseudomonadota bacterium | reverse complement strand
AGCGGTTGCCGTTCGGCCCGCGTTTGTTCGACGAGCGCTTCTCGTCAATGCGTTTTGAATAGACGCCGAATTCATCCCACAAATACAGCGAGAGCAGCGGGTACAAGGCGTGTTCATCCATCGTCTTGCCGTGCGCGTCTGCCGTAGCGGTAGCTGCACCACCCTCAGCCGCTGCAACTTCGGCGACGTCAGATTTGTCGGTGTAGTAGTACTTGCGTGGCCTGCCTTCGGTGGTCTTCAGCTCTGGGTGCCGTTTCTGCAAACGCGGTCGATGCGAGCTGATTTCTGCGGCGAGCTGCTGCACCAAATCAGCATCGGACTTGATGTAGTCGCCCCGGCTGTTGGCTCGCTTTTCATGACACTCAGCCGGATAAGTTGCAAACACCCACTCGGCAATCTGCCGCGCAGTCAGTTTTTCATCAGGCTGCTTTTTCAAGCAATCCAGTACGGCTTTCGCCAGATTCAGAGCCATAGGCACCTCTTTTCTACAAGCGCATCGTTCACGCCGACGCCCCAGTCTGCGGCGGTGCTTTCGGCGGCACCCCATCCGGGTGGTAAGTCGAGTTGAAGACCATCTCGGTCAACCAGCGTTTGAAGCTGGGGTTGTCGCTAAATTGCTTGAACAGCTCGGTGTGGTCGGAGATCAGCTCATTCACTACGCGCCTGAGCGCCTGGTCGTGTTCTAGCTTGGCGTTCTGCTTGTCGGAGTTAGCCTGCGCATTCTGGTAAGCCTTGTCCTGCGCCACGCGCGCCGGAATCTCCTCAGTGATCACCTTGCGAATCTTGTCGCCGTCTTTCCATTCAATGTTGCCAAACAGATCGTTGAAGGCTCTGATGATGTTCGACAGTTTGTCGATTTCCGCTGTACCCCCGCCGCCACCTATGCTGGGCGGAGGCGGCTCGATGCAGGCGTCGGCGTCGTCCATCGACATTTTCAACGACGCTCGCGCCTCGACCCGATAGCTGTCGATGTCGATGGCGGCCAGTACGCCCTTGGACAGGTCTTCCTCCCTCGGAGCCGGTAGCTTGGGGATCAGCAAATTCAAAAAGATCGAGAGCTTCTCCCACGCTGGGTACCCGTAGGCCAGGATCGCCGCGAGAAAGCCGTAGCTGCGCATGAAGGCCTTGGCTTTGCCTTTGAACTCGACTTGGCCGTCTTCATTCAACGTGTCGATGTACTCAGCAACGCAAGCGTCAAGGATGGGGTCGAGCTTGTCGCGTTCTACGCCGGCGACATAGAGCGCTACCAAATCCTCAACCTGCTCCCAGCTATACACCTGCTTGGCATCAAGGTCGTTTTTCAAGTCATGCAGCTTGTTGGGGTCGGTTTCGCCGGTCTGGATCGTGGCGCGGTAGTAGTCTTGGAAAGCTACCTTCACCGCCTCGGCGTTGTCGGCAAAGTCCAGTACGAAGGTATCGTGCTTCTGCGGGTGGGCGCGGTTTAGCCGCGATAGCGTTTGTACTGCCAGCACGCCCGACAGAGGCTTGTCTACGTACATTGTGTGCAACAGCGGCTCGTCGAAGCCGGTGACGAACTTGTTGGCAACAATCAAGAAGCGATACGGGTCTTGCTTCAGTTTGATGGGTATGTCCTGGCTCGGAAATCCATTAAGGTCGGCCTCGGTCTTCTTCACTCCGCCAATCTCAACGTCGCCCGAGTACGCCACGATAGCCTTGAACGGACTCTTGATCGTAGCGAGGTAATCCGACACCTCGCGGTAGTAGTCAATAGCCCGTGCGATGCCGTTGCAGACGATCATTGCTCGTGCTTTGCCGCCGATTTTTTGTTTGCCGACCACCTGTGCCACGAAATGATCGACCATGATCTCCGCCTTCTTGCGGATGGCCTTATCGTGGGACTCGACGTAGTGGCGAATTTTCTTCAGCGCTTTGACCTTATCGAAGTCCGGGTCGTCCTGCACCGTCTTGGCGACGTGATAGAAGCTGTCCACTGACGTGTAGTGCGCAATCACGTCAAGGATGAACCCCTCTTGAATCGCCTGCTTGGTCGTGTAAGTCAGCTCCTCCGGTGAGCGGAAGCGCACCGCATCGCCCTCGATGAAGCGTTCCCCAAACAACTCCAGCGTGCGATTTTTCGGTGTGGCGGTGAAGGCAAAGTAGCTGGCGTTCGACAACATCTTGCGCGACTCGATCAGCTTGTTGACGGCGTCCTCGACGGATTCGTCGTCATCCTCATCGTTCCCAGCCGCACCCGACAAAGCCATGTGCATCTTGGCCGTGGTCTTGCCGCCCTGGCTGGAATGCGCTTCGTCGATCAACAGCGCGAAGTGCTTGCCGGAAAGATCGCCCAGCTCATCGAGGATGAACGGAAACTTTTGCACCGTTGTCACGATGATTTTCTTGCCTTTGCGTAGGAAGGTGCGTAGCTCGGCAGCGTCCTCAGAATGGCCGAAGATGGCTCCCACGTGGTCGTAGCTTTTGATGGTGCGGGCGATCTGCGTGTCCAGCGCGCGTCGATCAGTGATGACGATCACCGAATCGAACTGAGCCAACAGCGCATCGGCAGCCGTCTTGAGTTCCACCAATTGGTGAGCCAGCCAAGCGATGGTGTTGCTTTTACCGCTGCCGGCTGAATGCTGGATGAGATAACGTTTGCCGACCCCATCCTTGCGCGTACGGTGCAGCAAGGCACGCACGGTGCGCAGCTGGTGAAACCGTGGAAACACCTGCTTGCGCCGCTTCTTGCCGCGCTTACCACCCTCTTCGTTCTCCTCTTCCACCACCTGCGTGAAGTTCTCGATGATGTTGGCCAGCGAATTTTTTTGCAGCACCTGCTTCCACAGATAGTCGGTTTTCAAGCCGTCTGGGTTGGGCGGATTGCCCGCACCGCTGTTCCAGCCCTGGTTAAACGGTAAGAACCACGACGTCTTGCCGGTGAGATGCGGGCAGAACCGCACCTCGGCATCGTCCACCGCCATGTGCGCCACGCAGCGCCCCAACTGGAATAGCAGCTCACCCGGATTACGGTCGGTTTGGTACTGCGTCATGGCATCGGCGACAGTCTGCTTGGTCAGCGAGTTCTTCAACTCGAAAGTCAGCACCGGCAGACCGTTAATGAAAATCACCATATCCAGCGAGCGCTGCGACTCATCGTTGCTGTAACGCAATTGGCGGGTGACGCTGAAAATATTCTTGCTGAAGTTTTCGGCAGCGCTGACGTTGCCCGGCGTCGGCAGCAGCTTGTACAAATCAAGGTGAACCGGGCCGTGGCTCACGCCCTTGCGCAGCACATCGACCACGCCGCGCTTGCTAATCTCGCCCTGGATGCGGTGCAAGAACTGGGTGCGCTTGATGCCATCCGCAGACAGTTCCAGCGTGTCCACTGCTGTGGCTTGGGTAGCTTGCAGAAACGCCAGCAACTGCAGCACGTCCACCGCCACGTCGCGCTTGTAATCACTGGCACGTCCAAGCACATAACCACCCTGAGCATAGATCGCCTTCGGCTGCTGTATTGCGTTCGCCGAGGCGCCTGGGTGCTCGCTGATGCCGGCCAGATAGCGGACGATCAATTGTTCCAGCGCCTTTTCGCTGGTGTCGGTGGGTTTCATTCGCGGCTTCCCTTTTTTGTGCGCACCTTGGGTGGTGACTCAAGACGCGGTAACTCGGCCTGCTTGAGCAGGCGGTCGAAATCGCTCTCGAACAATTGATCTTGCACGATGCGGTATTTCTGAAACTCAGTTTCGGCGTGCAACTTGGCCTGTTCGTGCGAGATCTTGCCCGGCCCGGTCAGAATCTCGTTGCCGTTGAACTCCAAAAAGCCGTCTAGCCGCTTGGCCCAGTCCGCCATCGTCATCGGGATTTTTCGCACGGCTTGCAGCTCGCCGAAGTCGAGATACAGCGAGACGATGCGCTCCAGATAGTCCAGCTCTGGCGCGCTCAGGTAGTTCTTGGCAATCGACACATCAGATTTGACAATTTTTCCGTCCGGCGCACCCTCCCACGAGGTCAGACCCATGTACTGTTTGCCAGCATCGGCGCGCGCCACGATCACTTCTGCCGCCGTGTGGCGATGCACCGCCCAGTGCAGCTTGTTTTGCACCAACGCAAAAAACTCGCGCGTGGTCTGGGCGCTGCTGTCGTAGTCGAAGGCGGTGGCATACAGATCCGTGACCTTCTGATAAAACTTGCGCTCGGACAGACGAATCTCGCGGATGACGGCTTGTTGCCGCTCAAAGTATTCGTCGGTAAACAAATGGCCTTTTTTCAGACGTTCCACATCCATTGTCCAGCCTTGGATGGTGTAGTCCTTGACGATTTGCCCCGCCCACTTGCGAAATTGCACGGCGCGCGGGTTATTGACCTTGAAGCCCACCGCGATGATGGCCTGCAGGTTGTAGTGCCAGGTATCGCGCGCCACCTGCCGCGTGCCTTCATCCTGAACTATCCGGAAATTCCGGATAGTTGGCTCGCCCTTCAGCAGCTCGCCATCGGCGAAGATCTTTTTCAGGTGCTCGTTGATGGTGCGCACATCCACGTCGTAGAGCGTGGCCATCATCTTCTGCGTGAGCCAAATGTTTTCGTCTTCATAGCGCATCTCTACGGCAGTTTCCTGCGCGCCCGTGGCGGCAATGAAGGTCAGGTATTCCGCTGCCGAAGAACGCACGAGATCGGTTGACGTGGGTTTGTCAGTGTTCTTCGCCATTGGCGAGCTCCTTTAGCTTTTTTGGCAATAAGGCCTTGCGCCGCGCCAACTGCTCGCGCGCACTCTCTAGCAAAGCATGGATTTTTCTTTCAAATACCGGACGCTCGGGAAACACCGTCCAGTATTCAGCAACCATGATGTTGTCCTGATCTAGTTGCAGCAGCTCGATCTGTTCACGGCTTTTCTCGGCACAAAGAATCAGGCCGATGGGTGCGTTTTCACCCTCCTGTCGCTCGTAGCGGTCGAGCCAGCCGAGGTAAAGCTCCATCGGCCCCTTGTGCCCAGCCTCGAACTTGCCGAGTTTCAATTCCACCGCCACCAGGCGCTTGAGCCTGCGATGGAAAAAGAGCAGGTCGAGGTAAAAATCCTCGCCGCCGATGATCATGCGCTTCTGACGCGCAACGAAGGTGAAACCTCCACCCAACTCAAGAATGAAGCGCTCCAGCGCTCGCAATATGGCGGCTTCCAGATCCGCTTCAAGATAACCGTCGTGCAGTCCCAGCACGTCCAGCAGATAAGGGTCTTTGAAGGTGTTGAGCGGGATGGCAGAAGCCTCGGACAGTTGCGCGTTGGCGATCTCTTTGCGCTCGTAGGCTTTGCGGCTGATGAGATGACGCAGCTCACGTTTGCCCAACTGACGAGACGCCGTCTCGCCAAGGTAGAAAAGACGTGCCTCCGGCGTTTTCAGCGGCAGCACCTCGACCACATGCGCCCAACTCAATTGTGTCGCCAGCGGCGACACAATTTCGAAGTCCGGAAACTGCTGGGCAAACTGCATCATGCGGCGCAGATTGCGCGCTTCGAAGCTACGCCCATAGTGGGCGACCAATTGTGTCGCCAGCGACGACACAATCTTTTGCCCATACTCCGCCCGCTGGTGATTCAGGACTTCACTGTTGACCTGTTGCCCAATGCGCCAGAACAGGAACACCAGGGTGCTGTTGGCCTGACGTGCCAGCGTGTGGCGGGCTTCCTCGATCAAGCCGGATACTGTGGCATAGAGCTCGTTTTGCGCAGGCAGGGCGAGCGTGCGCTCCGGCTTTTTAGTCGTCACCATGCTCTTCTTCCCCGTCGGTATCGATTTCTTCGTCGCCACCCAGTGCCGTCAGGTCTTCCTCGGCCACCACGTCGTCCGGGCTCGGCACCCAGCCGCGTACGTCGACTTGGCCGGTGACGACATCGGCGATTTGCCGGTCGCGGTATTCGCGGATGAGTTTGATTTCTGCTTCGGCTCTGGCGATAGCTTCATTGACTGGCCTGCACTCGTCCTCGATCCGGCGGCAAATCATCACCTGCTCAGAGACAGGAGGGAGCGGGACAAACTCATTTGCAAGAACAGAGGTTCCGATTTCTGCGAACGTAGTGCCATTTGCTAGAACCTGCAGCCGTTCCTTCATTCGCAGGATTAGCAAGAACAGGTAGTCAGAAATCATGATCTCAGTGGCAGGAACGATGGCCTTGCAACCTTGGTTGGTGCAGAGATCGACTCCTGCAATTGCCACATTGCCTACGGGTGCGCGAGATGTAATGACGATGCTTCCAGCCGGAACCAGCGTGGAGGAGCAGGAACGAAGTCCCTCGCGCGTGATTGTTCGAAGCGAGCTATTCAGTAAATCGGTCTTGCTGACATCTTTGGGCGTGACCCAAACTACATCGCCTTCCCAGTGCCTAGGCTCGTCGCTCTTGGGCGTTGAGCCTCCAACGATGCGCTTTGTAACGAACTTCAGCTTCCGCGCATCCCAGTGCAGGGGAATATCCCCCAGCCACTCGATGCCAGAAGGTTTCAACTCGACAGAAGAATCCAGCCCGCGCGTGACGGCATGATCGATGATGCGCAGCTTCTGCTCAGTGAGCAGGCCGATGAGGTCGCGTTTAGCCTTGATGAAGCGTGCGATGTGGGCATCCTGTGCCCGCAGGTAGGCAACTATCTGATCTTGCTCGGTGCTGGGTGGCAACGGGATTTCGAGTGCTGCGAAACGGTCTGAATAGAGCCGCAGGAAGCCCGAAGTTCCTGTCCCAAGCCCCTTGGATTCAGACCGGAACAACCCGCGCATGGGCCACGACCGGAACAGGAAGCCTAAGTATTCAGGGCTGTCATCACGAAGCAGGCGAAATACCGCGTAATCCGGGCTGACTAACCCGAGCAGGCGATTACGGAAGAACATGGCATTGCCTGCCTGCATCCGATTCAAAACCAGTTCGTCCGGCTGCGCCTTCTTATAGCCAATGAGATTCTGCGGGGCAATGTGCTTCGCGGAAACATCGTTGTGCGGAACCAATCCACGGTGCTGACGCATCGACAGCAGAGTTTCCTCACCGGTTTTCGTGCGGTCGTCTATTTCCCGTAAGAAGTTCTTGGCACGCAGGAGCCGCCAGTGATCCGGCACACGCTTAACCCATCGGGAGCGAACCGGCTGGTAGTTCGGGTATGTGCTCGTTGCCAACATCACATCCCCCCCACAATTTTGTGCAGCAAACCTTCCGTCTGCGCCTCCAGCTTGAGAATGTCAGCGCGAATCTGCTCCAGCGTGCGCAACGGGGTCGGTTTGTAGAAATAGCGCGCGAACGAGATTTCGTAGCCGATCTTGGTCGCGTCCATCGCGATCCACGCATCCGGGGCGTGGGGCAGCACCTCGCGGGCGAAGAAGGCTTCGATGCCACCGGGCTCCTTGAGCGGCACTTGCTCGGTGTCGCGCAGATCAGCGTCCGCCTCATATTCGACCAACCAGCGATCCTTGCCCACGGTTTCTAGGTGGGTGCCGCGCAGGTTGATTTTGCCGGGTTCAAGCTGTTCGCGCGCCTTGAGCTTGCTGCGCTTGGCGATCACCGGCGCTGCTGTTTCGTCGCGCCAGCTCACTGCTTTATAGATGGCTTTTTTCTCGGGTGCGCCGAGCTTCTTGCTGTGCGCGTTCATCGTGGCGTCAAAGCGCGCGCGAAATTCGTTGTGGTTATCGAACACGCCATCGCCAAGTTCTTGCTGCGCCAGTTTGGCCAGTTCCATCAGCGTCTTGTCGCGCAGCCAGGTTGCGGGATCGAGCAATTTTTTGCGGCGTTTTTCTGGCACGGCCTTCTTGGTCGCCTTGGCGCTGTCACTGAGGTCGTCCGACTCGTCGTCGGTATCCTCATCGCCGTCGTCACCCTTGAGCCACGCTTCGATTGCCGGCTTGAGCTTGGCGAACGCTGTGTACAGCGTCTCGCCGTGCTGGGCATAAATCTCGCTGCGCAGGGCTTCGTCGCCGGTGGCAAAGCGCAGGCTTTCGATGGCGCTGCGTTTGAGCTGGCTTTTGAGGCGCAGCGGACGTTCGACGGTGATCTTCCAGTAGCCGAAGTCAGCGTTGTCGAACCACTTGCTTTCGGGCACTGCCTTTGCGGCTTCGGCTTCGGCATCGGCGGGCGGCTGGTCGAGGTAGGCTTGAAGGATGCGTGCAATGTCGGCGTCGGCCAGTTCGCAGTTTTTCTTGCCGAGGTTGCGGCGCATGGGCTGAAACCACTGCGAGGCGTCGATCAGCTGCACGCGGCCAGCGCGGTGGGCGGCCTTCTTATTGGCCAGCACCCAGATGTAGGTGGCGATGCCGGTGTTGTAGAAGATGTTAAGTGGCAAGGCGATGATGGCTTCGAGCCAGTCGTTCTCGAGCACCCAGCGGCGGATGTTGCTTTCGCCCTGACCCGCGTCACCGGTGAACAGTGCGGAGCCGTTATGCACCAGTGCGATACGGCTGCCAATGTCGGTTGGTTTGGGCGTGTTGTGCTTCATTTTTTGCAGCTTGTTCACTAAGAACATCAGCTGCCCGTCGCTGGAACGGGTGATGAGCTTGAACTCGGCATCGCCGCCGTGATTGACGATGAAGCGCGGGTCGCTGAACGCCTTTTTGCCGCCCATACGCTCGAGGTCGGTCTTCCAACTTTTGCCGTAAGGCGGGTTGGAAATCATGAAGTCGAATTCGCGCGAGCGGAACTGGTCGGCTGACAAGGTGGACTTGTCGGCGCCGCCGACGATGTTCTCGGCTTCGTCACCTTCGCCCTTAAGCAGCAGGTCGGCTTTGCAAATGGCGTAGGTCTCGGGGTTGATCTCCTGCCCGAACAGGTGAATCGATACGTCCTTGTCGTGGCTGGCGGCCAGCTCGTGCAGTACTTCTTCGGCCACGGTCAGCATGCCGCCTGTGCCGCAACTGCCGTCGTACAGCAGATAGGTGCCTGACTGGATTTTCTCAGCCACCGGCAGGAACAGCAGTTTGGCCATGAGCTGCACCACGTCGCGTGGCGTGAAGTGTTCACCAGCCTCTTCGTTGTTCTCTTCGTTGAAGCGCCGGATCAGTTCTTCAAACACGGTGCCCATGCTGTGGTTGTCGAGCGCGGGCAGCTTGATTCGGCCATCCGCATCCTTGACCGGCAGCGGTGAGAGATTGACCTCGGGATCGAGAAAGTCATTGATCAGGTGGCCGAGGATGTCAGCCTCGACCATCGTTTGGATCTGGTCGCGAAATTTGAATTTCGCCAGAATGTCCTGAACGTTCGGCGAGAAGCCGTCTAGGTAATTAACGAAGTTGTCGCGCAGGCGCTGGCCTTGTCCACTGGCGGTCAGCGTGGCGAGGGTGAACTCGGAGGTGTTGTAGAAGGCCTGTCCGGCGGCCGTGCGCAATGCCCAGTCTTGCTCGGCCAGTTGCTCTTTATCGAGGAGTTTTTTGTACTCCAGCACGACCTGCTTGGTCGATTCCAGCACGGCATCAAGCCGCCGCAGCACGGTGAAGGGAAGAATCACGTCGCGGTATTTGCCGCGCACGTAAACATCGCGCAGGCGGTCGTCGGCGATATTCCAGATGAAGTCAGCGATCCATTTCAGGTTGCTTTGGTCTTGTTGTTTTACGGGTTTCATCAAGCCTGCCTTTGTCTGCCCTTGCGTAGCGGTTGTTATGTCAGGCGCTGTGCTGACGGATTCGGTTGGCAGTACATCAAGTTGTATTCCTGGCCGAACAACTCGACGTATGCATCTGGGTTTGGCCCTGTGTTGACGCCGTTGCCGTAGATGAACTTCTCTGACTCGGACAGCCGCCGCCAGTGCCCGCCGTGCGGGCGTACACGCTGCGGTAGACGCTTTTTTCGTCAAGCTTGTTCGCGCTGGTAAACAGCAATTACATCGTCAGGCGAATGACTTCACGTTCCGTTTGCACACCGAGAAAAACCGCCCTCGTTCCCCAATCTTTTTGCTACAACCCATCAAATCCCAGCAGGCTGCTAAACAGAAGCGGGATCACTCCCACTCAATGGTCGCCGGCGGTTTGCCTGAAATATCGAAGACTACGCGGTTGATGCCGCGTACTTCGTTGATGATGCGATTTGAGACTTGGCCTAGGAGTTCGTGCGGTAAGTGTGCCCAGCGTGCGGTCATGAAGTCTTGCGTTTGTACCGCACGCAGGGCGACGACGTATTCGTAGGTGCGGCCATCGCCCATGACGCCGACCGATTTGACGGGTAGGAATACAGCAAAGGCTTGGCTGGTTAGTTCGTACCAATTTTTGCCGCTGACGGGGTCTACGGTGTTGCGCAGTTCTTCGATGAAAATCGCATCGGCGCGGCGTAGTAGCTCGGCGAACTCAGGTTTTACTTCGCCTAAAATGCGCACCCCTAGGCCGGGGCCTGGAAATGGGTGGCGGTATACCATGGCGGGCGGTAACCCAAGGGCAACGCCTAGTTTGCGTACTTCGTCTTTGAACAGGGCGCGTAAGGGTTCGAGTAGCTTGAGTTTGAGCGTTTCGGGTAAGCCGCCTACGTTGTGATGGCTTTTGATGGTGTGTGCTTTTTGCGTTGTGGCGCTGGCGGATTCGATGACGTCGGGATAGATCGTGCCCTGAGCTAGCCATTGTGCGTTGTCTACTTTTTGCGCTTCGGCTTGGAAAACTTCGACAAATTCGCGGCCAATGATTTTGCGTTTTTGCTCAGGGTCGGCAACGCCTTTGAGCTGTTGCATAAACACGCTGGCGGCGTCGACATGGACGACTTTGACGCCCAGATTTTGCGCAAAAATGCGCATCACTTGCTCGGCTTCATTGAGCCGTAATAGGCCGTTGTCGACGAAGACGCAGGTGAGTTGGTCGCCAATCGCACGATGAATCAACGCGGCAGCAACGGAAGAGTCTACGCCGCCGGAGAGTCCGAGGATGACGTGTTCGTTGCCCACTTGCCTGCGGATCGTGGCGATGGCTTCTTCAAGGTAGTTGGGCATGCTCCAGTCGGCTTGGCACTGGCAGATGTCGCGCACAAAACGGGTGAAAATCTCGGCGCCTTGCGTGGTGTGCGTCACTTCGGGATGAAATTGCACGCCGTAAAATTGGCGCGCTTCGTCGGCCATTGCGGCAATTGGGGTGGATTCGTTGCTGCCAATGATTTGAAAGCCGGGGGGGAGGGCAGTGACCTTGTCGCCGTGACTCATCCAAACGTCGAGTAGTCCGTGGCCTTGCTCGTTGCTGCGGTCTTGCACGCGGTCAAATAAACGTGAGTGGCCGTGTGCGCGCATTTCGGCGTAGCCAAACTCGCGTTTGTGCGCGCCTTCGACTTTGCCGCCTAATTGCACTGCCATCGTTTGCATGCCGTAGCAAATTCCTAGAACCGGTACGCCGAGTTGAAAAACCAGTTCGGGCGCGCGCCATTCTTCGGCTTGATAGACCGAGTTGGGTCCGCCCGAAAGGATGATGCCTTGTGGCTTAAATTCGCGAATAAAGTCGTCGGAAACCGTGTAGGGATGGAGCTCGCAGTACACCTGTTGTTCGCGTACGCGACGTGCAATCAGTTGAGAAACCTGCGAACCAAAATCGAGGATGAGTATTTTTTGCTGGATCATATTTGCGGCTTTCGCTGAGTCGAATGAGTCAGGGCGGTCAAGCGACCGCCCTGAGTGATGCAGGTTGCATACCGATTTAAGTTAGGAATCAATATGGTAGTTAGGCGCTTCTTTGGTGATTTGCACGTCATGCACATGTGATTCGCGCACGCCAGCGGCGGTGATTTCGACAAAGGCGGCACGTTCGTGCATGGCGCTCACTGTTTCGCAGCCAAGGTAGCCCATGGAGGAGCGCAATCCGCCCATCAGTTGGTGGATTACCGCCAGTACGGAACCTTTGTAAGGCACGCGACCTTCTATGCCTTCGGGCACTAGTTTTTCGACTTTTGCGGTGGCTTCTTGGAAGTAGCGATCCGCTGCTCCTGCCGCCATCGCGCCGATTGAGCCCATGCCGCGATACGATTTGTACGAGCGGCCTTGAAACAGCTCGATTTCGCCTGGTGCTTCTTCGGTTCCGGCGAATAAGCCGCCGAGCATGACGGCGTTGGCGCCGGCTGCGATGGCTTTGGAAATGTCGCCAGAGTAACGAATACCGCCGTCGGCGATCATGGGCACTCCGCTGCCTTTGAGGGCTTCAGAGACGTTTTGAATCGCCATAATTTGCGGCACGCCGACGCCGGCGACAATCCGTGTCGTACAGATCGAACCGGGACCGATGCCGACTTTGACGCCGTCTGCGCCGTGATCGACCAAGGCACGTGCGGCGTCCGCAGTGGCAATGTTGCCGCCGATCACTTCAACATGCGGGAAGTTGCGTTTGACCCAGCGTACTCGGTCTAAAACGCCTTGGGCGTGTCCGTGTGCGGTATCTACCACGAGTACGTCGACGCCGGCTTCAGCCAACAAGGTGGCGCGTTCTTCGGTGCCAAAGCCAACGCCAATCGCAGCGCCGACACGCAGCCGACCGGAGGCGTCTTTGCTCGCGCTGGGGTGTTCTGTTGTTTTGATGATGTCTTTGACGGTAATCAGGCCGCGCAGCTCAAACTGGTCGTTAACGACCAGGACGCGCTCTAGCCGATGACGGTGAATTAAGGCTTTGCCTTCTTCAACCGAGGCGCCTTCTTTGACCGTGACTAAGCGATCGCGCGGCGTCATGATGTTGCTAACCGGTTGATCTAAGTTGGTTTCAAAGCGTAGGTCGCGGTTGGTGACGATGCCGACTACCTGTTGGCCATCGAGTACGGGGACGCCGGAGATTCGGTGCAGCCGAGTCAAGGCAAGGACTTCGCGTACTGACATGCTCGGCGGAATCGTAATCGGGTCTTTTAAGATGCCCGATTCAAAGCGTTTGACTCTGGATATTTCAGAGGCTTGACGTTCGGGCGTGAGGTTCTTGTGCACAATCCCGATGCCGCCTTCTTGGGCGAGCGCAATCGCTAAATTAGCCTCGGTAACCGTATCCATTGCCGCTGATACAAGCGGGATATTGAGGGTAATATGGCGAGTCAGATGGGTTTTTAGGCTGACATCACGCGGCAAAATGGCAGAGTGGGCAGGAACGAGGAGCACATCGTCGAAAGTCAGCCCTTTTTGGATTAAACGCAGCATATTTCCCGATCCAAAATGACAAACCAACATTATACCGAGACGACCATGAAACACTATGTTTTTACTATCGCAGTTATTCTTTTTAGTAGCTTGAGCCACGCGCAAATCTATCAATGGAAAGATGATCACGGCGCGACAAATATGTCTGACAAACCGCCTGTGGGTAAGGTGCAAAGGATTCTAAAGCAAGAGAACAGGGTCATTCCTAGTGACGGCGCTGCGTCCAATACGGCAACGAATAGCGCAACGAATGCAGCGCCTAAAAAAACCTTAGCCGATCAAGATCTGGCTTTTCGTAAACGTTTGCGCGAAACACAAGAGCGTTCTGAGAAGGCAAAAGCAGATGCAGCGCTGAGTGCGCAAAGCCAAAAAAATTGCGAGATTCTGAAGATGCAGCTGCTCGGCTTAGAAAACGGAGATCGCGTTCAGGTTAGAAGCGAACAAGGTGAGCGTGCGTATTTAGAGGACGGAGCGCCACGCGAACAAGAAATAGCTAGAACACGCCAGGCGGTGAAGAGTCAGTGTAAGTAAGAGCGGCGAATCAGCCTGAGTTTGAACTTTGCTTAGGCCTTTTTTGCGCGCTTTTGTTGGCTTCTTGTTTCAGCTTCTTGATGTTTGCCACGCGCTGGTGGCGTAAGGTCTTCGCATCAGCTGGTAAAGGGCGATATAGCTCAACACGGTCACGATCACGCAAAATTGTTTCTGCTTTTACCTTCTTCGAGAAGATTCCCAACCCGTGTTGCGCCAAATCGATCTCTGGGTATTTTTGCAGCACGCCTGAGGCATCCAAGGCTTGCTGTACTGTGCTCCCGAGCGGCAAGTCTAGATTGATCACTTCCTGTTCTTGTGGCAGGGCATAAACAAACTCAATGCGGAGTCGTTCAGTCATGGTTGAGTCGGCTGTTGTTCTGGTGTGCGGATGCTTGCCGCGCGGCGGACAAAAGATTCGATAAAGGTGCGCGCGATTTGGTTAAAAACGGGGCCGATCACCTTCTCAAAAACTTTGCTTGAGAATTCGTAAGACAGGCGAAACTCAACCTTGCAGGCGTTTTCGTGCAAAGGTTTGAAGTGCCAAAAACCTTCTAGGCGACGAAACGGGCCCTCTAATAATTTGATATTCATCGACAATGGACGGGTTTTAGCGTTTTCGGTGGTGAACGAAGATTTAACGCCGAGGTAGGCGATGTGCAAAGTGGCGACTGTTTTTGTGTCGTCGCGACAAAGCAGAACCGCCTTGCTGCACCAGGGAAGAAACTGTGGGTAAGCTTCAATGTGATCGACTAAATCGAACATTTGCTCGGCTGAGTGCTCAATTAAGACTGATTTTTCAACTAATGCCATGTTTTTGCCGCACCTCGCTATGCGTCTCTAATCCTGTAGAATCGCCGATTTTAGCACTTCAGCCGGGGCTTACCCGAGCGAGTGTTGAGCCTGGTTAAACAGCAAGTAAAACGATAAGAACGATAGATCAATCTGACATGAGCATCATTGCGAATAAAAAAGCTTTTCACGACTACTTCGTCGAAGAGCGGATCGAAGCAGGGATCGTCCTTGAAGGGTGGGAGGTTAAATCAATCCGCGCTGGCCGAGCCAATATCAAGGAGTCCTATGTCTTGATCCGCCACGGCGAGTTGTTTATTTTTGGCATGCACATTTCGCCGCTGCTAGATGCCTCTACGCACGTTCATCCAGACCCGATTCGTACCCGCAAGCTATTGCTGCATAGTAAGCAAATCAATAAGTTGATCGGGCAGGTTGAGCGTGCTGGCTACACTTTGTTGCCGATTAACCTGCATTACCTCAAGGGCAGAATTAAAGTCGAGATTGGCTTGGCCAAAGGTAAGAAGCAACACGATAAACGCGAAGCGGAAAAAGAACGTGACTGGAAGATGGAGCAGCAACGATTGATGCGAGTGAAGGTTTGATTGTTCAGCTTTGATTCTTATTAGTCCTTGCCGTAGCAAGGCAAGGCGAAATCAATGAATCAATGAATCAATAAATCAATAACGCGACACAGCGCCGGCTTTAATGCGAGTTGGCATTAGACGTCCTGCTGTGGCAACAAAAAGTCCTGGCTGATGCGGATGCCGAGGTCGTGTATGCGTTCTAAGAAGCGGGTTAAGTAGGCGTGCAAGCCGGTTTCGAGAATGTCGTTGACGCGACCAAACTGTAGTTCTGATTGCAACAGACCGGCGCGTCTCTGGGTTTCGGCGGAGTGATGGTTTTGTACGCTGGCTAGATTGCTGACGACTTCTTGTAGGCAGGCGAGCAAGGAGCGTGGCATGTCAGCGCGCAGAATCAGCAGCTCGACGATGCGCTCAGGAATGATCACGTCGCGGTAAACGCGGCGGTAAATTTCAAAAGCCGAGACTGAACGTAAAAGCGCGTTCCAATGGTAGAAGTCGCGATGCGGGTTGCTGTCTAGCGAGCGATCGGGGTTGACCCGTCTTTCTACGCCGTTAGGCAAGGCTGCTTTTTGCGTGTGCTGTCCTTGTTGCGCTAGCGCGTGGTATTGCGCGTCCAAAATGCGTGCTGTGTTGTCAGCGCGCTCAAAAAAAGTGCCTAGCCGAATAAAGTAAAACGCCTCGTCTTTGAGCATGGTGCCGATGGTGACGCCGCGCGAGAGGTGCGAGCGAAATTTTACCCAGTCAAAAAAAGGGCTAATGTCTGCGTCAGCATCTTGTTGCGCGCGGTGGCTACGCGCCAGTTGCTGCAACTCCAGCCAGGTTGCGTTATGCATTTCCCAGACCTCGGTGGTCAGCCGGCCCCGCACAGCGTGCGCGTTCTCGCGCGCGACGCGCAGGCAGTTGTAAATGCTGGAAGGATTGCCTAAATCCCAGACCATAAATTCGAGTACGTTCGCTGCACTCAAGACGCTGTAGTGCTGTTCAAACAAACTGCGTAATTCCGTGATGCCGAGGAGTGCCGCCCAATGGCTCTCGGCTTGCGCATCGGATTGCGGCAAGAGAGACATCTGGTGCGTCACGTCCAGCATACGCGCGGTGTTTTCGGCGCGTTCTATATAACGCGCCATCCAAAATAAGTGGTCTGCGGTTCGACTTAACATGGTTTTGTCTTCATTTTGTGTGGCTGATCCTAGGTGCTCTTGCTCAGCTTTTGTTTTGGTATTGCTTTAAGCCGCGCTCGTTCTATTGAGGCTTGGTTGTTATGAGCCTGGCAGGCTGATTGTGCGATTGTGCGATTGTGCTCGTGCTCTGAGTTATTTTTGATGAGATGTGCATGCGTCAGCAAGCTAGCTGCGTAAAACCCAGGTGTCCTTGGTTCCTCCGCCTTGTGATGAGTTGACGACCAAAGATCCATCACGCAAAGCAACGCGGGTTAAGCCGCCAGGAACGACTGAGATCGTTTTGCCAGAGAGGACAAACGGACGTAAATCGATGTGGCGTGGTGCGATGCCGCTCTCGACAAAAGTAGGGCAGGCCGATAGCGCTAAGGTCGGTTGGGCAATATAGCGTTCTGGATGTTGCTCAATCAGCGCGCGGAAGG
>JAZKFR010000040.1:0-8757 GCA_040386295.1 Pseudomonadota bacterium | reverse complement strand
CTGACGGCTTCATTGGCGGGGAGCGTCCAGGGCGTGGTTGTCCAGATGACGGCAAACGTCGTCTTGGGCGCCTGCTTTAAGCCAAAAGCCTGTGCAACTTGCTGCTCGCTGTCTGGGCTAAGCGCAAATGCTACGTCAATTGCGGGGGAGTTCTTGTCTTCGTATTCGACCTCAGCTTCGGCTAGCGCCGAGTGGCAGTCCAGGCACCAATTGACCGGCTTTAAGCCTTGATAGAGGTAGCCCTGTGCCCATATTTTGCCCAAGGCGCGAATTTCGTCTGCCTCGGTTTGGTAGTTCATCGTCAGGTAGGGCTGATCCCAGTCGCCCAAGATGCCGAGCCGGATGAAGTCTTTTTTCTGGCGCGTCACTTGTTCGGCGGCGAAGCTGCGCGATAGGGCGCGCACTTGTTCGCTGGGGATGTGTTTGCCGTGCAGTTTTTCGATCTGATGCTCGATCGGCAAGCCATGACAATCCCAGCCGGGCACGTAAGGCGCGTCAAAACCAGAGAGGGTTTTGGCGCGGATAATGATGTCTTTCAAGATTTTGTTGACTGCGTGGCCGATATGAATATCGCCGTTGGCGTAGGGGGGGCCATCGTGTAAAACAAAGCGCGGACGGCCTTTGGCTACGGCTCGGATTTTTTGGTAAAGCGCTTGTGCCTGCCATTCAGCCAGCCATTTTGGCTCACGCTTGGCGAGATCGCCGCGCATGGGAAAGGGCGTTTCGGGGAGGTTTAAGCTGTGTTTGTAATCGGGCATGGTGCGAACTCAGAGGGAGATTGGGGTGGAGTCAGTGGGCATGGCTTGCCCCGAGGTGTTGTGAAAAAAAGCCTGTGCGGCCATAACATCCTCGGCAATTTGCGCTTTGAGCGCCTCTAGGCTGGGAAATTTCATTTCTTCGCGTAGTTTGTGCAGAAAGCGGACGTTGAGATGGGCGCCATAGATGTCTGCGTCAAAGTCGAGTAAATGCACTTCAAGCAGCGGACGTTTGTCGTGTTGACCTAGGCTGGGTCGAAAGCCAAGGTTGGCCACGCCGCATACGACTCCGCAGCTGAGGCCATGCACGGTCACAGCGAAGACGCCTAGTAGCGGCATGCGTTCGTGTTTGCTGCGGATATTGGCGGTTGCAAAGCCAAGCTGTCTGCCCAGTTGTGCGCCGCGTACGACACGTCCGTCAATTGAATAGGCGCGTCCGAGCAAGCGCGCTGCGTGGGCTAAGCGTCCGCTCGCCAGTGCTGCACGAACCGCAGAGCTAGAGGCGCGTTCGCCGTCTAGGGAAACGCTGTTCATGGCTTCAACCGTGAAGCCGAAACGCTTGCTGGCCGCTTGCAATTGGGCAAAATCACCTTGACGTTGAGCGCCAAAACGGAAGTCGTCGCCAATCATCAAATGATGAACGCGCAGCGTAGCGACCAGTATTTTTTCAATAAATTCGTCAGCAGATAAGGCCGCAAACTGGCGGTTGAAGTGGCACACGTAGGCGAGTTGAACTCCATCGTCGGCGATCAATTCGAGTTTTTCACGCAGCGTTGATAAGCGCGGCGGCGCTGAGCTGGGCATAAAAAACGCGCGCGGGTGCGGTTCAAAGGTTAGGACGGTGGCGGGCAAATTGTCTACTTGGGCTTGTCGCGTTAGGCGCTCTAGTAAAGCGCGATGCCCTAGGTGTAATCCGTCGAAATTGCCAATCGTCAGCACGGTAGGGCTGGCCGCACGCTGTTGATGACCGCGACGCACAATGAGTTTGCTTGTTGATGACATCTTCAGACTCTGCGTTGCAGATTTTGTAGCGAAAAACGGTTAAAGAGAGGCGGGATTATAGGGGTTTTGCTCAAGCAGCAGCTGTTTTTACGCCGGACAGCTTGTGGGCGCGCTGCCGCGCACTTTGGTTTTCGGCAAACGCTAGCGTGCGGCTCAGGGGACACTGCCACGGCGTGGCGGCGTGCTCGTTGCGAAGGTAGGCGTAGGCAACAGTGAGGTTTGAGCAGTGGGGTGTTGGAGAGCGGGTCTGATCCCGTGTCAGGGTGCCATTCGAGGTGTTTAGACTGCGTAAGGCCAGAGCTGTTCAGCACCCTGTTCGCTGCGCGCTTTGCTCAGCGCGAGGGAGCAGGGTGCTGGCCTGCCGCTTAGTGCTTATTTTGCTTGGTCGATAGATGCAACCAAGTATCAATCACCGTATCGGGATTGAGCGAAATGCTGTTAATGCCTTCGTGCATCAACCATTCGGCCAAATCGGGATGATCAGACGGACCTTGTCCGCAGATTCCGACATATTTTCCTTGTTTGCGGCAAGCGGCGATGGCCATGCTCAGCAAGGCTTTGACTGAGGGGTCGCGTTCGTCGAACAGGGCAGCGACCAGACCTGAATCGCGGTCGAGGCCGAGGGTCAGTTGGGTGAGGTCGTTGGAGCCGATCGACATGCCGTCGAAATGCTGCAAGAAGGCTTCGGCTAACAGGGCGTTCGAGGGGATTTCGCACATCATGATGAGTTTTAGGCTGTGTTCGCCACGCTTCAATCCGTGTTCGGCCAGCAAAGCCTCTACGGCTGCCGCTTCAGCCACGGTGCGCACGAAGGGCACCATGACTTCGACATTGCTTAAGCCCATTTCTTCGCGGACTTTTTTGATGGCGCGACATTCCATCGCAAAGCACTCGCGGAAGCTTTCGGCGATATAGCGTGAGGCGCCACGGAAGCCGAGCATGGGGTTTTCTTCCTCCGGCTCGTACACGTCGCCGCCAATCAGTTTGCGGTACTCGTTCGATTTAAAGTCAGATAGGCGAACGATCACCGGCTTAGGCCAGAACGCGGCCGCGATGGTGGAGATGCCTTCGGCTAATTTCTCAACAAAGAAGGTTTTGGGGCTGTCGTAGCCGCGCGCGCGGCGCTCAATTTCTTCGCGTCGCGAAGCCGGTTGGCGATCTAGTTCAAGGATGGCTTTAGGGTGGATGCCGATGACGTTGTTGATGATGAATTCAACGCGCGCTAAGCCGACCCCGGCGTTGGGTAACAGTGAGAACTCGAAGGCTAGTTCAGGGTTGCCAACGTTCATCATGATCTTGACCGGAATTTCTGGCAGCGTTTTGATTTCGCGGTCGCTTATTTCGTAATTGAGCTTGCCACGGTAGACATTGCCGGTGTCGCCTTCAGCGCAAGAAACGGTGACGATTTCGCCTTCGTTGAGCGTTTCAGTTGCGTCGCCGCAGCCCACAATTGCGGGGACGCCGAGTTCGCGCGCGATGATCGCTGCATGGCAGGTGCGTCCGCCACGATTGGTGACAATCGCCGCCGCGCGTTTCATGACCGGCTCCCAGTTGGGGTCGGTCATGTCGGCGACGAGTACGTCGCCCGGTTGGACTTTGTCCATATCGCGTGGGTCGCGCACGATACGCACCGGGCCGCAGCCGATTTTCTGCCCAATCGCACGTCCAGACGCGAGCATTTTTGAGAAGGATTTGAGCGTGAATTTTTGCGATAACTGCTCGCTGCTTTCCTGCGATTTGACTGTTTCTGGGCGTGCTTGCAGAACGTAGAGCTTGCCATCACGACCGTCTTTACCCCACTCGATGTCCATCGGTCGGCCATAGTGTTGCTCAATGATCACGGCGTAACGCGCCAGTTCGTGCACTTCGGCGTCGTTGAGCGAAAAGCGTTGCCGTTCTGCCGCCGCGACATCAACTGTCGTGACCGATTTGCCCGCTGTTTTTTCGGCAGAAAAAACCATTTTGATCAGTTTTGAGCCTAGGTTGCGGCGAATCAAAGCGTGCTTGCCGGCAGCGAGCATCGGTTTGTGTACATAAAATTCGTCAGGGTTGACCGCGCCTTGAACGACGGTCTCGCCGAGGCCGTAAGAGGCCGTGACGAAGACAGCGTCGCGGAAACCGGATTCGGTATCCAGCGTAAACATGACCCCAGCCGCACCGGTGTCTGAGCGAACCATGCGTTGTACGCCCGCCGATAAGGCTACTTCGTGATGTGTGAAGCCTTTGTGCACGCGGTAAGCAATCGCGCGATCGTTGTATAGCGAGGCGAACACTTCTTTCATCGCGTACAGGATGTTGTCTAAGCCCTCAATGTTGAGGAAGGTTTCTTGTTGCCCGGCAAACGAGGCGTCTGGCAGGTCTTCAGCTGTGGCTGATGAACGCACAGCAAAGGACATATCGCTCGAAGATTCGGCAACTAATTTTTCATAATGTTGGCGAATCGCTGCGTTGAGTTGCTCTGGGAAAGGCGTGTCGACAATCCATTGTCTGATCTGCTTGCCACAGGCCGCTAGGGCATTGACGTCGTCGATGTTGAGTGTGCTTAAAGCCGTTTTGATGCGCTCGTCCAGGCCTTGGTAGGCGAGGAAATCACGGTAGGCTTGCGCCGTCGTGGCAAAACCACCCGGGACGCGAACCCCAGCGTGCGCTAATTGACTGATCATTTCGCCGAGAGAGGCGTTTTTGCCACCGACTTGTTCGACATCGGTCATGCGCAATTGATCAAGACTGATTACGTAATGGTTCATCGCTTGAGTTTTCCTGCTGAATTTGAAGTTTTAATAAGAGGGGTCGAGCTGCTAACTCTATGTAAATAAACAAGTACTTTTCGTATGGCTTTGGCGGGCGCCAACAATACCTATTAAGGCAGCGGCACAAAAAAGCGAAACCATACCACTTTTTGCATGGTTTTCAGTAGCTTTTGCGGCAAAAGAATGCGTTTTTGGGCGCTATGGCGACGCCAGGACAGACCTTGTCGGCGCTTAAAAAATCGTTCCTGCTGCTGGCGTGAGCTGTTTTTTGCAGCAGCGCAAGGGCGTGGTTTTTTGTCTGATGACTAGGGTGTTTCAAGCATCTTGCGCCGGATGAGGGCTATTGCGCTGAGCGATGACAGTCGGTATAATCGCGCCCTTTCGACTAATCTATTCGTTTAGGAATAACTTCATGGCCAATAGCGCACAAGCCCGCAAGCGTGCTCGCCAAACCGTCAAGCAACGTGCTCATAATGCTAGCCTGCGCTCTACTTTGCGTACCGCGCTCAAGCGCGTGCAAAAGGCGATTCTCGCCAGCGACAAAGTGGCTGCTCAAAGCATTTTTCGTGAGTCTGTTTCGATTCTTGATCGTATTGCCGATAAGAAAATTATTCACAAAAATAAGGCGTCGCGTCACAAGAGTCGTCTTTCAGCACAGATCAAGGCGCTGGCTGCTTAGTTTTTCTGCTGTCTGCGTTTTTTGCTAATGCACGGCTAGTGGAGGTCAACGCTCAGCGCAGAGCGTCGCGCTAGACTTGTTTTGACCATGCTCGAACTCGCCAAGCTGCTTGGCGACGAGTTGTCTTGATGTTTGTTGCCTTGATGTTTTTTTTGTTTCGACTGAAATGGGGGCTGAGAGCCTCTAACTAGGTCAAAACTTCAGTTTCTTCTACTCTCCATTGCGTTGACACAACGCTTCAAAGTCTCCACCTGCTCTGCCGGTGGCTTTCCAGTGACGTCGCAATCTAAACGCTGAGATTTGGTGCTGGGTTCGGGTTTCGCCAGTGCTGGCTTGGTGAATGCTGAATCTGTTTTTGCCTTTTCCTCTGTTTTGCCCTCTGTCTTGCTTTTCTCCGGCTCGTTTTTCGCTTGCGCTGCTTCTTCCGTTTTTGGCGCCACGTTCCCGCTATTATCCGCAGGATTCTGCTCGCTACTGCTTGATTCTGCGGCGGCTACGGTACAGCTTTCGCTATCACTTTTTGCCAAAGCCGAGTCTAGTTTCGCTTGCAGTGACTCAATGTTTGATGAGAGCTCGTCAATTTTGTCCTGATGCGTGCTGATCAAAAGCGTTTTTTTCTTTGCTTCGCTCTGTGCTTCAACGATCTGAGTATTCAGACGCTTGTTTAAAGCATAAAGATAAACGGCGCTGCCAGAACTCAGCACAAAGAGAATGCCGAGTACGGTGATCAGCAAAATAATCAGCAAAGGATCTAGCCTTTTTGGTGGCGGAGCCTCTGTCTCTGTGGCGGTATCCGTTGTTGACTGGGAAGCAGGTGGGGGGGCTTCGCTTGACGCTGGTTTTTCTTCGGCTTGTTCCTGTTCCTTGGCAGGCTCCGTACTGCTTTCCTCGGTTTCGTTCGTCATTTCTACTTTCCTTGGTAGAGCAGCAAGGCGGAAATTTCTTTTGTTGACAAGGCAACAGGCGGTAAAAAACTATGCAATGGCACTACTGAAGATATGCACCAGCAAGCGCAAAAGGCTCGAGTGAGGCGAGTTTAGAGCCTTTGCTTTTTTTGTTGCACGCGCTTTACTGGACTTAGCTCAAGCCAATCGTGGTTCGTCGTGATTACTTGCTGACCACTTCAGCTAACAACTTCTGCATTTCGCCGCTTTGATGCATTTCACGCATGATGTCGCAGCCGCCAATAAATTCCCCGTTAACATAAAGTTGTGGAATCGTTGGCCAGTTGGCGAATTCCTTGATTCCATTGCGTATCTCTGGATTTTCTAGCACGTTGATGGTGAAAAAATTAGAAGCGCCGCAGTTCTTGAGAATGTGAATGGCCGTGGCAGAGAAACCACACTGTGGGAATTGTGGTGTGCCCTTCATGTAAAGGGTGATCGGGTTGCTATTTACTTGTTCTTTGATCAGTGCTTGGACATCCATTTTGAGGCCTCGGTAGTGTGTGAGTGATTCGGTTGATAAGCTAATAGTTGAGTGAACTAATCGGGAATTATTTTAGCGGTTTTGTCCGTTTGCCGTCAATCATGTGCTGTGCTCGTTTGTTGCCGCGCCAATCCGACAATTCGATACTGGTTAATCGCGTCCCGTGTTGTTTGTGCCACGCGGCGTGCAGCTTCAGCATAGTCTTCGCCTTGGCTGGCGTAGAGAATCGCGCGCGATGAATTGATCATTAAGCCAGTACCGTTGGCGGTTTGTCCTGCGCGCACTGTTGCCTGAATATCGCCGCCCTGTGCGCCGATGCCGGGAACCAGCAGCGGCAAATCGCCCACTAACTGGCGGACACGCGCAATTTCTTCTGGACAGGTGGCGCCGACGACAAGTCCGCACTGACCCTGATCATTCCACTCGTGCGCGACAGTTCGAGCGATGTATTCGTAGAGTTTTTCACTGTGCTTGCGCGCGCCGATAGGGCGATCGTTCGCCGCGTCTGCTAGCGTCAGCGTCTGAAAATCAGAGCCGCTGGGGTTGGATGTTCGGCAGAGCAGAATAACGCCCTTACTTGGGTAAGCCAGATAAGGCGTGACTGAGTCCTTGCCCATATAAGGATTGACGGTGACTGCGTCTGCTTTAAAACGTTCGAAGGCTTCGATGGCGTACTGTTCTGCGGTGCTGCCAATGTCGCCACGCTTGGCGTCTAAAATGACGGGGATGCCTGGGTGCTTGCTGTGAATGTGTTCAATCAGAGCGCTCAATTGGTCTTCTGCGTTTTGTGCGGCGAAGTAAGCGATTTGCGGTTTGAAGCAGCAAACTAAATCAGCAGTTGCATCCACAATGGTTTTGCAGAACTCAAAAATCACGGATTCAGAAGCAGTATGCCCATGCAGCGAGTCAGGAAATTTGCTCAGATCGGGGTCCAGTCCAACGCAAAGTAGCGTATTGCGCGCTTGCCATGCCTGGCTCAGCATTTGTGTAAAAGTCATGATTTTTGGGTAGAGTCTGCTGTTGCGCGGGCTGTGGCTGATCGTAAGCCAATGTGCTGTTTGCTTACGATCATGGCGTGTTACCCCCAGCTTTAGCCCAGGAGTCTTTCAGCGTCACGGTACGATTGAAAACCGGCGCACCGGCTTGTGAGTCTATGCGGTCAGCGACAAAGTAACCATGGCGCTCAAATTGGAAGCGCTGTTCTGCCTTGGCGTCGCGCAAAGCGGGTTCCAAACAAGCGCGCACGCTGTGTTTGCTATGCGGATTGAGATCCTCTAAAAAATGACGTTCTGCGCCTGGCGCCGTGTTGGCGAGCTTAGCGCCTGGTGCGGCTTGGGCAAACAAACGATCGTACAGACGCACTTCAGCATGGTAGCTATGCGGCACAGAAACCCAGTGCACATTGCCTTTGACCTTATACAGGTCAGCCCCTGGCGTGCCGCTCTTGGAGTCTGGGAAATAGGTGCAATGAACGGCAATCACCTCACCTTGTTCGTTTTTCTCGCAGGCGCCGCATTCGACGACAAAAGCGTACCGTAAGCGCACTCGATTGCCCGGTGATAAACGGTGATAGCCCTTGCTGGGCACTTCCATGAAGTCATCTTGTTCAATCCAAAGTTCACGACCTAAGGGCATCGCACGCTTGCCTAGTTCGGGTTTGAGCGGGTGGTTTGGCGCGCAACAGTCTTCGTATTGCCCCGCCGGGTAGTTGTCGATAATCAATTTGAGGGGCTTGAGGACGGCGACACGACGTTCCGCTGATTCGTTCAAGACCTCGCGCATGCAGTCCTCGAGGACGCTGTAATCGATCAGCGAGTCGGCGCGTGAAACCCCAATGCGTTCGGCAAAAAGATGGAAGCCTTCTGGCGTATAGCCGCGACGACGTGCGCCGAGCAGGGTCGGTAGGCGTGGATCATCCCAGCCTGAAACATGGTTTTCTTCGACTAGCTGAATTAGTTTTCTTTTAGAAAGGACGACGTAGCTTAGATTGAGACGCGAAAACTCAATTTGTTGCGGCAGAGGGCGCTGTAATAAACCGCCTTCTGCCAAGCGTTCGAGCAGCCAATCGTAGAAAGGACGCTGATCCTCAAATTCGAGCGTACAAATAGAATGGGTGATGTTCTCGACGGCGTCTTCAATCGGG
>JAZKFR010000039.1:0-12890 GCA_040386295.1 Pseudomonadota bacterium | reverse complement strand
AACGAGAAGGCGTCTTCTGATGCTCCAGAATCTCCATCCACTCTGCTAAAAATTGTTGAAGTGCGTGTCGCGAACTGGACTCGACCAGTAGTTGCGCTCGTTCAAAGTCGGCTCGTCGTGCAAGCCTCATCGGTACCGCGTCGTAGAGCGTGACTTCCGTATGCGCTGTGCTTGGGACGGTGCTGCAGGCAAGATTGAGAAAGGAGAGCGCGTCCCGCATGTGCGGCGCTTCAGCACGCAGCATTGCCTGATAAGAATAAGGCGGGAAGCCAGCTTGCGCGCGCTCTGTGAGCTGCTGCTTGGCAAAGCTCGCATAGTCGTGGCGAACTAAGGCGGCGTAGAGGGGATGGTTAGCGAATTCGGTTTGAATCAATACTTCGCCTGGCAATTCGGCGCGTCCCGCACGCCCTGCAACTTGCATCAGTTGAGAAAATAAACGCTCGGCTGCGCGCCAATCCGCTGAAAATAAGGCCGAGTCCGATGCCAAAGCACCGACTAAAGTTAGTTTTGGGAAGTCATGGCCTTTGGCGAGCATTTGGGTTCCGATCAAAATATCGGCCTGTCCAGCATAGATTTTTTCAACTAATGCTTCCCACTGCTTGCGATTCTTGGCCGAGTCGCGGTCGACACGTAGAATGCGCGCCTTTGGGAAAAGCTCGGTTAAAACAGCTTCAATGCGTTGTGTGCCGCGCCCAAAAGGGTGTACATCTTGATTGCCGCAGTCTGGGCAGGATGACGGAATCGTTTTTTCGCAACCACAGTGGTGACAACGCAGGCGTCGATCCGCTAAGTGCAGCACTAAATTGGCTGCGCAACGCTGGCATCGCGATATCCAGCTGCAAGCAGCGCAGGCGAGAACAGGGGCGTAACCACGGCGATTTAGAAAAATTAAACTTTGCTCGCCACGAAGCAAACGCTGTTCGATCGCGGTTAATAAAGCAGCAGAGAAACCATTCTGGAGTTTTTCAAGTCGTGTATCGATACACCGTACAGTCGGTAATTGAGCTTGAGCTATCGCACGTTGCTCTAAGTGCAACAGGGTATAACGAACACGCCTTCGATCTTCGTTGGCGTTCGCCCAGCTTTCTAGGGAAGGCGTTGCAGAACCGAGCACAATTGGGATGTCGCGTTGCTTTGCCCGAAAAACGGCGATATCACGTGCTGAGTAACGAATGCCGTCTTGTTGTTTAAACGAGCTGTCATGTTCCTCATCTACGATGATTAGCCCTAAGTCTGGTAGAGGCGTAAAAATCGCCAAGCGCGTACCTAATATAATTCTGGCCTTGCCTTCAAAGGCCGAACGCCAGTGGCGTGCGCGTCTGCTTTCAGTTAGGTCGCTGTGCAAACTCACTAGCTGAGCATCTGGAAAACGGCTTGCGATACGCTCTTCTAACTGTGGTGTGAGGTTGATTTCGGGAACTAAGAGCAATACTTGCTGCTCCGACGCTAAGCTTGAGGCAATCAGGCGCAGATAAACCTCTGTTTTTCCGCTTCCGGTGACGCCGTGTAATAAATAAGCGTGAAAGCCTGGCCCACTTTGAGCGATGCTTTCTAGTACTGCTCGTTGCTCAGTGGTTAATGTGGGCGCTGCTTTTTTCGCTGTTTTGCCCAATGAGTCTTTATGCTGTCGCGTCTTCTTAGGGGAGTGCGTGCGCCGAAAAGGGATTGGCAAAGTTGACAGCATGACCTGGCCTAAAGGTGCTTGATAGTAGCTAGAGCAAAACTGGGTCAATGCGAACCACTCAGCTGGTAAGGCGGGTAGATCAGTTAGAACTTCCTCAAGTAGTTTTAGCTTAGTGGGCGCTAATGCGCTTTCACGCAATAAATTAACGATGATGCCTATTTTGCTTTGTCGACCAAATGGAACCCTGACGCGGCGCCCAAGGTCAGCCTGAGATAATTTCCAGCCTTCCGGTATCGCGTAATCAAATAAGCGGCGGATTGGGAGGTCAAGTGCAACAGAGACGATACGCATCAACTACCTAATTTCTGTGGGTATCTAACAGCGCTGTAGCGAGCAAAGACGGAATCAGTTTTTGCTCGCACGAGTGTTCTTTTATTCGCTTTTCAAGCGAAAACACCTTGTTTTTGCTTTGCTTTCTTATAGCCATTTTCTTTGTTCAGGTGTTTTGTTTCGCGCTTTGTTTTTAATGTGAATGCTGCGCGCATGATGCTTATCTGATGAACCGAATTAGTCTTGGAAGCTTGTGCCAATTCTCGGAGATTGACGTTAGCAGTTTTTGTCTTGCCCACATTTTCTGTGGATAACTCTGTGGATGAACGCAATAATTTTGCATAGAAAGCTCGCCCAGCAAGGGGTTTGCTTACTTTGACTGAAAATGAGGCACTGTTTTATTTTAAAATAATCAATGGCTTATGATCATGTTGCTGATTTAAAAAGAACTTGTTAGATTTTGTTAAACGAATAGCTTGTTCTGTGCATAAGTCAACAAAAAAAAGCGCTTGTCTCGAGATGAAAAGCACTGCTAAAACAGTCTCGCACAAAGCCGGAGGCGTTTTCTGTGGACAGCAGTTGTTGAAAGGGTGCAATTGCAAGTTACGGCATAAACGAATGTGCCGAAAGGGGAGCGCAAAAGCTAGGTGTTCAGGGATTGCTCGGGGCAAAAGATGGCAATTGGCCGTTAGCATTTCTCTTTTGTCAGGCGCAATGACTTGCTGTATTCATGTACGGTGTCTATTAGACTCGTTACATGCTCTGGCGGTGTGAATTGTGAGATTCCGTGCCCAAGATTAAAAACATGACCTGTGTTTTCTGACCCGTAGCTATCGAGCACTCTTTTTGTTTCGCTGATGATTTTATCGGGCGACGAAAACAGAACGCCGGGATCGAGATTGCCCTGCAAAGCTACTTGCTGTCCGATCCGTCGTCGTGCTTCCGCTAAATCAATGCTCCAGTCAAGTCCGACGCCATTGCAGCCCGTCGCAGCAATTGATTCCAGCCATAAGCCCCCACCTTTGGTAAAAACAATCGAAGGGATTGGTTCTCCGTCGCGTTCTTTGCTTAAGCTCGCCACAATCCGTGCCATATAAGGCAGAGAGAACTCGTGGTAAGCGGCAGTCGATAAATTGCCGCCCCAGGAGTCAAAAATCATTACCGCTTGAGCACCAGACTCAATTTGCGCGTTCAGATAAGAAATCACAGATTCTGTAGTCACCGACAAAATATGGTGTAGCAAATCAGGTCGATCATAGAGCATGGTTTTGATATGCCGATAGTCGCTACTAGAAGCACCTTCAACCATGTAGCAGGCGAGTGTATACGGGCTACCCGAAAAGCCGATTAGAGGTAGCGAGTTGTGCAAAGCTCGGCGAATTTCAGATACTGCATCCATCACATAGCGCAGGTGTACGTCAGGATCAGGCGCTTTTAAAGCGCGAATCATTGTTTCGTTGCGCAGGGGGTGCTCAAATTTAGGCCCTTCGCCTTCCGTGAAATAAAGACCTAGACCCATAGCGTCGGGGATGGTCAGTATGTCCGAAAATAGAATTGCAGCGTCCAATTTATAGCGGGCAAGGGGTTGCAGCGTGACCTCACAAGCCAGGCTTGGGGTTTTGCACAGGCTTAGAAAATTGCCTGCCTTGCGACGCGTCACGCCATACTCTGGTAAATAACGCCCTGCTTGCCGCATTAGCCATACTGGCGTGTGTGTCGTCGGTTCTTTGAGCAAAGCACGTAAAAAATTATCGTTATCGGGTCGCGCCACTTAGAGCCTCATTAAAGCGAAAAATAAAAAACGAAATATACATTATCTATCAATGTATTATACGAACTTTATGGAGTGCTTTATCTAATAGAAAACTTTGTGTACAGTGTTGAGCTGTAAGCACAGTACTTGCCCAGAAAATACGATAGGTAAGTACTCAATCGCAGTGTCATCAGCAACTAAATAAAGATGATCACTAGATACCCCACACAATGGAACTAAGGCTGTGAACCCCTCTGATCAAACACTACCGCCGCCCGTAGTAGAGCCCAAGCATAAGTTTATTGCTGGGATGCGTGAGGACTTGTTGCATCACGATCCTCTCCTCGATTGCTTGGTTGAGTTGACTCACTTGCATGGCAGACCCAGTACCCGTGCCGCATTATCCGCAGGGCTTCCGCTTGAGAAAGGTTGTTTGACGCCATCCTTGTTCGCGCGTGCTGCGGCTCGTGCTGGTTTGTCGAGCAAAATTGTGCGTCGTCCTTTGGATAATATCGACACGGCTTTATTGCCAGTTGTTCTATTGCTCAAGGGGGATCAGGCATGCGTATTGCTGGGTTGGAATGAAGCTGGTGATATGGCGCGCTTGCTCTATCCTGAAACCGGGCAGGGCGAAACATCTTTGTCGCGTGTTGAGTTGAAAGAGCGCTACCTAGGCGTTGCTGTGTTTGCTAGGCCACGTTTTAGCTTCGATTCGCGCACTCCAGAGATTAAGAAGTTGCTGCAACGTCACTGGTTCTGGGGCGCCTTGCTTGAGCAAGCGGGTTTATACCGTGATGTGATCGGTGCCGCCTTCTTGATCAATATGTTCGCGTTAGTCATGCCCTTGTTTTCGATGAATGTCTATGATCGCGTGGTGCCGAATAATGCGATTGAGACTTTATGGATGCTGGCTTTGGGCGTCTCACTCGTCATCTGCATGGATTATGTGGTGCGCTTGTTGCGTGGACACTTTATTGATCTGGCGAGCGCTCGCATTGACGTCAAGCTCTCTGCTCTGATTATGGAGCGTGTTCTAGGCATGCGTTTAGAGGGGCGCCCGGCATCTGTCGGTTCCTTCTCGGCAAGTCTACGTTCGTTTGAATCTGTACGCGATTTTATCGCTTCCGCAACCGTGACAGCGCTCATCGATCTTCCTTTTGCCAGCATTTTTCTGATTGCCATCATGTTTGTCGCTTGGCCTTTGGCGCTGATTCCTATCGTCGGTTTGATCGTCGGTATCGTCTATGCCTATATTATTCAGCACAGAATGCACGAACTGGCAGAAACCAATTTCCGTGCGATGGCCGTGCGCAACGCCTCTTTGATTGAAAGCTTGACTGCTTTGGAAACAATTAAAACTCAGGGTGCAGAGGGGGTAGTGCAAAATAAATGGGAGCGATCTTCGGCCTTTTTGGCGCGAACTGGGGCGCAGTCTCGCCTGCTCTCAGCGTCAGTAACAAATGGTGCCGCGACTATTACGCAAATCGTTAATGTGCTTCTCATTATCGCTGGCGTTTATATGATCCAGGCTCATGAGCTAACCATGGGTGGCTTGATCTCGGTGACGATGCTGGGAGGGCGCGCCATCATGCCGTTAACACAAGCGGTTGGTTTGTTATTGCAATATCAAAATGCCCAAATGGCGCTCGTTACGCTGGATAAACTCATGGCGCAACCGGTTGAGCGTCCAGATGCTGCTGCCTTTATTCACCGCCCGGATATCCGAGGCGAGATCGAGTTTCGCGATGTGTCCTTTACTTATCCAGGACAAGATGAAGCGGCGCTACACAATATCTCTTTGCACATTTCCCCAGGTGAGCACGTTGTTCTGCTCGGGCGTACAGGATCGGGTAAATCTACTCTGCAAAAATTGATGCTCGGCTTGTATCAACCCAGCTCTGGTGTGGTGCGCATCGACGGCATTGATTTACGTCAGTTAGATCCAGCGGATTTGCGTCGCAATGTTGGTTTTGTCGGTCAAGAGGCGATTCTCTTTTACGGCACATTGCGCGAGAACATCTCAATTGGTGCGCCCTACGCAGAGGATGCCGCCATCGTTGCTGCAGCTGAGGTTGCAGGGCTGTCACAATTCGTTAATCGGCATCCCAAGGGCTTCGATATGTTGATCGGTGAGCGCGGAGAATCACTCTCGGGCGGGCAACGGCAGGAAGTTGCAATTGCTCGTGCAGTTTTGATGGAGCCTCCTGTTTTGTTTCTTGATGAGCCGACTAGTGCGATGGATTTTGCCACTGAGCATCAATTCAAGGAGCGCTTAAAGGCTTTTGCTGCTAATAAAACCATGGTGATTGTGACGCACCGTACGAGCCTGATCGAGCTGGCAACTCGGATTATCGTGGTGGATGAAGGGCGCATTGTCGCCGACGGGCCTCGTGAGAAAGTTGTCGAGGCTCTGCAATCTGGCCGCGTAGGGAAGACGACCTAATCATGAATATGACTAAGCGTTTAATCGCAGTCGGCAACTGTTTTTTGAGGGTGCTAGAAAGCATTCGTGTACGCATTCAGCCTTACACTGATCTTTGGCTTAGGCGAATAGCGGATATTGATCGTAGCAAAGAACATCAAGGCTTCTTAGCGGACACTGATTACGCGATCGTTCATCAAGAACCTTTGCGCGCAAAAATTTTCTTTGCTGTGGTCAGCATCGCCTTTTTTCTCTTCGTGATTTGGGCGGCGTTCAGTGAAATAGACGAAATTACTCGTGGTGATGGCAAGGTTATTCCTTCGCGTCAATTACAGGTTCTGCAAAGTTTAGACGGGGGCGTTGTCTCTGAAATACTGGTGCGCGAAGGAGAGATAGTTCAGCCTAACCAAATTCTGCTGCGTATCGACGCAACCCGTGCTAATTCTTCAGCCAAGGAAGGGCGCGGACAATACATTGCTGTTCTGGCGAAAGCGGCTCGCTTGCGTGCGCTTGCTAACGGAACAAAATTTACTATTCCTGCAGAAATAGAGCTTGAAGCGCCCAAAACCATTGCTGAAGAGCGGCAACTCTATGAATCGCGCCAGCAGGAATTACGTACGAATCTGTCTATCTCACGGCAGCAACTGCTTCAGCGCCAGCAAGATCTTGTAGAAACACGTGCTAGATATGAGCAAGCTGCAAAAAGTTACGAGCTTTCTATGCACGAGCTGAGTGTCACCAAACCATTGCTGGCTTCGGGTGCTGTATCCGAAATTGAATTGCTTCGGTTAGAGCGTGATGCTTCACGCTTCAGGGGTGAGCGCGACATCTCTAGTGCGCAAATCATTCGTATACAGGCGGCAATTCACGAAGCTGCACGCAAAGTTGAAGAAGTTGAGCTGGTTTTCCGTAATGAGGCCGGTAGGGAACTGGCCGAGACAATGGCGAAATTAAACAGCTTGGCCGATAGTAGCGCTGGACTTTCGGATAGAGTCAATCGTTCGATATTGCGCTCCCCGGTTAAAGGAACGGTCAAACGTTTGTTAGTCAATACCGTGGGCGGTGTGCTCCAACCCGGTAGAGATGTGATCGAGATTGTTCCTCTGGAAGACACGCTTTTGCTTGAAGCGCGTGTACAACCGCGCGATATTGCCTTTTTAAGACCGGGGCAAAAAGCAATCGTTAAGTTCAGTTCTTATGATTTCTCTCTCTATGGCGGGCTGGAGGGTAAACTTGAGCACATTGGCGCTGACAGCGTACTTGATGAAAAAGGGAACGCTTATTACACGATCAGGGTGCGTACTAATAAAAATGCTTCTCTCGGCAGGAATCTTCCGATCATACCGGGCATGGTTGCTGAGATCGACATTTTGACGGGCAAGAAAAGTGTCCTCTCTTATCTCTTTAAACCCATGTTGCGAGTGCAGTCACGCGCATTTTCTGAACGCTGATACATGGAGCATCTGTTCATTTCTAGAGATGCGCGCCAACGGGAGTCTTGGCGAAGGGCTTTCCCCGACTTTAAATCAGCTAGGCTAGACGGCATCCCGCCTAGCCAAGGCATAGCCTGGGTTCTCTTGCCTTCGGGGCAAAACCCGGCCAGTCTGATTGCTTCATTACATCAAAAGTTGACGGGTTGCCAGCTGGTAGTTCTTGCGGATGAGCCGTCTGAAGACGAGGCGATTGTTGCGCTCACGGCGGGCGCTTCCGGCTACTGCAATAGTCATGCCGCACCGCAAATTTTGCAAAAAATCGCGACAGTGATTGAGAATGGTGGCGTTTGGGTTGGTGGAAACCTGATGCAACGCTTTTTGTCAGCGACTGCGCGCATTTTTCCGCAGCGTGAGGTGCAGCAGAACTCTTGGCGAAAATTATTAACGCCACGCGAGTTGGAGGTGGCCTTAGCTCTGGCTAAAGGTGCCAGCAATAAAGAAATTGCAGCTCAGTTGAATATCACTGAGCGCACGGTTAAGTCGCACGTCAGCGCCATCTTAGATAAATTAGGCGCGCGCGATAGGCTGCAACTTTCTTTAATTATCAACGGAGTCAGTTAAGGAAGCCCGTTGTGCTTATGACCCAAGGTAGGCGGCTCTAACTCGTAGGTCGGCTAACAGGGTCTTGGCATCGTCGTGAATGGTAATCTCACCGCTTTCCATGACGTAGCCGCGATGACTCATCTCAAGCGCAAGTTTTGCATTTTGTTCGACCAATAATACCGTCAGCCCCTGCTCGGCAACTTCTTGAATGACCTCGAAAATCTTGCCTACCATTAGGGGCGCCAGACCCATTGAGGGTTCGTCTAGCAAGAGAAGTGTTGGACGACTCATGAGGGCGCGACCGATTGCCAGCATTTGTTGTTCTCCGCCTGACATGGATCCTGCTAGTTGTGCAGTACGTTGGCCAAGACGCGGGAAATAGGAAAATATGCGCGCCATATCTTCAGCGATAGTGGCCGTATCCTGGCGGCAGTAGGCGCCCATGCGCAAATTATCGATCACGTTCATGCGCGGGAAAACGCCACGCCCCTCTGGCACCAGTGCAATCCCCTCGGTGACGATCTGGTGCGGCAGAAGTCTGGATATTTCTTTGCCGCAGTAACGAACAGAGCCTCCCGCTAGTGTGTGCAAACGAGCTAGCGCCTTAAGGGTCGTTGTTTTGCCAGCGCCATTTGCGCCAATGAGCGCGACGCTTTCACCTGCGTTCACATGCAAAGAAATTTTGCGCACAGCTTGGACTCCTCCGTAGCTGACGCACAGTTCACTCACTTCCAGCAAAGTTTTCCCCTAGGTAGGCACTGATTACCCGCGCATTTTTTTGCACTATCTGCGGGGTGTCCTCACAAATTTTGCAGCCATAGTCTAGAACCGCAAGTCGATCACATAAGCCCATAACCAATTTCACGTCGTGTTCGATCAAAAGAATCGTGACGCCATCTTGTCGAATGGTTTCAATGAGCGAGCGTAAGGTTTCAGTTTCTGTGCGATTCATTCCGGCTGCTGGCTCGTCTAGTGCTAGCAGCTTTGGTTCTGTGGCCAGGGCACGCGCGATTTCTAAGCGGCGTTGGTCACCGTAGGAAAGCGTTTTCGCCTGTGCATGCGCGTGCTGGGCAATACCAACATAGTCTAAACATCGTTCTGCCTGCTCGCGGATTGAGGCTTCTTCTTGTCGGGTGGCTGTGGTGCGGAATATCGCGCCGAGAACGCCAGCGGCAGTACGCACATGCCGTCCGACCATGACATTTTCTAAGGCGCTCATTTGGCCAAATAAACGAATGTTTTGGAAAGTTCGAGCAATCCCACACTGCGTGATTTGATGCGCTGAACCCGAAGGCAAGGGCTTGCCAGCGAACGCAAAATTGCCTGAATCAGCGCGGTAGAGTCCGGTCAGGAGATTGAAAAAAGTGGTTTTCCCCGCTCCGTTTGGCCCGATCAATCCATATATTTCACCTTGTTGAATAGAGAGCGAAACCTCTGATAATGCTTGTATTCCACCAAATTTTTTGCTGATGGCCTTGGCTTCTAGTAAGGAAGTGCTCATTTTTGCTCAGCCGAGCTAGGTGCTGACGTGGGCCACAAGCCATTAGGTCGGTACAGCATAATTAAAATCAAAGAAAGGCCGAACAAGAGCATACGTAGTGCTTCTGGATCTAACCAGACCTTGCCCAAAATGGCTATCTGTAATGGCGCCGCGTTTTGCCGGAAAATCTCCGGTAAAACAGAGAGCAATAGTCCGCCTAGAATGACGCCCGGAATATGTCCCATACCGCCCAGAACCACCATGCACAAAATCATTACGGATTCCATCAGGCTGAAAGATTCTGGGCTGACAAAACCTTGAAAGCCAGCAAATAAACCACCTGCAATACCGCCAAAAGAAGCGCCCATTGAGAAAGCGAGTAATTTGAGATTGCGTGTGTTGATACCACAAGATTTTGCTGCGACTTCATCTTCTCGTATGGCCATCCAAGCTCGGCCAATGCGTGAGCGCTTCAGCCGTACGCTGAGCAAGACAACGAGTGCTGTCAGTGCTAAGAAAAGATAGTAGTAAGAGTGCAGTGAGGGGACGTTTAAGCCTAAAAAATTGATTGGTTTTCCCAGTGAGATGCCGAAAAAATGAAGTGGATCAATGCCAGAAATGCCTTGTGGCCCGTTCGTGATGTTCACGGGAGCGTTTAAGTTATTGAGAAAAATACGCACAATCTCACCGAAACCCAGCGTCACAATCGCTAAGTAGTCGCCACGTAAGCGTAGCGTTGGTGCGCCCAGTAATAAGCCAAAAAAAGCGGCTAATAGTGCGCCGCTGGGAATAGTCAACCATATGGGCAAATGTAATCCGAAGTGCGGGCTAGACAATAGGGCGTAGCAATAGGCGCCAACGGCGTAAAAAGCGATGTAGCCAAGGTCAAGTAATCCGGCAAAGCCAACAACGATATTGAGCCCGAGCGCTAGCATGATGTAGAGCAAAGTAAAGTTGAGAATCCGCAACCAAGCATTACCGAGCGTGTTGCCTACGACGAAAGGGAGTGCTGCGAGGATCAAAGCAAGAGCCAAGACGATGAATATGCCGCCTTGCTTGCTCTGAGCGTGTTTGGTGCAGAATTGAAGCAGCACTAAGCACGCTCCGACATTTTTTCGCCCATCAAACCGGAGGGGCGGAAGATTAAGACTGTGATTAAAACAAGGAACGCGAAAACATCCTGATAGTGGCTGCCGAAGAATCCACCACTCAATTCGCCGATATAGCCAGCACCTAAAGATTCAATTAAGCCTAATAGAATGCCGCCCAGCATGGCGCCACCAAGGTTGCCAATGCCACCCAGTACCGCCGCCGTGAAGGCTTTGAGACCGAGCATAAAGCCCATGTTGTAGTGCGCAATGCCGTAATTTGCGCTGACCATGAGCCCCGCTAGGGCTGCGAGTGCGGCGCCGATCACGAAGCTTAGGGCGATAATTTGATTGCTGTTAACGCCCATCAGCTGCGCAACCATTGGGTTTTCCGCTGTCGCTCGCATGGCTCGACCCAGACGTGTGCGGTGCACCAGCAACCTTAGAAAGCACATCACCAGTCCGGCAGTGAGAACGATCACCAGTTGTACTGCGGAGATAACCGCGCCAAAAATTTCATATTCAAAATTGGGCAAAATCGGGGGAAATGCGCGATAACTCCGTCCCCACACCAGCATTGCAATGTTTTGCAGCAAGATCGACACGCCAATTGCGGTAATTAGGGGCGCTAATCTGGGTGCGTTGCGTAAGGGGCGGTAGGCAATACGTTCTATTGCCCAAGCCAAGACAATGCAGGCGCTCGCCGAGACAAGCAAGCTGATGAATATGAGTAGCGTCCAGTGCAGTGCAAGGCCAGCCAGTGCTTTGATGACTGAAAGGGCGAGTAACGCGCCAATCATCAGTACTTCGCCATGCGCAAAATTGATTAATCCTAAAATGCCATAGACCATCGTATAACCGAGAGCAACTAAGGCATAAATGCTCCCCAGAACCAAGCCATTGATCAGTTGTTGGAGAAAAATATCCATCAAGCCCTACATAGAATCAGAAAGTTAATGGTGAGGCGCATGGCTAGGCTTTCGCTGGATCGATTTGTTAGCGCTGAAAATCACTTCTGGTTTGCGTCTAATTTAGTCAAATAGCGCCTGAAGCAATAGGGAAAGCGGCATCAGTGCCTGATCGCACAAACGGTAAAATCGGACGCATTTTACAAGAGAATGTGAGGATTCATCTTTTTAAGCTTGATTCTGCTTGGAGAAATACAGAAGATCAGGCTTGGATGAGCGTTGAGCTTGACAATGGAGTGCCCTACAAGGTCTAATTGCCAGTTGCTCCAAAATCATCCCCATAAAATTCTAAGCTTCAAAGGTTAATCATGAAACGTACCTATCAGCCCTCCGTTATTCGTCGTAAACGCACCCACGGTTTCCTTGTTCGCATGGCAACACGTGGTGGTCGCGCTGTCATTCGTGCTCGCCGCGCCAAAGGGCGTCATCGTTTGGCCGTTTGATATTGACGTTACGCCAAAGCGGCCAAAGCGGCGGCTAGGCCGTGTGTTTTTGGGCGTGGTGAGTTTTTAGAACGTCGGTAAAAAAACGATTGATTTTTCTGTCGCATATTTCCTGCTGTGTGTGAATCCTCATCGCCTGTTGCCGCTAGTCGCACCCATACTCACTTGTTTGGCTTTTGCAGAGGGTGGCAGCGCTGTCAGTAGTCATCTCTTCCTGTGCCTTAAGCATTGAAGTTGTCGGGTGAACGAATACATTCCGAATCCATTCGATGCTGTTCGCTTGCCTGGTCTCATCTGCCGATACAAGCTGTTGGAGCATGGCGAGGCTTATCGGGCGTGTGGGGCAGTTTGAGCGATGCAAAAACTGGTTTCGCTAGCGTAAAAAAGAGACTTTTAAAGAAACTTTTTGGAAATTCTTTGGAGATTTTTTGAGATTTTTTTTTCCGAGAGCTTATCGTCTAATCAAAAAATCAGATTTTTCGTGTGTTTTTGATTTTAGAAAGGCGCTTAGAAGCACGCATTTTCGACTACATTACCGCCCTCAGATTTGTTCTGAGCAGGGGTCGCGTTTGGGTTTGGTCGTTGCCAAGCGCTTTCTGCCGCGCTCTGTTGATCGAAATTTAGTGCGGCGCGTGGCGCGCGAGCATTTTCGAATGAGGCGCCATCAGTTTCTGCCCTATGACTTTATTTTGCGTTTATCCGGCAAATTCGACTCTTTTGACAGGCAAGCTTTGGCTCAAGAAATC
>JAZKFR010000038.1:4932-52477 GCA_040386295.1 Pseudomonadota bacterium | reverse complement strand
AATGACCGCTGTCGCCTCGCGCGATCGCTGCCTTAAGATTCTCAGTCGCAGCCTCATGTTGACCCAAAGTATTCTGTGCCAGTCCTAAATGGTAATAAACAAGGTTGCCGCTGTCGCCTAGTTCAATCGCTCTTTGCAAACTCGCAATCGCCTCAGCATGTTGGCCAAGCTCGAACTGCGCCAGCCCTAAATGGTAATAAACAAGGGAGCTGTTGTCGCCTAGTTCAATCGCTCTTTGAAAGCTCGCAATCGCCTCAGCATGTTGGCCAAGTTCGTACTGTGCTACTCCCAATTGGGAATAAACAAGGGTGCTGTTGTCGCCTCGCGCAGTCGCAACCTTGAAACTTTCAACCGCTGCTTCAAATTGATTCAAAATATTTTGCGCTAGCCCCAATTCGCGATAAACAAGATGCCCTAGGTCGCCTCGCGCGATCGCCGCCTTAAGGCTCTCAGTCGCAGCCTCATGTTGACCCAAAGTATTCTGTGCCAGCCCTAAATGGTAATAAACAAGGGTTCTGCTGTCGCCTAGTTCAATCGCTCTTTGAAAGCTCGCAATCGCCTCAGCATGTTGGCCAAGTCCGTACTGTGCTACTCCCAATTGGGAATAAACAAGGGTGCCGTTGTCACCTCGCGCAATCGCAACCTTAAAACTCTCAAGCGCCTCAGCATCTCGGCCAAGCAGAAGCTGCGCCAGTCCTAAATGGTGATAAATAAAGTGGCCGTTATCACCGCGTGCAATCGCCACCTTAAAACTTTCAATAGCTACTTCAGGTTGGCCTAAGTTATTCTGCGCCAACCCCAACTGGAAAAAAATAAGAGGGCGGGTGTCGCCTCGTGCAGCCGCTTCTTGGAAGCTGGCAATTGCTTCAGCATCTTGACCAAGTGCAAACTGCGCCAGTCCCAATTGGCGATAGACATTGTGGCCGCTGTCGCCTCGCGCAATCGCTGCTTGGAAACTGGCAATTGCTTCAGCATCTTGACCAAGCAGGTACTGCGCCAGCCCTAATTCGTAATAGACAAGATGACCGCTGTCGCCTAGCTCAATCGCTTTTTGAAAACTCGCAATAGCTTGAGCATTTTGTCCAAGCTCGTACTGCGCCGCTCCCAAAGCGTAATAAATACTGTAGCCGTTGTCGCCGCGCGCAATCCCTTCTTGCAGGCTAGCAATCGCCTCAGCATATTCACCGCGTTGGTACGCTGCTAGCCCTTGCTGATAAGCGCTGGGCTGATGTTGAACCTCCGGCAGATTAGGCTGAGCCGATCGCACTAACTCTCCAGCATCGGGCGCCGCTGAGTTAATTGTTTGTAACTCATACAACGCGTTTCTTATCGTGTTTGGCTTAAGGCCTACCGCCACTCCATCAAGAGCTGCGTCTGGGTTGTCAATCAGACCATCCGTGCCCCAGCCGCCGAGCTGGTGGCCGGCTTGCGTTGGGTCTTGTAAACGCTTGGCTTCGATCGCACAAACGTTCAGTCGAGACCATAGCTCGCTTTCTATGATGTGCAAGGCAGGTGCTTGTTTTTCTAGCGCATTGCCCGGCGCTAACAGCGTGCGGGCTAACGCATCCTGGTCATGCTCAGCAAACCCCATGTAGCCCAAAATAGCTAAGACCAACAACGGCACGCGCATGTTGAGATTGCTAGCGCTCTGGGGATCTAAAAAATCGTCTACCTCGTCGATCAAGCGCGGCAAGTCGGCGCGGATGTGCGGTGCCAGCTGGGTTGTCGCACTCTCTAACGCACAGGTCAAAGGGCTCAGCGATTCAAATGGGTTAACTGGGCAAGTTTGTGGCGCAAATCGAAACAGGCTTGCGGCTAGGTCGTTGGGCATAAGTCAAGAGTCTATTGATTGAGTTATTCAAGGTTTGGCGCATGCCATCGTAGTGACAAGCCGCCGCATTGTAATCAGTTGACAGCAACATGACGAACACCCGCTGTGTCGCCGTGATTTCTTCCCTAGGCGAGTTCGTTGTCATGCTCAGGTGATCGTAAGTGCACAATCCGTCAATCATAGCTATGGCTAAGCAATCACTGTCAAGACTTTTTCACGGCCACCGTACGTCTATCGGGATTGAGACTGCGCAAACCGAAAGACCTCTGCACAAGCGACTACGCGCTCACTGACCAGCATCATTCCCTCGCCCACTTGTGGGCGATGGGAGCCAGGCAGGTCATCGCTGGTGCACAGATCGCGAAACCGGGCTAGCGAATCAATGCCCAAAAAAACCCCGAGCGACGCCGGGTGAGCGGGTCAGTCGGGGTCATAGCGAAGACGTTGGTTTGGTACTTTGCCAGCGCGTTGAATTTGTTTAGGCTGGATCGTTGTTTTGGATGCACTGAACAACGGTCTCAACTAGAACCTCGGTGAACTTAGTCTTTGCAACATCTTCTGGGATATGCGTCAGCCAGCCTGGATTCATTTTTATGATGGACAAATAGATTTGGCTAGTTGTTGGAGGCAAGTCTAAGGCTTTCATTAGATAGCTCTGTTTGGCGCTTAAATCTTCAGCTTCGAGCATAGATTGATCCAAGATACGCAGGCGTTCTGCGGCTGTCGTTCCGTCTTGAGGTGGCCGATCATGCAATTGCCTGATGCGAGCGTTGGCTTGTCCCGAAGCGGTTTGATGCAGGGCTATTTTCTCGCTAAGGGCACGCTTAAAATCCGCTAACGTTTGAGAGGGGATGGGCGCCAAATAAGCTTGATATTGCCTTGCAATCGCCTGAATTTCTGCCAGGGCAAGCTCGTTGTAGCTTGAGAGATTCGCATAATTGGCTACGGAGCCCCCTTCGGCGACAGCCTGAAAATACGCCCTCAGCTGCACTTTTAAATCGCCCCTCTGCAGGGCTGCGCGTAACTCTGTAGACCGTGAGCTACTCAAGAAAACAGCGTCATCTGAGACAATTAGCCCGGCATAAGTATTCTTTATAAATTGCGCTGCTCTTTGAGCTAAAGGCTGATATTTCTCAATGAGTGCTGCACGATAGCTGGGTACGGTCAGCACTGACACGAATTCCTCACGCGAAATGTCAGTGATCTCCGATTCGGATTTTTTGAGCCTATTCTCGAAATCTGGACGCAGGCGCAAGGCTTCTGAAATTTCTGAGCAGTTTCGCCAGGCCTGGAACGCTTTCTGGAAACACAGTAGCTCAAAGCAAAAACCTTCTGGAATACCCAATGCAGCACAGAGTTTTCTAGCCAGTGCCGCATTACTTTCGGGCTCTGCATCTAATCCTGTCGTCTGCTGTAGGAATCGACTAAAGCTTTGGGCAAACGCTTCACCCGCAAGTTTTCTCTGCGCAGCCTCTGTTAGAGGGGGGTTGAGCGCCTGCATCCCCTGTCCAAGTTCGAGCTTAAGCGCTGTTGATGACACATGGAAAGCATTCACTGCGATTTGATCAAACTTCTGCCGTGCCTCTTGTTCTGCGCGCAAATTGGCGAGTACGTCAGCCGCGCTCACCCCGCCCACCCCGAAAATTCCTGCGATCCGATCAGCCATTGCTGCCCGTCCATTTTGGTCGAGTAGTGGCGCTAACTCGCTCAACTGCGTATCGGATAGTTTTTTAAAATCTATCTTGCTCTCGTATTGTCTAGCCTGTATTCGCGCCAACGTGACTTCGTAAGTCAGCTCGTCTTTGTCTCCGCAAAAATAAAGCGCAGAGCACAAACTATGCACTGCTTCAGCATACTGACCGCATCGCCGCTGCGCCTTCCCCAATGCAGCATAAAGCAGAGGTCGTCTATCGCCACGCTCAAGCGCGGCACTAAAACTTTGGCTCGCCTCTTTGTATTGACACAAGGCATATTCTGCTTGGCCTTTTAAGGCGTAAAAACGAGCATCTGCAGTGCCCTGGTCGATTGCTTCGTGACATAGCTGAATGGTTTCTTGGTAATTTTTTTGCTTATAGATTGCTTCTGCCTGGGCATAGGTTTCTGTATGGCTAAGCTGAAGCTCGGTGAGGATGCTTAACTCAGCCAACGCGCTGTTTATCGTATCGGTCTCGAGTTTCGCCGTAATCTCGTCAAACGGTGCATCTTGAATGTTGGCGAAGCCCTTTGTTCCCGCGTGGGCGTTCAATGCTCTGTTTCCCTCTTCTGGGCTGTATGGCCAGGGATGGGTTTTGGCTGCGCAAAAATGCAATCGATGCAATAGCTCTTCTCTTACTGCTTGGAATTTAGGCGCTTGAGCATTTGCGCTGTCGCCCGCTTGCAATAAGCTGCGCGCCAAAAAGCTAAGATCAAGCTGGTGTTCAGAAAACCCCATATCGTCCAAGATGCTTAAGACCAAGGGCGGAACTGGCATGTGCGGCTTGCTCTCTGCAGATGCCATGAGGAAAGTCTCTACTTGATCGACCAAGCCCCCTAACTCAGCCAGGGGGAGATGCCCGAGCTGGTTCCTTACATCCTCCTTCGGCAGAGACCAAGCAATCGGCTGGAAACTTGGCAAGGTGCTGGTGATTGCGTTATTCGGCATGAGTTAAGCCTTAAGTGAATTCGTTTTGAGTGTGTTAGAGCTCGATGCAGTTTGTTGCCGCCTGCCGTCGCAAGTTGTTTCAGTCATTCGCAATAGCAAAATGGCAAGCGTGGCACGTCATTAAATTAGGGACAAAAATTAGCAAAAAGTTCCCTGCCGCCATGATGTTTCCGCCATGCGCGGTTTGTGTTCCGTTTTAGGGCAAATTGGAATTAGCTAGGCGCTGCGGCTATGCCCACTGCCGCAGCGCGCCTTGCCTTTACTGAGGGCGCACGCGTTCGCGTGCAGAGTGCAGTTTGTTGAGTGCGTTGAGATAGGCTTTGACTGAGGCGACAACGATGTCGGTATCGGCTCCGTTACCGTTGACGATGCGCCCGCCTTTGGCCAGGCGAACTGTCACTTCACCTTGGGCGTCGGTGCCGGTCGTGATGGCATTGACCGAGTAGAGCAAGAGCTCCGCTTCGCTCTGGGTGATTTGTTCGATTGCTTTGAATACGGCGTCGACAGGGCCGTCGCCTTCGCCGGCGCCTTTTTTCTCGTTGCCTTCTATGTCTAAGGTGACATGCGCGATTGAGGCTTCTCCGGTTTCAGAGCAGACGTGTGAATAAACCAGTTTGTATGGCTCGCCTTCGGGCAGCACGGCTTCGTCCGAAACCAGTGCCTGTAAGTCTTCGTCAAAAATCTCATGTTTTTTGTCGGCGAGGACTTTGAAGCGGGCAAAGGCGGCGTTCAGCGCGGCGTCGCCGGCGAGCACAATGCCGAGTTCGCTCAGCCGGTTTTTAAATGCGTTACGGCCTGAGTGTTTGCCTAGCACGAGTTTGTTTTGTGTCCAGCCAACGTCTTCGGCGCGCATGATTTCGTAGGTTTCACGGTGCTTGAGTACGCCGTCTTGATGAATTCCTGATTCGTGCGCAAACGCGTTGGCGCCGACAATGGCTTTGTTCGGTTGCACGGGATACCCCGTGATTTGCGCTACCAGTTTTGAGCTGGGCACGATTTGTGTGGTGTCGATGCGCGTTTCTACCCCGAACAAATCGCTGCGCGTATTCACGGCCATGACAATTTCTTCAAGCGCTGCATTGCCAGCGCGTTCGCCCAAGCCATTGATGGTGCATTCAACTTGTCTTGCGCCAGCCAGAACGGCAGCGAGTGAGTTAGCAACAGCCATGCCGAGGTCGTTATGGCAGTGCGTGGACCAAATTACCGTATCGGCGCCAGGCACTCGTTCGATCAAGCGGCGCATATGCTCGCCCCAAACGGCTGGGACGTTGTAGCCGACGGTGTCTGGCACATTGATCGTGCGTGCTCCGGCTTTGATCACGGCGTCAAAAATGCGACAGAGAAAATCAAAGTCCGAGCGACCGGCGTCTTCGGCTGAAAACTCGACATCATCGGTGTATTCCTGCGCCCAGCGCACCGCTTTAACGGCCGCTTCGACCACTTGGTCGGGCGTCATACGCAGCTTCTTCTCCATGTGGATCGGACTGGTGGCAATGAAAGTATGAATTCGTCCGCGTGCCGCTGGCTTGATCGCCTCGCCTGCGCGTCGCACATCGTTCTCGTTAGCGCGTGCGAGCGAGCAAATGGTCGAGTCTTTGATTGTTTCTGCAATCGAACGGATAGCGTCGAAATCACCCGGCGAGGCAGCCGCAAAACCCGCCTCGATGACATCGACTTTGAGGCGCTCTAATTGCCAGGCGACGCGGATTTTTTCTTCCTTGGTCATTGAAGCGCCTGGGCTTTGTTCGCCATCGCGCAAGGTGGTGTCAAAAATGATGAGTTGATTTTTCATGGGGGCTCCAAAGTGATGACGGCGGAATTTTTAGATCGGTCTAAGTTAACGCTCGGCGCTGCGCGTACGAAAGCTTCAATACGTTGTAACGCCCGTTACAACGCCTGCAACAATTGCCCGTTGCAACCGCCCGCTACAACTGCCAGTGTTGAACAGCGGATAAATACAAGGATGCAACGAAGGGGTGGGGGATTTTTAGCGCGCTGGGCGCAGCAGAGGGCGCGCAAGCAGACCGCAGAAGGACACTTCGCGGAAAAAATAATAGAGGGGAGAGGCGTGGTTAGACATGGGCTGGACTGTAAACAGTTCCTCTGTTCTGTGTCAATACACAGCGCTTCTCCGAGCCAAGGCAAAGCGCTTATGTGCGTTCAGCGCATCCTTTTGGCTGCTCTTTGGTTTCTTCCTGCGCATATCATTCCGCCGCATTCCCGGATGGCGGAAGGTGTCAGCAAGCTGATAAGATGCACGACTGCCTGTGTGCCGGCTTGTCTTAGTTTGCGCACTAGGCGGTAAATCACAGTCTATTTTCGAGTCTCGCCATCCATGTATTCCCCAACTAAAGACCGAATGACCTCCGCCGAACGCCGCGCTGGCGTTAGTTTGGCCGCTATTTTTGGCCTGCGCATGCTCGGGCTGTTTTTGATACTGCCGGTTTTTTCGGTTGCCGCGCGCGCACTGCCGGGCGGGGACAATCTCACCTTGGTGGGGCTTGCGCTCGGTGCTTACGGGCTGACTCAAGCGCTGTTTCAAATTCCGTTTGGCATGGCGTCGGATCGGTTTGGGCGCAAACCGGTGATCGTTTTTGGTTTGATTCTGTTTGCCTTAGGCAGCCTACTCGCTGCTTTTTCTACCGATTTATACGGCATTTTGGCCGGGCGCATAGTGCAGGGCGCGGGCGCTATCTCGGCGGCGGTCAGTGCGCTTGCGGCTGATCTGACGCGTGAGCAACATCGCACCAAAGTGATGGCGATGATCGGCTCGTCGATTGGCTTAGTCTTTGCTGGTTCGCTTGTTGCCGCACCTTTGCTCTACGCCTTGATTGGCCTGTCAGGATTGTTTGCGTTGACGGGAGTTTTAGCCTTGGGCGCTATTTTGCTGGTGCTCTATTTGGTGCCGCCTGCGCCGCCGTTGATCAAGCCGCAAACTGTTATGCGTAAAGCCGAGGTCTTGCGCAACCCACAGTTGCTACGCCTTAATTTTGGTATTTTTTGTTTGCACTTAATGCAGATGGCGATGTTTGTCGTGGTCCCTCAGGCTTTACGTTTTAGCGGTGATTTGCCTTTGGCTGAGCACTGGAAAATCTACTTGCCCGCGATTCTGCTTTCTTTTGTATTGATGGTTCCGGTGATTCTTTTTTCTGAACGCCACGGCAAGGTAAAACAAGTATTTCTGGCCGCGATTACGCTGTTGTTGCTAACGCAAATTGGCTTTCTCTTTGGGCGCGAGAGCTTTCCTGCGCTGTGCGGGCTAATGGTCTGCTTCTTTTTGGCTTTTAATGTGCTTGAAGCCAGCCTACCGTCGTTGATTTCGCGTACCGCTCCGGCGCACGCACGCGGCTTTGCCCTGGGCGTGTACAACACCATGCAAGCCTGCGGTTTGTTTCTAGGCGGTAGTTTGGGCGGATGGTTGAGTCAGAACGTGGGCACTGGCGCTATTTTTGTGCTGAGTTCGCTGCTTGCCCTAGTCTGGCTATTCTTGGCCGCGTCAATGAGTCCGCCACCTTTGCGGCGACAAGCGCCCGCGCCCAGCGCCAAAGCGCCGTAATGTCGCAGTACCTTGCTCAAACGCCTTTGCGTTTGAGCAAGTAATTAACGGCTGAGCATAAACCCGGTAGCGAAGCCCACTCCCACTCACCCAAGCATTGCGTTAATACAGCGCCTGTGCCGTGTTTGAAATCAAATACGCCTTTGTTTCCTTCGGGGTCAACGCCGCTCAAATCGTAGTCAACTAATCCGAGCTGGCTGCAATGATCGAGTAAGCCCCAAAGTGTGGCGTGCGAGGCATACACCTTACGTGCTTCGCCGCCAGCTGCGGCGAGCAAATCCATCGCCGTCGTAGCACACAAACCAGCGGCCCGTAGCGCCAACAAACGTCCTGCGCTATCGAGACAACGATAAATGACGATCTGTTTGCCGCACTGTGCAAACATCGCAGCCAGCTCGGTCTCGCTATGTTGTACGGGTAAGCCTTTGAGCGCTTCCATTTCTCGGTACAGAGCAGAAATGGCGGCCAGATCGGGGTGCGCCCAATGTTCAATGCGCAGTCCGTAGCGTCCAGAGCGCTTTAAGTTGTGCCGCCAATTACCACTCGTCCGCTTTAAACGTTCGCTTTCATCGCCTGCGAGCGAGTAACACATCGTCAGTCCGCTACTCATGGCGACAGCGGGTCGCGTCCAGCTTGAAGCGCGCAGAAAGGTCTCTTCCCCTGTCTGCGCAGGCCGTAGCAGGCTCAGGCGACAATAGACGGCAGGCGTTCCGAGGGCTTGGCTCAAGGCCGAGCGAAAGTGATCGTCGAGCAGCTGAGCTGAGCCTAGCGGACCGCCGGGAATCCAACACACCGCGACGCCAAGCTTGCGTTTGACCAAGATGCTGGCGGCGCAAACAAGCTGCCCATCTTGTTTTGCCAGCATACGTAAGGCTTGCCAGCCAGCGACCCGGCGTACCTCAGCCCAGCCATAGCTCTGGTAGAAACCCCCGGACAAGGCCGCTACGTGTTCGTCCCAGGCAGACGCTGAGCCCCGATATTGTGTCCAAATCACCATAAGAAATTGATCAAAAATACGTTGCAATAATGCGTTGGCGCTTGGCTGACGATTTCTTCAGGTAGATCTGGCCAGCTGACTAGATCGAAGCCCTGCTCGGCAGCATAGCGTCGCATCGCGTCGAGCGCTGTTTGGTCGGCGCGAAAGGCGAAGGCGTAGGGCGCGCAATAATCGGGTAAGTGACTAAAGATAGGCCGCGCGCCGACGCGCACGCCGATTTCTGCACAGCGTAGATAGGCTGTTCGACGTCGTTCAATTTCTCTTGATGCGACGCAAGCAGCTAGTGCGGCGCGTAATCCAGACCAGGGTTGTGGCGAGCCAGGTACTAAATATTCAGAGTTTGGGTCTGTCGTCGGCGTTGCACTGCCTGTGCGTTGCTTACGTAGCCATCGAGCGAGCGCTATTGAGCTCCGATAGAGCGTTTCGCCGATCAGCGGTAGGCGGCGCAAACGGGCTTTGCTCAGTTGCGCTGGATTAAGCCCGTGTCCAGAGAACGGAAGTTGTTGCGGGATTGTGCGTGTACTGGGCAGTGCGCTAAACCACAGCACAGCACCGTCAGGAATACGCAAGGTTTTACGCAGGCTAAACAGTCCCAAAGTGGCACGACAGCCGAGCCAGCAACCGTCTTGATCTCGACTCAGATAACCGTGTGCGTTGTCTTCGATAAGCACTGCGCCAGTACGCTGCGCATAGCTTTGGAATGGCCTTAGATCTTGCGCAAAACCGAAGTAATTGATGGCTAACACAGCGTCCGCTTGTGGCCACAGCTCGGGTGATTGTGCCGGTGATAAATCTGGCGCGACTTCGTACCAACAGGCGAGAGCACCTAATAAATGCAGCGGTGCCAGCAGATCACGGCATAGGTAGCCGGGCAACAGCACGCGACTGCCGTGGCCAATCCCGGCCAGGTGTAGCGCATCGATCAGGGCATAGCGCGCCAAACTGTAATAACGCAGCTGGGTGTCGCTGGGAAACAGTACTTCCCGAGGTTCAACGGCGAGCATTTTGTTCCTCGCTAAGCGCAAGCTTGCGCCAGCATTTGAGCGCGATACCTTGCATGATCCCGAACCATTTGCTGAGGTCTAGGGCAAGGACTAGCAGCGGTGCCCTCAGCGCTGCGCTGGGACGTCCGCGCCACCAAGGGCGATCCGCACTACGTCGTATCGGGTCGATCACCCCGCGCAAGGCAAGATAAGCGGTGAAGGTGGCTAAGCCTACGCTGCCGCCGAAACCTAGCAGTAGATACAGGGTGGGCAAGCCGAGTAAATAGAGCGCTTGTTGTGTTGTTCTGACCCCGGCGAATACGCAATGCGCTTCGGTCAAGCGCCACTTGCGTACCACCTGGCGCCAGCCCTGCGGGAAGTGCGTGTACTCAACGCGCGCCGCGCTGCACACTTCGCGCGAACCATAGCGCGCGACTAAGGCATTGACCCAAACAATATCTTCGCCAGCACGTAAGTGTTCAGGAAAGAAGCCGATGGCTTCAAAGAGCGGGCGCGCGAACAAAGAAGCTGGGATCACCGGGTGTAGCGCGCCGTAGCCATAGGACAAAGCGCAGACTGTTTTGGCAAACGAGCTCTGTGCTGAAAAATGGCATAGACCGAAGACGGCCAGCGCTTTGTTTTCTCGGGCATGACGACACAGCTGTTGCAACCAATCGTGGTGCGGCGTGATGCCGCCGTCGAGAAAAGCAATCCAGCCGTTGCGTGCAAGGCGTACCCCTGCGTTGCGCCCGGCGCCCGGCATCGCGCCGGGTAGAACAAGCACCCGACACGCCGCTCCGACCCAGGCTTCGCGTTGCCACCAAGCCTCGATTAAGGCGACGCTGCCATCGGATGATCCGGCATCAGAAAAAATCATCTCGTCGGGACGATGCTTTTGTGCCTTGATCGCCTGCAGCAATTCAGGCAAGGACTCGGCCTCATTCAGAATCGGGATGACCAGCGTCACGGGAAAAGCGCTGGCAGAAATAAGGGGCGAGTTTAAAAACATGCCGGATCCTGCCTGCGCCAACGATACCAATCCCAATCGCCATGTAGCTTTTGCGCAAATACGCGTGCGTTATCGCAAGCGAGCACTTCAGTGCGGCGCAATAACAGAGGATCACGCTGAGCGCGGTTAATGCCCGCCTGACTACAGGCTCCGAGTCGATAACCCGCCGCCAGCGCAGCTGCTCTGACACGGAGATTGGCTGCGCCATACGGATACGCCAGCATGCGCACCGGGCTGCCCAGCACATCTTCTAGGTAGTCTCGGCTGGAGCGCAATTCGGCGTGCAAAGTCGGCTCGTCGCATTGCGCTAGGTCTAGGTGATTTGCCCCGTGTGCGCCGATTTGCGCGCCGGGTAAAGCGGCCAAGCTACGCAGAGCCGACGGAGAGAGAAAGCCTGGCTTGCCGGTACGGACAAATTCTGAAGTGACGAACACCGTAAACGGTAAGCCTAGCTCGCTCAGAATGGGCGCTGCGACTTCCAGGTTGTCTAGATAGCCGTCGTCAAAGCTAATCGCAACGCGGCGCCCCTGCGCCGCGAGTACGCTTTCCGTCAGCGCGACGACCTTAAAGCGCGCTTGCGCTGCAAGCCAACGCATATGCTGCTGAAAGCGTTCGCGCGATAAGGAAAATAAACCTAATTGATCGCCCAGCGCGGGCGTCCCGATCGCGTGATACATGAGCACGCGTAAACCTTCTGGCGGCAAGCGAAAGCAATTGGCAGCAGCGATCGCTTGCGCAATCGATCGCGTAATAAAACGACGCAGTCTCATCCGCTTAAGCCTTCATGGTCGTCGCCCGAGGGCATTAAGCAGCATCGCGGCATAAAAGCGCAGAACCCAGGGGTAATGCAGCACTGCTTTGAAAAAATACGGCCATGCCTGCCGGTACTGTCCGCTGTCTTGTAAACCGCGTGCGCCGCTATAAAAAATAATGGCTTCGCGCCGACGCAAACGCCGCGCCGGAACCTGCTCAGGCAGCGCCGCGCTATGCTCTTTGAAGACGGCCATGACCGCCTGCATATTGCGCAATGCGGCGCGGCTTTGGTTCGCCTCATGAATCAAGTATTCACCCAGGATGTCTTCAAGGAAGGCGATGCGCACGCCTGCGCGCGCTAATTTAAGCCACAGTTCGTAATCTTCGGCAGTGACAAATTCTGGCAGAACGCTGAACGCGCCAACCTGCTCCAGGCATTCCCTGCGCACGACCACAGCTGAGGTCGACAGGCAATTACCTTGCAGGAGCAAGCTTGCGTAGCTCGCCCTGGCGGCAGGGCCGTAGTGCACTGTACGTCGCCTTTGCTCAGGCCCTAACCAAAGTTCGCCATGGCACACCAGGTCATATCCTTGCGCCAGTTTGTCCAAACACAGCGCGAGCTTGTTTGGATACCAAGCGTCGTCCGAGTCGAGAAACGCGACGAGCGGGGCTTGCGTCAAAGATAGGCCATGATTGCGCGCAGCAGAGATGATTCCGTGGTTAGCAAAATTAACCAGTTTGATGCGCGCGTCGTCGTAGGACTGAACTACCTCGATCGTATCGTCAGTAGAAAAGTTATTGACGACGATGGCTTCCCAATCCTGCACGGTCTGCGCCAGGATTGAATCTAGCGCCGTGCGTAAGAAGTGCGCATGGTTATAGGTCGGGATGACAATCGAGACGCGTGGATTGGTCATATTTTTCTTTGCTGGCCAAACGCTTGTGTGCACAAACGCAGGGTGTCGTCGATCTCGCGGTCGACTTGCGAAGTAAGCGCAAAGCCAGTCGCAGCGAGCTTAGCGCAACGGTAGTTGAGCGCCGCTACGGTGAGACTATTGCTGTTCGAGTTTGCTGCTGGCTTCGGTTCTGGTCTGATGATGGGCGCAGTTTGCCCGCTCAACGCGTGCCAACGTCCAGCAATGCGTTGCGCCATTGCGAAGATAGACACGGATTCGCCGCTGCCTAAATTGAACAAACCATCGCCGAGCTGGGTTACATCGAGTTGCAACAGATGATTCACCGCGCGCGCAACGTCGGCTAGCGTAATGAAGTCGCGCAACTGAGTGCCTGCGCTGTTCAAACTGAGTTCACCCCGAGTCACGGCTTGGCGGCATAGATCGTTGACTAACAGCGTCCAGCGATCGATTTGTGCCGTCAGTGGTGCGCCAAAGCCATTCGATAGGCGAATGACCAGCCCTTCGATTTGCTTCTGATCGTGTGCAGCCGACACAAAATCTTCGGCCACTTTGTGCGTGATGGCGTAAGGATGGATCGGTCGCGGCAGGCTGGTTTCGCTAATCTCACCTTGCAACGGTGCGCCATAGACATGCGCCGTTGAAAAATAAATAAAGCGTCGAACAGCGGCGTGTTTGGCGGCTTCGAGTAGGCGCAAGCTGGCTAAGCCATTCATCTGCAAAGCACCTAGCGGATCTTGCGCTGATTCGATTTCGTTCATGGCGGCCAGATGAATAACGCATTCGATGCCGCGACAGGCCTCAGCGAGCGAATCGGGCGACGCCCAGTCGAGCCTGACCAGTGCCATCTCAGGCAGCCACGCCGGTGCCGACAAGTTTGCGCGGCGCGTGCCGCAACGTACTGAATGGCCCGCTGTAAGCAGCGCTTGCGCGATGCGACCGCCGACGTAGCCAAGGCCGCCGGTAATTAGGACGCGCTGTTTCATTGGTGTTTCATCGGTGTTTGATCGCCCAGTCGTAGGGAATCGCAGGATCGAACGGATCTTTGCGTTCGATCTCATACGGGTCGTGCGCAATACTCGCGCAATTGGCCACCAGTGCGGTCTCCGTACCGATCCCCTTAAAGCCGTTCCAAACCCTGGGCGGCACGGTGACCAAACAGTAGTTGTCGACGCCGAGAAAGAGCTCCTGCACCACGCCTTGCGTTTTACTGCCAGGGCGGTCGTCGTAGAGAACGAATTTGATCATGCCCTGCGGTACTGCGTAATTCAGGATCATCCGCTGATGCACGTGCCAGCCCTTGATTGCGCCGGGATGGACGGTAGAGAAATAGATTTCGCCGAAGCCAGCAAAATGCGGCGCATCGTTGCGCAGCATGTGCATGACTTTTCCCCGCTCGTCGGCGATTTGTTTTAAGGGGGTCACGATGACGCCATCAATCACAGTTGGCCTCCGTAGTATTGAGAAATTTGTTCGCGCGAAACGAGCGTGGCTGGTTTGCCCTCGATCAGCACTGCTTTGTACCAGCCACCCGTCGCCGCCAAGGTTTGTGCAAAATCCCAGCGCGTGTCCCAGTTTAAGCGCTGGCGCGCCTTGTCGCTGTTGAGTTGAAGCAACTGCGCTTCGTGTACTTTGTGTTGTGGCGCATCGACAAGCACTTGCGCCTGCTCAAATTGCGCCGCAAGGGTCTTGGCTACGTCGAGCACCGTGCGCACATCGCCCACATGCGGGCCAAAATTCCAAGCGCCAGCGTAAGCGTGTCCGTGCTCGTATAAACTCGCCGCCAACTTGAGGTAGCCCGATAGCGGTTCGAGTACGTGCTGCCAAGGGCGTGTCGCCTCAGGGCTGCGAATAATGATCGGCTGCCCGGCGCGTAGGGCGCGAATGCAGTCGGGGACAATACGATCTGCCGCCCAATCCCCGCCCCCGATGACGTTACCCGCGCGCACGCTGGCGGCGCCGAAGTCTGCTCGCTGCGCGAAGAACGAGCGCAAATACGACGAGAAGACCAGTTCGACGGCGCCTTTGGAGGCGCTGTAAGGATCGTGTCCGCCGAGCGTGTCCGATTCGCGGTAGCCCCATATCCACTCTAGATTTTCGTAACACTTATCAGAGGTGACAAAGACCAGTGCGCGCACGCTAGCGCATTGCCGCACCGCTTCTAGAAGATTGACCCCGCCGCCAAGATTGACGTCAAAAGTTGTTTTGGGGTCAAAGTAGGACGGTCGCACTAGCGCCTGTGCCGCCAAATGAAAAACGATTTCTGGCTGAAAAGCCGAGACTTCGGCCAGCACGCGTGCACCATCACGAATATCCCCCGTGATGTGGCGAATTGAGTCTTCGAGACCCAGGCAGGCGAAGTGGCTTTCTGCATCTTGAGCCGGCAGCGCATAACCCATCACTTCAGCACCTAAAGAGGTGAGTAATAGGGTCAGCCAGGAGCCTTTGAATCCAGTATGCCCCGTTACCAGAACGCGTTTGCCGCGAAAAACGCCTAGGTAAGCATCTTTTACCAACGTACCCAAGGCGCACCTCCGTGATCGTAAAGCGAATTAAGCAACTGGTATTCGCGGCTGGTATCCATCGGCTGCCAGAAGCCATCGTGTTCAAAGACGCCCAATTGCCGCTCGGTAACGAGCTCACGCATCGGTTGCTGCTCGAAAACCAGTGTTTCGTCATCGTTCAAATAATCGAATAATTTGCGCGTGGCGACAAAATAGCCGCCCGAAATGCGGCCTCCGGTGGCTTGCGGTTTCTCGTTGAATTCAGTGATTACGCCCTCGCTGTGCCTGAGCTCGCCAAAACGTCCGGGTGGACGAACGCCGGTTACGGTGAGCGCCCGACCGTGTTGCTGGTGGGTCTTGAGCAAGGCGTCAAGATCGACGTTGCCGACGCCATCGCCGTAGGTCAGCATGAAATCCTCGTCACCTACATATTTTTGGATACGCTTGATGCGTGCCCCCGTCATGGCGCCGAGCCCGGTCTCGGCGAGCGTCACTGTCCAGTCAGATTCCTCATGCTCGGTATGGAAGGTGAGCTTATCTTTGCGCCCAAGATCGATCGTGAAATCCTTGGTATGCGCTTCGTAGTTCAGGAAGAAATCCTTGATTACATGGCTTTTGTATCCGAGGCAAAGCACAAAGTCGCGATGACCGTAGCTCGCGTAGTACTTCATGATGTGCCAGAGAATAGGAAAACGGCCAATCGGAATCATGGGCTTGGGAATATCGTCGCTCACGTCACGTATGCGCGTGCCGTAACCGCCACAGAGAATGACTACTTTCATTGCTACCTCGCTGATGATTTAAGTAGGCTTATTCAGCCCGTGTGGGTTGAGCCGACTGATTGGGGGGGCTTGCCTGCGCTTGCCTTGCCGCAGCGTCGTTTGTTTGATCCGACGTTTCCAGCAGACGAAAATACTGAGCCGACATGCAGGCAGCGCGGAATAAGGCGTGATAACGGGCTTTACCTGCGTCGCCCATGCGTTGCCTCAGCGTCTCATCCTGGAGCAACGCGGCAATCCGCGCTACCAGTGCAGACGCATCTGCACGTGGCACAACGTAGCCGCTGCCCCCGTCGTCGACGACCTCGGGTAAGCCACCTACCTCGGTGACCACCACCGGGCAGCCGCAGGACATGGCTTCGGCAGCAGTGTAGCCGAAGGATTCTTGTTCCTGCGAGGGCAGCACCAGCACCTTGGCCTGTGCCAACAAATGAGCGATGTCCTGACGGTGGCCTTGCAAAACAATCCGCTGCGCCACCGCAGACGCGTCACGCAAGCGTTGAACTGCGGCTACTTCTGCCGCGTTGCCATCGCCACAAATTAGGAGCGCTGCCGTCGGGCAAAGACGCACTAACTCGTCCATCGCGTGGATGATAAACGCGTGCCCCTTCCTCGGCTCATAGACGGCGAGCATGAGAATCAGGCGTGTATCGGCCGGCAAACTTAGCTCGCTGAGCAGCGCCGTCTCAGCTTTGGCTTCGGTCTTTGCAGCCAACGGCGCGATCCCGTTATAAATGAAGCTTCTCTGCGCTGTCGCCAAGGGCGCTCTGCTATCAAGCGTCGCCATGCACGCTTGCGATACGGTGACAAAACCGGCAGCCGTGCGCGCGACCAATCGATCAATCAGTTGTTCTTTAAATCTGCGTAGCGGCTGCCGCGAATAAGGCAGCACTAAATTATGAAAATTATGCCAGGCGCGTTGTTTGCGCCCACGGTATTGCCAACCCCACGCCACGGTCGCCGCCAGACAGGCATCGCCACCAGGATAGCCGCCGTTAATCACGAGCAAACGGTCGGGATCAAACTGCTTGAAGAGCTGCGCTGTTTTAAAAACCAGATAAGGAAAACCAAACAACCAGAAAGCCGCGCGGAAGCCGAGGCGGAGTAGGCTAGGCGCCCGCGCCAAACGCAGGCTGATGTCCTGAGCGATGAAGAAATCGTACGGCACAACGGTCGCTTTCCCGGCCAACTGTTGGTGCAGTGTGTCGAATCCGGGATGCGAACGATTGCAAAAGAGGACGATCTCTTCAGCTCCAGGCCAGCTGCTCAGCAAATTCAGGACGAAGGTATCGAGTCCGCCCTGCTTGATGTTTTGCGTGAAGAAGGCGGTTCTCAACTGAAGCCGACCTCCAGCAACAGATGATGGTAGATCCCGGCGTCGGCGCTCGCTGGGCTGTGTAGTAGCGGTGCCAGCAAGGGCACGAGCCAGCACGCAACACGATTGACGATTCGCCCAGGCAAGCCGAGGCGGTTGCGTTCACCATTGACGATACCGCGCTCAAGAAATAGCGAGAGCAAGGTATAGAAAACATTACCTACCTTTTTAAGCCGAAGCACTGTCCCTTCTTGATTAGCGATCAATTGACGTATGCCGAAGGCCGTATAACGAGCGAAATCATGCGGTGTTTCGTGCTCTCGGTAGAGAAAAGGCACGCTGATGATCAAACGCCCTTGCGGTGCGAGTAGACGTTTGATGTCGCGGAGAACGAAAGCGGGGTCGGCAAGATGTTCGAGTACGTCGAGCAAGAGAATGAGGTTGAAGGAGGCAGGCGCAAATGGCAGTTGTTCTCCGGGAATGATCAGTTGATCAATATCCCCCGCGAGGTTCTGGCTAAGGTCAGCGCGAAGATAATGCTCGCAGCAAATAACATGACGGTAGGGCGAATTGCCAGCACCGTAATCGAGCACCCGAGCAACAGGGGCGCTTGGCAAAAAGGTGGCAATCTGCTCCTGCATCAGGCCATCCATGCTTTTGCGCTGGCCGCGCGCGAAAGTTAAGCGTTTTTGTTCGTACATTAGCGTTCAATTAGACATTAATTAAGCGTCAATCAAGGCTTCAACACATGTTGCGCGTTGAAGCTCGCAACACAGAGATAACCGCCACCGCCGACCAAACGCAGAAAAAGCTTAGTCGGCAGTAGCCAGGAGAGCAGGGTCTTGATCGACTTGATGAGTTGACGGGCGAAGCGTCTCTTGATTGACGTTCCTGCGGGTAGTGGGGGGAACGAGTCGACTGATTCGTAGCGGTATAGTGTCTCGAAAACGGGTGTTAAGCCCAGGCTGCGAATGAAATAGTGCACGTTGTTTGCGTCGAATTCACGTAGGTGTCCGTTGCTGTGCGTCGAGCTTGGATACTCTTTTGGCAGAAGGTAATTGTCTAGCAGTGAGGACTCAACCGGCAGTTTGATCAGAAACAGTCGCGTGAACGGTGCCAAGGCTGCGATCAGGCTACGGCAATCGGGTACGTGCTCGAGCAGATCAATGAGCAAAATTGCGTCTACACCGTCAGATAAGTGTTCCTCTAAAAAAGTCATGTTGTCGCGGATGTCGAGTTGCGGCAATTTTTCATAGCGCAGCGACGGGTGATCGCAGCGCGCGCGTGCAACCGTAATCGCCGCTTCAGAAAAATCGATGCCCAGTGCCGATTCGATGTTGGTAGGAAGCAGACGCTGCAAATTCAAAATAAGCGCACCGTAGCCACAGCCAAAATCAAGCAGTCGACGCAGCGAACCCAGCAGCGGGCTTGGGATCAGCCTGAGCATTGCTTCGGCCTTACGCTCAGCTGAGCCGATGTCAAAGGCGATGTCTTGTGCGCTCTTGCTGGACCATTCAGCATAAAAGCGGCTCAGATCCGTTGGTGCATTATTTTCATGACTCATTCAGTTTGTCCCGAGGCAAAAATCAAGCGCTATGCGCAAGTGCACGCAGCGCGCGCAAAAAAATCTCTTTGCTTTGCCCGCCGGTGACGTCGGGCGTGACGATAAAGTCGCGCTGATAGTTGGCATAAGCTTCTTCGTTGGGTGGCTCAAGAGGCGGCAGGTCGTTCTGCTCTGCCTGAGTGGCATTGAGTAAGGGCGTCTTCAGGTAAGCGGCCAAATTCCTTATTTGCCGCATGAAATTTTGTTCATACAGGCGAGCCATCTCGTCTGTGTAGATCAGCCAGAGCGGTTTTCGGTTGAGTACCGCATAGCTTACCGAGGTACTGGCGTGGCAAAGCACGAGTTCGGCATCTTTGACCAGCTCGGGCGTCTTGCCGTGGATCAGCTTTCTACCTCGGTACTCATTGTCCAGGTAGCGCGCTTTGGGATGCGTGGCGATGACCACCTCAAGCCCATAGCGCGACTCGATTAAGGAAAAAAAACGGTGCAACGCGGCGAAATAAGTTGCCGGATTGACCGCTTGCATGCCTACCAGGGGAAGATCCGACTGATAGGGTAGATAGATGTCGAGAAAAACTGCGTACCGAGAGGCTACAAGGCGCTCGCTGCTACACGCCAGCGTGTATTGGTCGTAGTCGCACAAGCCAATAGCTACCGTCTTAGCTGCCGCTCCGCTTTGCGCCAACATCACCTGTCCGGCAGCAAAGACGAGGTCATAGCGTCGTCCATAGCGCGGACTGTTCAGCAAAAAAGCGTGGCAGCGATTTTTGATTTTTGACAACAAGAGATACGGTGAGCGCAGCAGATGGAGCACAGTGTTACGCGAGCTAGGCGCGTAGCTTGGCATCGCCCCCCATTTGACGATGGCAGTTTTGCAGAGATGGCGAGAAAGTAGGCGAAACACTGATTTAAACTGCCAGGTCTTAGGCACGAGGAGGACAAAAACGGCGTCACGGTAGGCGATGATTGCTTGTTCAAGCAGAGGTAGTGCATCAAGCTCTCGAACATAAGCTGCTTGCTGCTGATGATGTTCATTGACCTTGCCGCGCAACAGCTGGGTGATGTCCCAGAATTGAAGGTCGACGCCGGAATCAAGCAAGTGGTCGATATACCAGTCGCGTGCTACTTTCGCGCTCAAGGGAATGCAGGACAGATAAACGACGCGCATCATGCCTGCGCGCTTAGCGCAGCGGGTTTGTCGACTTCCGCTGCCGCTACTAGGCCAGCCTCGACTTGCTCAGCGTAGCCGCCGCCAATCTGTCTGATCAGGCGCGCTGGCACACCCGCAACTACAACGCCGGCAGGCACGTCCTTGGTCACTACCGAGCCGGCAGCGACCACCGCGTTGCGTCCGACGCGTACGCCCGGTAGCACTACCGTCTGCGCACCCAGCCAGCAGCCACGCTCAAGTATCACCGGACGAGAGGGGAAATAGCCCTGGTCAATAATAGGCAAATCCAGATCGTCAAAGCGGTGGTTATGAACGTAAATATGCACGCCAGAACCCATCATCACGTCATCTTCAATCAGAATGCCGGCGCCATCGGGGCGCGGATCGGCAAACAACATGCTGCCCGGTCGCACGACCACCCGTTTACCTAGACTGATTTTTGAGCAGCAGACGGCGTAGGCGCCCGCTCTAAATTCCGCACCCTCGCCAAAATGCTGGAACTTGGCTTGGCAAAGCGGACGCATCAGTGATTTCACATGCAGTCGCCAGTGCGTGAGGGGGATGTCGGGGCCGAGGCGATCAGCTTTGCGCCAAAAGCGCAGCAATTCGAGCAGTTCATTGAGCAGCATAGATTTGTTCCCTACCAAGCGCTCCAGCCGCCATCGACGACCAGGTTTTGCCCCGTGACGTAGGCAGATAAGTCCGAAGCCAAGTAGGCGAGCGCTCCGGCGAAATCGTCTTCGCTCGCCATCCGGCCAAGCGGGGTACGCGATTGATATTTGTCGACAAAGGATTCAGGCTGGTTGCGCCAGACCCCGCCGGGGGAAATTGCATTGACCCTAACGCCGGGTGCTAGCGTTGTCGCCAACCAGCGCGTCAGCTGGATCAGCCCGCCTTTTGAAGCAGCATAGGCAGCGGGATTCGCCATGCTGGTGCCTGCGTAGAGCGACCAATCAGGCCCGCAGATTCCGTAAATCGATCCGATATTGACGATGCTAGCGCCGGTCGAGGCTTGCATCAGCGGCAGTAGTCCTTGGCATAGCTCAAAGACGGCGGTGAGGTTAACTTCAAACGCGCGCCGCCACGTATCGATCCGCTGTTCGGCAAACGGAACTGCCCAGCCCTCGAGGTCTGAGCTGCCAACAAAGGCTGCGTTGTTGACCAGCACATGCAGCGCCCGCTTGGACTCCACGAGCGTTGCGATCAGCGCTTGCCGTTGTTCGCCAGACTCAAGATCGCAGGGCAGGCAATCAACGCGCACAGAGGCAAGCGCCGCTATTTCTTCTTGCAAGGGTGCAAACGGCGCATTAGGCCGGTCGAGCAAAAGTAAGTCAGCGCCCATCTCGGCTAGCGTCAGCGCCATGAGCTTGCCGATATTGCCGGTGGCGCCCGTGACCAAAGCCAGGCGTCCCGATAGGTCTAGTTTCTCTTTGAGTGTTGCCACACTACTTTCCTCCGTTTTGTAGCAGAAACTCGGCAAACCTAAAATCGAGCAGGGTATCGATATCCAGTGCCCTTTCGCGCGGAACCCTTACGGCGCCAACGCGTCCGGCAAACGTGCCAGTCTGCGCCATCACAAAAGCAGAATTCGCTACGTAGGCCACCGTCGTCATGTCAAATACGGGCGGCGCATCTTGTCTGCGCGTGATGCCATTGGCGGGGGGAATGACGAGGCTGACCGACTGATCTGTGTTGAATTTGACCATGTTGAAGTAAGGACTTCGACTCGCTTCAGTGATCGTGACGACAATATCGAAGGCGCCTGTTTCATACTCGTCCAAGCACTTCTCTATGTCGCAGCTTGCGCGCAAGGGGGCTGTTGCGGGAAGAGAAAGCAGCGCCGTCGGCATCTTCAGTTCATGCGCTTGCAAATAACCCAGGGCGTGACGCCAAGCCAGCCATTCGGCGCTGTCGTCACGCGCCAGTTCTGCTGGCCGTAAAAAAGGTACTTGCGCGCCATAATCAAGTGCTACCGAGGCGATCTCGGGCGAGTCCGTTGAGACGATCACCCGTTCAATGCGCGTCACGGCTAGCGCCTGTTCGATTGACCAAGCGATCAGCGGTTTACCCGCTAGTGGTCTGAGATTCTTACCGGGCAGTCCTTTCGAGCCGCCCCGCGCGAAAATAAACGCGCTGTAGCCCATCACGGCACCTGCCTGTTCTGCGCATAGACTGACATTCGTCTGCCCCCTTCTTGTGCCGAGAGGCGAATCGCTTCAATGATCTGCATCACGGCCAAAGCATCGCTGCCGGTGACCGCTGGCGCTACGCCGCTAGCAATGCCGTCGAGCATGTTCTCGAGCTGCATCCTGTAGGTATCGTCCCGCTTCGGCGTGTGGGCAAATAGTTCGCGCCATTCCGCCTGCTCTGGCGTGTAGTGCATCAGCTGGCCAGAAATGCCGTCCCAACGCAGACTGCCTTCTGAGCCCAGAGCAAGGCAATAGCGAGTCGTGTCACGACGGATGAAATCGAGGCTGACATTGGCTACCGCCTGCTGCTCCCCTGCGCGCGGAACAAAGCCTAAGAGCAAGTGCGCGCTGTCTTCGACATCAATTTCCAATGCGCCCTGCCGCAGCAAGTTGCCATGCACCCATTCAAGCTCGCCAAAAATCCAGCGCAGATAATCAATCTCGTGACTCAATTCAAGCAAGACCCCTCCGCCTAGTGCAGCTTGCGCCGACACCGTAGCGCGATAGTCTTGTTCTGGCCGCCAGCTTGGCAGGTATTGCCCGACCTCGCAGCGTATGGTGTGCACATGACCAATTTGGCCACTGTGAACGCATTCGCGAAAACGCTGCAAACTCGCCAAGAAGCGGAGATTGTAGGCAATGTGCAGACGCACCTTGCGTCGCGCGCTCAGTGCGATCAGCTCAGCCACGCCGCGACTCGAGTGCGCAATAGGTTTTTCCAGCAGTAGGTGCGAACCTGCTTCAGCTAATGCCATCGCTACGGGCAGATGGAATGGCGCCGGGTTGGCAATAATGCTGAGCTGCGGTGCAAAGGCGACGGCATCTGGCAAGGCAGAGAAAAGCGCATTCGCCCCCGGTGCAAGCTCTGCGTGCTTGGTGCGGCGCAGCACTCTGATGTCCGCTTGCGGCAGCAGTTCCCGCGCCAGCGCGAGATGACGTCGACCAATGCTGCCCAGCCCGACGATCAGAACACGCTCAATCGGCGAACGCTGATGCCTACTCTCCATTGCGCGCCCGTCGCAAATCTTCGGGGCGACCAACATCTAGCCAAGGCTCGTGCATGGGATAAGCGACGGTGCGCTTGCCTTGCGTCTGCAAACGCTGAAATAAGGCCGGCATATCGCAAGGCTGAGCTGACTCGAGCAGCGTGAGTGCCTTGCCGTTGAGTACGTAAACGCCCGCATTGATGTGGCTACGTGCAATCGGCTTTTCGTCAAAGCCAACGATGTTGACGCCGTCGATGTGTACCACGCCGAAAGGATGCTGCCATTCGTGCACGCACACAGCCATGGTCGCCGAAGCGTTGTGCATAGAGTGAAAATCGAGTAGTTCGCCGTAGCGTATATCGGTCAACACATCGCCGTTGGTTACGACGAAGGGCAGCTCGGGCACCGGGTCGAGCAGGCTCAGTGCGCCCGCCGTGCCCAAAGGCGATTGCTCACGCAGGTAATCGATACGCACACCCCAGTTGCTGCCGTCGCCGAAATGCGCTTCGACCATGTGGCCGAGGTAGTGAATGGCGAGAACAAAATTGCTGAAGCCCTCGAGTTTTGCCCGTTGAATGATGTGTTCAAGCATGGGCTTGCCAGACACCTGCAACATCGGCTTCGGACAAGCTTCGGTATGCGGATGTAAGCGTGTTCCCTTGCCGCCGGCCATGATCACCATCAGGTTTGCCCGCCCTTGCGGTGCGGCCATTTGATCCCAAAGATGCAAACCGACGAGCCGGTTCGTTTCATCGACAATCGGGATCTGTTGAATTTTATTGACAGCCATCAGGCGCATGACCAAATCGTGCGCGACAGCCGGTGGCAAAACCAAGGCATTACGATGGATTACTTCGCTGATCGGACTGCTCAGCGTCAAGCCGCGCAGGAGTCCGCGACGAATATCGCCGTCGGAAATCGTACCGATGAAGCGCTCCGCCGTGTCCGTGATGAGGACGATTTTGATCGCGACCTCAGTCAAATTACGAATCGCGTCTTGCAGCGTTGCCTGCAAGGGAAGAATGGCGCGCCGCCAGGACTCATCTTTCAATTGATCACCTCGAACCACCTAGAATCACCTCGGATCACTTTATCCCCGCCGCAGAATCAGTGAGGTTGTAAAAGCTTTTTTTAGTCAAAGCACGGAAGTCGAGTTGGCGTAATTGATCGATAATTTTATAGCTTGCCCCCGCTTCGCCATAAGGGCTGACTACCTTAAGCAGAGTGGACTGGAACTCTGCGGAGAAAAGGCGCTGGATCGCCTGGCTAATGGCTTGAACGTCCGCTGCACAGTCAATCACGCTCTCTGCTTTCAGCCGTCCCTGTTGGCGATTACCGATGTTGATCGTGCCTTTGCGGTAGGTCGGTGCTTCCAACAAGCCGCTGGACGAATTACCCAGTACGCCGTCGACTTGCGCCAGGCAAGACAGGTAACGCACCCGGCCGAGCGAGGGGAATACAACGGTATTCGCGTGCTCGGCGGCGAAATCGTGGATCAATTTGATCAGCGCGCGTCCCCCGACATCCGCGTTCGGTAGCGTGATGATTAAGCCAAGCTCCGGCAACTCTGCCAGTGCTGTCAGCATGGCGTCCATTTGCTGCGTGGCGTCGGTTTCGTCCAGCGTTGGCGGATGAAAGGTCACCAGTAAATTTTGCTCACGTAAGCGGAAATCTAAAGATGCCTCGAGTTCGCTACGCGATAGCAATTGCGTATGCGCAATGGCGTCCACGCCCAAGCCGCCCACATTAAAAACCCGCTGCGGGTCTTCGCCCAGCTGGATGACGCGTCTTCGATAGTCTTCCGCCGCGACGAAATGCAGGTGCGACATTTTGGTGATGGCGTGTCGCAACGCGTCGTCGAAAGCGCCTTCAGTCACTTCGCCGCCATGCAGGTGCGCAACAGGAATTTTTGCCACCAGTGCGGCAGCGACTGCCGCGAAAATCTCGAAGCGATCGCCCAAGACAACGAGTAAATCGGGCTTCAATGAAGCGAACGCATCAGCGAACGCAATCATGCCCAGACCCATCGATTTGGCGGTGCCTTGTGCGCTATCAGAGCTGAGCAGGAGTTCCAGCTTGCGGTCTATGGCAAAGCCATCGTCTTCAATTTCACGATACGTAAGGCCGAACTCGGGGGACAAATGGCTGCCCGTGGCAATCAGTTGAAGCGTGAACGAGGCTTCGTTCAGTGTGGCTTGCATGACGCCACGCAACAGCCCGTATTCGGCGCGTGTCCCGGTGATAAAGCAGATTTTCCGATTCATCTTTGTCGACTCATATTGGCCAATTCATAGCGCGCGCCTCAGCGTTCGATCAGCTCGTCGGGCGCGAAGTCGCGGCTCGCGAGTTCGCCGAGTAATTCGTCCCAGCACATCGGTGAGATTCCGTTGCCGGGTCGTTTGGTGCACAGGTTTTCGCACGAGAAGGCTTCGCCTTGGCGAATTGCGCGCGCGGCAACGATTGATTTTCTTGCGACGGCAAGGTTGTCGCGCTCGGCAGAAGCAAGGCGTTTGATGCCGTCGCCCAGCGCAAGCTCGATGTTGCGTATGGCTAAAACCATTTCTTTTAATTGATGCGGTTCCAGGCTTGCTTGATGGTCTGGTCCGGGCAAGCTTCGATCAAGGGTGAAGTGTTTCTCGATCAAGCAGGCGCCGAGCGCAACCGCAGCAATCGCCACTTCGATACCCTGCGTATGGTCTGAATAGCCTGTTCTGACGCCGAAGGCCAGGCCGATGTTGTGCATGGCGCGTAGATTTACTTCGTGCATCGGCGCCGGGTACTCGGTGGTGCAGTGCAGCACGGTGACGCGTGTGCGTGCCGTACCGGCTTGTTCAAGTAGCGTCAGCGCCGCTTCCACCTCGCCTAGTGAACACATCCCCGTGGATAAAATAATGTCGCCGCCTAAGCTACCGACATAGCGCAAATAGGGGAGATTAGTGACTTCGCCGGAGGGGATTTTGAACAGGCGTACACCGAGCGAGTGGAGAAACTTGACTGCCTCAATATCGAAGCCCGTCGACAGAAATCCGATCGCGCGTTGTTGGCAATGCGCGAGCAGCGCGTGGTGCATCTCGGCTGAAAGCTCAAGCTTCTTCAGCATCGCGTAATGCGACTCAGCGCTGTCCGTCGTGGCGATCTGATAATTCGCTTTTTGCGCGTAGCGGGTCACCTGGCGCTCGGCGCTGAAAGTCTGAAACTTAACGTAATCGGCGCCGGCGTCAGCGGCGACATCAATGAGGCGCTTGGCCATATTGAGGTCGCCGTTATGGTTTACGCCGGCCTCTGCGATGAGGATGGTTTGCTGCTTCATCTGATCTTTCTCAATTCTGTCTTTATCGGCAATTGCTCATGCTTGCTGCGCATTTTTGATCATCGACCCCATGCCGAGTAGGCTGCCCGGGGGAAGCGTGACGCCCTCCTTAACGACGCTTGCGCTCCCGACGAAGCTGCCTTCGCCGAGCCTGACGCCGCCGTTGAGGATGGCGCCTGTCGACAGATGGCAGTGATCGTCTATTTGAGCGTCGTGTTCAACGAGTGCGCGGCTGTTAATGATGCAATTGCGCCCTACCTTGGCACCGGCATTGATAATCGCACCGTGCATGATGATGCTGCCCGAGCCGATTGAAGCGTGCGGAGAAACGTAGGCATCTGGCGCGATGAGGGTCGGCAGCTGAAAACCCAAATCAAGCAACTGGTGGAACATCCGTATCCTTATCGTAGGCGAACGAAGCTGGCCGATGCCAATGAACGCGTAGGGATACCGTTGGCTCAAGGCTGCGAGTTCGTTATCGCTGGCTATGACCCGATGCCCGCAGTGGAGAGTGCCGACTTCGCTCGGCGGCGCAATCAATCCGGCAAGTCGATACAGCCCTTGTTGTTCAATCACGTCAATGCAGGCTCGGGCGTGTCCGCCTGCGCCAAGCAGGATCAGATTAGGCTGGCTCATGCAGCGACCAAGTCGGCACTGCTTGGGATGTTAATTAAACGCTCTGCCAAATCGATTGCGACAGGCAGTTCCATGCTGGGGCAAGCGGCAAACTGGGGTAGCTGAGAGAGCAGTGTCCAAACAGGACGAGTCATGAATCCTGCATCGTTCGTTGCCTGCAGAATCGCATCGCGTGACGGGGCAAACTCGGGTTTGAGCAGTAAAGCCTGGAGCCAATAATTGCTGCATGCTGCTTGCGGCTCGTTAACCAAAGCAAGTTCTTCTACCCCTGCAAAAGCACGGGTATACGTCGCATGCAGGGCGCGCTTGCTGGCCAAAAAATGCGCTAACTGCTCAAGTTGCGCACAGCCTAAAGCGGCGTTCAGATTAGGCATCCGGTAGTTGTAGCCAACTTCGTCATGACGGTATTCCCAGCGATGCGCTAGCTTTGCCGTGGTCGTGATGTGTTTGGCGCTTTTCGCCAGTTCAGAATTGTTGGTCAGAAGCGCGCCGCCGCCTCCGGTCGTGATCGTTTTGTTGCCATTGAAGCTGAGGACACCACTCTCGCCAAAGGTGCCGGTATGCCGTCCGCGATAGCGGCTGCCCAAAGATTCGGCAGCATCCTCAATCAACGTCAGCTGATAGTCGTAAGCGACGGCTAATAAAGCATCCAGATCGGCAGGGTGACCAAAGGTATGCATCGGCACCAGGGCACGAATGATGCGTCCCGTTCGTTTGTTAACGCAGTGCCCATTCTGGCGTTCGCTGATCGCCGCTAGGTAGTCGCGCAGACGAGCGGCGCCTAAGCCCAGCGTACTGCTTTCGCTGTCGACAAAATGCGGGGTCGCGCCACAGTAGCTAACCGCATTTGCCGTTGCAACAAAGCTTAGTGCGGGCACCAGAACCTCGTCGCCAGCCTGAACTTTGGCCAGCAACAAAGCGATATGCAGCGCCGCCGTCCCATTGACCACGGCAATTGCATGGCGCGCGCCCGTGTACTCGGCCAATTCTGCTTCAAATCGATTGACGTACTGGCCGACAGAAGAGACAAAAGTGCTGTCGAGACATTCTTTGAGGTAAACCCACTCGTTGCCACGAAAGCGAGGCTCGTGTAGTCCTGCCGGTGCGCTACCCAATGCAGAGCGCAGGGCGCTGACTACCTTTTCAGCAAGCGGTGTCGAGGTTTTCATGGCTCAGATGTTGTAGGTATCTGCTTTGTAAGTGCGCAGATTTTCTGGGCGCAGAAACCAGGAAATCGTTTCGCTTAAGCCTCGGCGAAAACCATCACGTCCGCCATAAGCGGGCCGCCAGTTGAATAAGCGAGCTGCCTTCTCGTTTGCGGCCCACAGGCGCTCTACCTCCGAGGTTTGCGGGCGCAGTCTTGCTTCATCGGTGAGCACCTCGATCTGCTCGCCCATCACTGCAGCGATCAGTTCAACCGTGTCGCCAATCGAGATTTCAAAGTTGCTACCGAAGTTCACTACCTCGCCCAATCCCAAGTCCGAACGCATCGCTGCCAGGAATCCGGCAACCGTGTCCTGCACATAGTTGAAGTCGCGTGTTGGGGAAACAGCACCTAATTTGATTTGCTTCTTGCCCTGGGCAATTTGCGTAATGATCGTAGGAATCACGGCGCGAGCCGACTGCCGTGGGCCATAGGTATTGAAGGGACGCGCTATGGTTACGGGCAGGCCAAAAGAAGCGTAAAACGAATAAGCCAGTTGGTCGGCGGCAATCTTGCTCGCCGAGTAGGGCGATTGTCCTTGTAAGGGGTGCTCTTCGGTAATTGGGACAAAGCGCGCACTCCCATAGACCTCGCTGGTTGAGGTATGCACCACGCGTGATACGCCCAGTTCACGAGCCGCCTGTAGGATGTTCAAAGTGCCCTTGATATTCGTCTCAACGTAGGTGTCCGGCGAATGGTACGAGTACGGAATCGCAATCAGCGAGGCCAGATGGAGCACGACATCGCAGCCTTTCATCGCGGCTTTCACCCCATGCGGATCGCGCACGTCGCCGGCAAATACCTCGAGGCTTTGCTTAATTTCCGGGCGCGTATGATCTAGCCATCCCCAGGAGTTAAACGAGTTGTACAAGACGAACGCTTTGGTTGCGTAACCTGCTTCAACCAGCGCCTCGGTCAGGTGCGAACCGATGAAGCCATCCGCGCCAGTGACTAATACCTTCATTTTTTCCCTACCTCGATACTTTGATTTTTCGATTTTTAGATTGACGATTCAGCTGCGTAACACCTGAGTTAGGGTTGTTTTTAGGATTGTGTTATCAGGATCAAAAACCATGAGTTGCTCAAACGAAACACGCTTAAGTTCAGCGCGCCACTGCGCTTCGCTGGTCGAGAATAAATAATCTAAAACCGCTCTAAATCGCTCAGGCGATGGTGAGTTAGTCCAGAACGCGCCCTCTGCCGCGAGCGGCGCCGGCCAACCATATTCAAAGCCCTCGACGCCCATCAATGCACTTCTGATGGCGAACACCGCTGCCTTGTTCCCACGCGCGATGGTTTCATAGACCAGGGTTGAATCAACCCCGACAACGACTTCGGCAACGTCGATCGCTTGATAGGACGATCCTGGCGTGTCGTATTCTAGGAAAGAACAGGCTTTGCCGAGTAAGGCCGAATAGTAGCTTGTCTCATCGCGGCGATCGACGCTGCCGACGTGCGTGCGCGGAATGATATACAGCTTTTTTTTGTGCTCGGCTGCGTACTTGGACAGGAAAGCGAGAATGCAGCGATCTGCTGTACCCATAAACGCATCCTGAGAATAAGTTTTGCCCGCTAGCTGCACGCCATGTCGACTCCATTGCGAAATAAAAGCGATTGTCCCGGCCGCTTTGCTGGCGAGCTGTGGCTGACGGTTGTTGCGTAGCGCGCCGATCGCCATAACTTCGCCTGCGATGTAACGCTGGAAATGGGCGCCTATCGCAGAGCCGAAACACATCATGTAGTCAACCGCCAGTGCGTTTTTCTGGCTTGGCGCGGGCTCTGTCAATAACTCGAAAACGTCGCCATAACGACTACGCCAGCCGTTCTGTATGAACATCGTTTTCACCCCAGGATGCCGCACTGTGAGTCGATAAAAGGCGGGAGTGTTGTCGATAAACGTGATGATCAATTTGGGCGCAACCTTGCGCACGTAGAGATCAAAATAAGCTTCTGACCTGCGCCCGGAAACAAACAAACTGGCGAGCATGAGTGGCACATTGATCCGTTCGCCACGAACAGGCAAAACCTCAATCGACCAGTCGCTTAGATATTCGCGCAGCAGCGCTTCTCCGCAAGCATCAAAAATAAGAATGTCGCTTTTCTTCGGCCAAGACCAAGTCTTTTTAGCGTGCCAAAAATACGAGCAGAAAGCGGCCAATTTTTTTAAGTAAGGTGACACCGTCAGCCTGCTCCAATCGAATCGTGGTTGCTCAAAGCGACAGAAATCCGCGTAAAACGCGCAGACCCACTTCACCACTTTTCTCTGGATGAAATTGGCAGCCAAGCACTTTATTTCTGCCGACGACCGCAGCAATCGGAATCCCGCCGTAAAAACAGTGGGCAATGCTAAACCGCGCTTCTTGCGGCTGCGCCATGAAAGAGTGCACAAAATAAACCGCTTCGCCCGATTCAAGTTCGGCGAGTACGCCCGTCTGCCAATCGCTGTCGCCTGCCGGATGTAGCGAGTTCCAGCCGATGTGCGGAATTTTCAGCAGATCACCCTGGGCGGATACTTTAGGCATCGGCAGAACGCGGCCGGGAATCAGGCCAAGTCCCGCTGTTTCGCCAAACTCAAGTCCTACGTCGAAGAGAATTTGCATGCCGAGACAGATCCCGAGCAAGGGCGTTCCTTGCTTCGCCAGAGTGCGCATCACTGGCACCAGTCCACGCCGCTCAAGTTCGTCCATAGCGTCAGGGAAAGCGCCGACACCGGGCAGAACCACTCTATCGGCAGACAGAATGTGCTCGGGCTCGGAAGTGACGTGAACCTCGGCACCCACGCGCTCCAAGCCGCGCTGGACACTGAGTAGATTTCCCATGCCGTAGTCAATCAGGGCGACTTTAGCGGCGCACATAATGCCTCACTGCGATGCCAGAGCGACAAGCCTGCTCGCGAATTTCACCAATCGATGCGCGGTTGTAATGCAGGATGTCCGCCATCGCAACAGCATCGGCGCCCCCGTTACTCACCACATCCGAGAAGTCTTCTAGCCGCCCCATGCCGCCACTCGCAATCACCGGTACGCTGACCGCCGCAGTGACCGCCTGCACGAGGGCAACATCGAAGCCTTTGCGTGTTCCCTCACGATCAATCGACGTGATGAGGACTTCGCCTGCTCCTAGCGCAACTGCCTCTTTCACCCAGGCCACAACGTCCCTGCCGCTACGCTCGCGGCCATTGTCGGCGTAAGCCTCCCAGCAACCCGGGGCAATCTGTTTGGCTTCAACTGACAGCACCATACATTGGCTGCCGAAGCGCTGGGCGATGCGGCTAATCAAGTCTGGATTCGCGACTGCAGCGGTGTTGACCGCCACTTTGTCGGCGCCAGCGCGCAAAATTTGCGTTGCATCTTCTACCGAACGAATGCCGCCACCGACGGTCATTGGCACGAAGATGTCACGCGCGGCCTGACTGATGATCTCAGCAAGATGATTGCGCCCATACAGACTGGCAACACAATCCATGTAGATCAGTTCGTCTGCGCCTTGTAGGTAATACTTGAGCGCGTGCTCCTGCGCTGAGCCAATCACGCGCAGACCCTCGAGATGGATCCCTTTGATCAGATTCGATCCCTTAATGTCTAGGCGTGCGATTAGCCTGACGTTGCGCTGCGTACTGGGTTTGCTGGGCTGACTGGATTGATCGGCTTGATTGGATTGACGCTGCATACTCACTTAGGTTGCCAAACCGTATGCTTTAGTTGCCACGTACCGTTGAGTTGTTCCCACAGGTGTGGCGAACGAAATTTATCCACGGTCGTGTGAAATTCCTCTTCGCTTAGAGAGACGTAGTCGAGAAAATCTTGGAAGTATTTCTTCGGAAACTCTTGGTCGTAACGACGCACCAACTGCTCCCCTTCTTCGCGCGTGATCTTGCCATTGCGGATTTCTTGAGCTGCGTCGTAGGTGGCGCGCCCAATACCAAATTTAATCAGCGTTGTGTAGTAGTGGAACATGTCGACGCGATCATCAATGCTGCTGTACTTCGAGTAAGTTCCTTCCGTACGCTCCGAGTTGGCTTGGAAGCCGGTGTGTTCGGCAGCGTAGTAGTAGCATTCTTGTGGATCCCACGGCAGGTAGTAACCAAGGTAGTGCACCTCGACGCCCTGGCGCTCAAGATAGTCCGCGCTGGGCGGAATATAAGGGGCAAAATCATTCAGCTTGAATTCGCCTGTGCCGACAATCTCGCCGATCGACCTGCCGCCGAGAACGATATCCTCGGCCTTAGTCACAGAGAAAAACTTCCTGTCCATGGTCGGAACATAGTTGTCATCGGGGTTGTTGCCATACTCGGCCTGATTTTCGCCGTACATGACCAAGGGAACACCGAACTTTGCCGCCATCAGCGGGCCAATGATTCTCTGGCCGACAATAAAGGGTTGAAACGGATGAAGTAGGTTGAGAAAGGCGATCCGCGTCAAGTAACGGTGAAGCCGACCGTTCGGCGTGAACAAAATGTTGTCCAAGCCCCCAACGTGCATCCAATTCTCAAAATTCTTCCAGCCAATTTCCGTGTACTTGTGGGGCGCCCAGGTGACGGTCAGCGGGTTCATGCCGTAGCGGTACTTCAATATATGCGAGGTGTATGCGCTGTCTTTGCCCCCGCTGCCTGGCACAATCACGTCGTATCCGCCCGCATTTTTACGGTGCTTGTCGAGCAGGGCAACCAAGCGATCCTCCCGCTCAGTCCAGTTGATGTTGGCTGCCTTTTCTTTGCCGTATCGGCAAGCGTCACAAATGCCGTCGTCACCAAAACCAATCGTGGCTTTTCGTTCGTCTTGCGTGTGCTTGAACTCAACCGTTGAGTTCGGGCGTTGATTGGAGATAACGCAGGATTTGCAGAACACCACCTTTTCAGGCAGGCCAAAATATGCAGTAGACATAATCAATGAGTTCATCCAAAAAATTTGCTGGTCAGCAAAGTGCTGCTTTTTGCTTACATGTAATCGACAAAATGCTTCTGAATTTCCCTAAGCCAGGTCTCTTTGGCGCGCAGTACTTGGTGAAAAGCAGAAGCACTGTTGCCATCGCCAAACAGAATCTGCGGTGTTCTCGGTGCCGAGGGCGCGCGCGCAATGGCGTCTCGAATAGCCTCATGCGTGATCGTGACATCCAACACAGAAGGCGTTTGCACTCGTCTGTGCTGCCTTGAACCTAAATTGATGGTAGGAACGCCAAAGTGGGGTGCTTCACGGATGCCCGCGCTTGAGTTGCCGATCATGTAACGAGCGCGCTTGAGCAGCGTTAGGAAATACTCAAAGCGCATAGACGGGTAGAGGGCAATCCGCGCACAGTCACGTAGCCGCTCGTATTCGTCCAAAATAATATCCGTACCATGATCGTTGTTCGGATACAGAACAACGAAGTTTTGTCCCGACTCGAGAATCACATCGACGAGTGTTGCTATCTGATTGCGGATCAGACGCAGCTCGGTCGTTACCGGGTGGAACATCAGAATGGCGTATTCGGCAAAATTAAATTCGTAATAGCGCTGCACTTCCTCCAGCGAGGGCAAGGCAGAAGAATTCATTACATCAACATCGGGAGAACCAATCACGTGGATTGTCTCATCCCGCTCGCCCAGCTGGATCAACCGTCGCTTCGCTTGATCATTCGCAACGAAGTGGAGATGCGACATCTTTGAGATTGAATGCCGAATGACTTCGTCAATCGTGCCCGACACCTCGCCCCCTTCGATGTGGGCAACGCGAATGTTGTTAAACGCGCCGACAATCGCGCCTGCCAGCGCCTCTAGACGATCACCGTGCACGACGATGAGGTCGGGGGACATTTCTTTCACATAATCGGACAATCCGGCAATTGTTTTGGCCAGGATATGATCCATCGAGTCATGTTCGTTCTGATTGATGAAGCAGTAAAGATTGTTCAGGCCGGCTTTACGCACTTCCTCCCAGGTTGAGCCGTACTTGGACAGCATGTGCATCCCAGTAACAAAGACATGGACCTCGAAGCAGGCGTCTGCCTGTAACTGCAGCATCAAAGACTTGAGTTTGCCGAAATCAGCGCGGGTTCCCGTCAGAAAAACGATCTTACGGATAGCTTGATCGCTCATACCAATACGTCTGCTTTCCTCAACTGGAAACCGCTGCGGATATTGCTTACCGCCGTTTTTCCCAGGAGCGACTCGTAGTCTTTAGCCAGGTAATCACCGCCACCGGGTCGCTTGACCCAGATATTTTCCTCGCTCAATAACTCACCCGCAGCAATGTCTCGAATAGCGACCACCGAGGCAAAGGCAAACGCGATGGTTGGTGCTTCAGCTGCAATCGCTGTTTTATCTCCGCCACGCGCCGACCAGATCACCTTCGATCCCTCTATCAGCGTCTTCAGTGCACCCGGATCCATCGAACAAACGATGTCTGGTCCCGGACGATCCATGCGATCCGTAAAATGGCGCTCAAGAATGGATGCGCCAAGCGCCACCGCGCCGAGACAGGTGTAGTTGCCAACGGTGTGATCCGAAAGGCCAACGATGGCGTCAGGGAATGCCTCTTGCAATTTCACCATCGCGCCTAAGCGCACCAAATGGGCGGGCGTCGGGTAGACGTTGGTGCAGTGAAGCAAGGCGTAGGGGACGCCTGCCTGCCGCAGAATAGCGACCGATGGTGCAATCGACTCGATACTGTTCATCCCGGTACTGATGATCACGGGTTTGCCAGCACGTGCGATATGGCGAATCAAGGGGTAATTATTGCATTCGCCCGAGCCAATTTTAAAGGCTGGGATATCGAAGCGAATCAGCCGTTCAGCTGCCGCTCGAGAGAAAGGCGTACTGATGAAAATGGCAGCACGCGCCTGCACGTGCTGCATCAAAGTTTTTTCGTCAGCCTCCGATAGCGCGCAACGTGCCATGATTTCGTGAATCGAAACATCGGCATTACCGGGGATCACGGACTTCGCTTCTTCAGACATTTCGTCGTCGACGATATGCGTTTGATGCTTAATGATTTCGGCGCCAGCGTCGATTGCAGCATCGGCCATGGCGATGGCTGTTGCGAGCGAACCCTCGTGATTGATGCCGATTTCGGCAATCACGATAGGCGGGTGTTCGGCACCAATCGCCCGCCCTTGAATGATCATTTCTCTGGACATAGTCTCTCAATAGCTTGTAAGTCTTCTTCCGAATCGACATCGATACTACGCGACTCGGGCATCACGTAAGGAATTGCACCATTTGAAGGGAATCCTCCCTTGTTGACGAAAGCGTGCAGCGGGAAAATATAAATTGCCCCGTTAGGGTAAAAAATTTTCGGCAAAGTCTGTCGATTAGCATTCGTCATGCTCTCGTCAAACAAGGCTTGAAGACAGCCCGTTGCGCCCAGCGTGAATGACTTGAACGGCGTTTTGTTGACTTCAACAACACTAATACACAGCTCGGCCTGGCTCGACTCAAGCAAAGCGAATGCAGCATCAATATCTTTGCCCGTGCGGAGCGGGGAAGTCGGCTGCAAAAAAACCACGAACGGGTCAGCCGCAAGCACATCGCGTGGCAGCCCGGCTAAAAAATCATGCATCACCTCATTGGCCGTCGCGCTATCACTGGCTGCTGCGGGCGAGCGTTGGTGCAGCTGCACGCCTAGATGGCGCCCGACTGCCAAAATTTCCGCGTCGTCCGATGAGAGAACAACCTGATCAATTAGCGTGCAATCGAGTGCAGCCTGAAGGCTGTGCGCGACAAGAGGGCGCCCCTGGATAAGGCGCAAATTCTTGCGGTGAACTCCTTTTGAGCCGCCCCTGGCGGGGATCAGCGCAATCACTTTTTTCGCTCTAAAGGACATTTATTGCAAGCACCTGATCATTCGATCGTCCAAGCTGAGTATTGATACAGATGCTGCTTCATGCCTTGAATTGTAGTGAGTAGTTTGCGAGCAGCGCCTCGCGATGCCATTCCTCGGCCATGGGGGCTGCAGCATACTCGTGAAAACAAGGCGTCCCTAAAGTCCAGTGCAAGAGCTTTGCGTCAGGGTTCGCGCCAAACTCGTCGGGCAGCCAGTTCCAGACCTTTGGCAGCTCCCCAATTAGTTCGTCCGTAAGCCAGGTAAAACGGTGCAGCTGCGCTCCCGTAGCGTTCTCAATGAACTCTGGGGTAACTACCCGATTAGCCGGATGCCCACAATTCCATAGAACAACACTAGACCAGTTTTTGCGCGGGTAGTTTTGATTCTGGGCGCCTAGATATTTCTGCACGGCTTTAGTCTTGTAGTCATGATGAACGCACATAAGCGCTTTTGATTCGTCGCGTAGAGACCACAGCTCAGCGATATCAGAACGTAGCAACATATCGCCGTCCATAAAAATGGCCCAGCCTTGATAATCCTCGAGATAAGGCACCATGAAGCGGCTGTAGATAAACTGGTTGCTGCCGTCCGTATGGGTTTCTCGATAGCTTTTTAGATTGTTTAGGGCAAGGGGCGTCAGTGATATTGGGACGCTAGCGTGGCGAATAATGCTGTTCGCGCAAACATGGTATGCCACAGCTTCCCGAGGGTCATATCCAATAAAAACTTTTACCATAGCATCCTCCAAAAATACCTCAGTTAAACAGTTCGGCCAGCCTGAGTTTCAATCCTGCACGTACTGGGAAAAATTTGCCCAATAAAGCTTCGTTGTCTCTGCTTTTCGTTCTGGCTCAATGTGATCTATCGTGTCGCCCATCCATGTGTTTGGGAATTCATGAGCTGAAAGATCAAGGTGAAAATGTTGATCAAACTGAGGGAACCCAGCGAAAAACTTCTGCATCTGCTTCTGCAGGTCAATATAGGCAGACGCATGGACAGGACACGATAGAAAAACACATCTCAGTTTGTTTTCTACACAGTATCGTTGGATCACGCGGAGTTCCTGCAACTTATGTTGCGCGCAAAAAAATCTGCATACTTGAAATAGGCTAAGAGCGCCAAATTGGCGGCAATACCAACGATAAGAGCCGTCTTCTTGTACTCGGCGTGCTGACTCGCTGTGTTTGAGAGGAAGCCGCCGACAGTGAAGTTGAACACGATCGAGCCTGCCAGTAGCAGCAGAAAGGCGCTGCTCCACCAGGCGTAAAAAATAATCGAAAATGCGCATAACACACACCCAGAGCGGCGTTGTGGTTTTGCCTGCGCATTGCGCCATACGCAAGCCACGCTGCAGGCAGAAAGAGCAATAGAAATTCGTAAGAACTAAACAGCACCTGCTACTTCTTTTCGCTCAAGTGTGCTGACGAATCAGCAGGACAATGCCGGTATTTCGCACCAACGTAAGGTGGCTGAACCGCTTCCAGAGCGTGATCATTGGGCATGAATTAAGGGCCAATCAAACCGTCGCTTGCAAGCGTCTTTAGCGCTGCTTTCCAAGCGATGTTCCAAGCTTTGTCTGTCTGCGCGAAACGATCCGTCACCTGGCGAATGACCGTGTTTCTCTCACGGTCATTCAGCCAAGCTTCTGGCTCATTTAGGAAGCACTGGATTGCTTTGGCGAGGCTCGTGGGCGAGGAATGCAGCAGCCCAACATCTTCAAGTTTCTGGAAATAGGGTCTAGCGTAATCTTCTTCGCAGGAAGTCATTCTTTCCCAGCAAACCATGCACGGAATGCCGCCGACTAAGCACTCAAAAAACCCTGTGCCAGGCTCATCCCACAGAACCAGCCAAGCACGCTCAAGCAAATTTTGCGTCAAGCCTTTGTCTAATTTTTCGTATTCAGCGTAGTGCTCTGGAAATTCGTGCAACAAGCCATCAAGCACTTGGCGCTGTATATCTCTCGATGTGTAGTTAAAAGGCTTATTCAGAAGACGAATCTTGCGCTGCGCTAACTCGCTGACCAGCGCTTGGAGTGTGCGATTTATTTCAGGTAGGAAATCTACCCTCGACATGCGCAAGGTGCTCACTGAGGGCGGGAAGACTTGTATCCGATCAGACATCAGCAAGACATCATGCGGGCGGCGCTGTCTCTGTCCTTGACCCTGACGCAAAGTCTGGATTTGCTTCCACAGACTTGCTCGTTCGCTTAGCCAGGGGCTAGGTAAGGCTATTGCCCTGATCTTTGACGACAAAGGATGTTGCGGAAAATCCGACCATCCCCAAGTAACAAATTTATCGCAATAAGCGAACTCGGTATCTAGGAAACAGGGCTGGCTGGAAAACCCATAGTGGGCACCATGTTGCACGCCAACGACGGGGATACGTAATTTTTTTGCTGCGGCAATCCAGTGGATATCTTGCCCGCCCGGCATCGCACAAAAGAAGAGTGCAGGCGCAGAAAGTGAGGCCAGCTTTGCTTCATATTTTGGGTAAGCGGCTATTCCCTCTAGCCGTTCTGGCGGAATCAATTCTGACAATAGCTTGGAATATATGGCAGCGACTCGTGCCGGCACGAATGGCGCGAGCTTGCCAAGCCGAGAAAGAATCTGATCAGTCAAAACACTAAAAAAACCTGCTTTGAGCTGCTCTGCCAGAGTGTTCCGAAGCGCGTGGTCTCTCTGCGTGTCGTTCTCATGGCTCAGGTCTTCCAGCCATAAGAGCTGGCCTGCTGCATAAAGACCACCGTCGAGCAAAGGATCGTCAATATTGGCTAGCCTTAAAGTGGGGAAGGTGCCGAATTGCCTTGAGATGATCTTGCTCCATTTACGGCGTACGCGCTGCCACAGTCCGGGCTGGGCAAAATTTAGATTATTTGTTTTTTTAGTGTTTCTTACGTCATTCAGCATGGGGGAGGCTAAACGAACTTCAGGGATTGCCCAGATTGAGGCGGCAAGCTGAACAATCAGGTATTGATTAAACTCAGGAGATCCATCGGTCAAAGCGCTTAGCTGGCCGTTGCTCGTGGGATAAATTCCTTGCTGCGTCGCTACGACGAGGCCCTCTAAATTTTCATCCGCCAAAATTTTGGCCAGCCTAAACATCCTGTCAAACAGGGTGTAGGTGATCAGTACGACCGATTCGCGCAGAATTATTTTGCATTGCTCTGGCTCCACTCCGCTGGCTGCGGCCACCGGATTAGCCAGTGTCTCTAGCATTTGCGAGTAAAGCGGGGATAGCGCGGTCATCAGAAATCTGACCTCGGATTGATCGAGGCGATAAGTTGTAGACGCTAAGCTCGGGAAGCAGGGAAGCAATTCTTTTGCCAGCACTTCTCCTGGGTAGTTAGCCCAGAGAACGCGTTGTTTGATGAGGCTCATTGCGCTCTGTGTCTCATCTGATCAGGGGCAGATGATTTCATCGTAAGTGCCCGTTCTTTCAACTCTGCCCGCACCAATCTCAATGATTTGGTCACAATTTTTGAGCGTACTGACGCGATGCGCAACGATGATGAGGGTCAGGTTATTGCCTAGCGTGTTGATTGCCTGCATCACTTTGCGCTCGGTATCGCTGTCTAAGGCGCTGGTTGCTTCGTCAAAAACAATGACATCCGCATTTTTGTAGAGCGCCCTGGCGATGCCAATTCTTTGCCGCTGCCCTCCCGATAAGCGAACACCGCGTTCACCGACACGGGTGTCGTATCCATCTTCAAGTGCTGCAATCACATCGGCGATCTGGGCTTTTTCTGCAGCCGCACGCAGCCGCGTCCAATCGATTTCCGCTTTCGGTACGCCTAATGCGATGTTTTCGGCAATGCTAGCGTCTGAAAGAAAGATGCTTTGCGGGACATGCGCAATGTGCGCCTGCCACGCCCGCCGGTTCTCTGCGCTTATCTTTTGCCCATCTACCAGCATCTCACCCTGTGTTGGCGACAATAAGCCCATGAAGATATCGAGAAAGGTGCTTTTGCCGCTGCCAGTACTGCCGACGATGCCAAGCCGACACCCTTTGGCGATCGAAATGTCGAAACAACGAAGGACTTCTGGTTTTTCTGGAGTGTATGTAAACGAGACATTGCGCAACACAATAGAGTTGTTGAAGCGCAGCGCAGCGGGAGAAGGTTTATCTGCATCAGGGGGGAGTGGCTGATCCATCAAATCCAGCGCGTCGCTTAGCGATATTTGTCCGCTACGGATCGACGCCCAGCTTGAGTAAGCCTGTTGCAGCATGGGCAGCATGCGTTGTGCGCCCATGGCCAAGGCGCCAAGTACCGGAATAGCGCTGGCGATTCCGCTGCTGCTGAGCGTGAGCAGGTAAGCCAAGGCGGAAATCAAGACCATGCCCAAAGCCTCTACCCCGTACCGTGGGCTGATGCTGATGATCTGGACGTTTGCCATTGCCTGACGCATGGGCGCATCGACGGCCTGGTAGATGTTGCAATAAGTGTCCTGTGTGCCGTCGATCAAGACATCTCTGATGCCGCCTAAGCCCTCTTGCAAGACCCTGACTACATCGTTATGGCCTTGGCTGATTGCTTGGCTATAGCGCAGCATTCGTCTTTTGGTCGCCAGAATCACCACTGCGTAGATAATCCCGAAGCCGCTAAAGGCGATGAGCGCGATCATCGGCTCTAGGCTAAGCAAGGCAACAAAGATAGTCCCCAGCAACATGACTGAACTGATAATGACCATCAACGGCAGTAGCGTGCTGCCGACAATTGCCTTAGCTTTATTAGATATTCCGGCAATCACCTCGCTGCTGTTGCGCGCAAGGTGCACGGAGTAAGCCTGGTAAAGCGTCCTTCTATACATGCCCAAACTGAAATCAGAACCAATCGCGTGACTCAGGCGTGTCTGTACCCATAGCAGCAGTAAGCGCATAAAACCAGACAGGAAGGCGATGGCAGCAAAAATAACCGTCATCGGCAGTAATAGCGCTTGCGCGCTTTCTATCCCAAGTGGCTGGATAATGTACTGCGCAAATGGGTGTGCAAAGACGCGTTCTGGCGCGGTCAGCAAGCCCAAAAAGGGCAAAACCGCGCCGATGCTGACGACCTCAACAAAAGAGGTGCAGGCTATGAGCATAAACAGCGCAAACAATTGGACGCGACGGCGCTTGCCAACATGACTCCAGAGGCGGCGTAGCAAACTTGTGATCGACTGGCTAGAGTGTTCCAACTTCGATTATTTCCTGCTTGAATTTGATGCGGCGTTCGGGCTTCTGGCGTTCAGGCTGTAGCACAAGCAATGCAGAAAACCCCTGGCAAATGGGGGGTTCTTAAATCTCTAGGTGCGCATTGCGTATTGCGTATTGCACTTGGCATTCGAGGCAATATTTTGCTGTGCCAGGGCGGATGCTAGACGCCAATATATTTAAGCGCCCAAGTGTATTTGATCGTTTTTGGCAGGCTACCGCCATGCTGTATCACGATCAGCAAGCGCGGGGGACGATACAAAACTGGGGTGTGGTAGGCAAAAGGCGGCTGCCAAAATTGCGTAGCCAGCGCGCTGGCTCGCCTAACGAGCGGGGCGGAATTGTCCCATATTTTCATAGGCAGACGGAATGTTTTTGCCGATCAGCCAGGGCAATCGCGCAGTGCTGCTGGCATGCTGGCGATGCGGCTTAAGGCAAGAAATGAAGCTGAAATTTTAGGTTTTTGGGCGAGTGCCTGCGTGCTGTTTTACTGATTCTGCATCGTGTCGCGAGCTGTTTTATGACTTGCTCCGGCGCAGCAGGCAGACCATGCTATCTGCCTTAGTCGAGTGTTCTGCCTGCGTGTTGGCCACACTGGCAGTGCTTCAGCTTGTTTTTTGCAAGCTGCTTGGCGATACCCGTACAGCAACAGGTTTGCTCAGGAGTTCGATGAGCACCATAGCTCGGCGCTCGCCATCGGCCATTTGATAGACCGCTTCAATTCCAGCCCCCCCAATTCCGGCAAAAGGTGCTTCGGTTAAGCGTACCCGCTCGCCGTGTTTGAACAGACGTTCCGGTTCGGCTTGCCCTGCGGCTTCTTGTTTTCTCAGCAGCTTAATTAAACGATCGTCGACTTTCGCTGGCTCTGCCCCAAAACTCACTAGCCCGGTGACCCCTTTTGTTGAACGAATGGGTGCCCAGCTCTTTGCTGAATTGTCGCGCCCCAGACGGATGAACAAATAGCGTGGAAATAGCGCTTCATCTTGCATCATCAACGTGCCTTGACGCAGTTTCTCTGCAGCAAGCATTGGGAGATAACACTGATAACCCTGTCGTTCTAAGTTTTGCAGCGCGCATTTCTCTTGCCGGGGTTTGGTATAAGCGAGATACCAATGCATCACCATCTCCTAAGGTTGCCTTGATTGGCAGGATTTTACCCATTGGCTTCCGCTGCAGCAACGCAAGTGCTGGCGCTGAGCAAATCGTCAAACTATGTTTTTTCTTGGGCTTAGGCGCTACTTTTTGTAGGCGGTGTCTGAGGCGTTGTCGGCAAGACATCCGTAGCCTGTATTAACAAGCGGTGGGCTTTGGATTGGCGAGAAGCGGGTGACAGAGTAGCAAGCATGCTCAACGCAAAAAGCCCAACTGAGATTAGTTGGGCTTTTTGATTTGGTGGCCAAGCGCGGAATCGAACCACGGACACGCGGATTTTCAGTCCGCTGCTCTACCAACTGAGCTACTTGGCCAAAGGACGCGCAGTATAACGAGTCTCGTCTGCTTCGTCAAAATGAATTGTGCGTTATAGCTCAAATTATCTCGGCTGACTGCGTTCGTGGGGCTGCTAAGCTCTGTTCCTCAGTGAGGAAGGAGCGAATTTATTACAAATTTAATGAACTTTTTGCTTTGAGAGACCACTAATCTTTGTAGTCATTTTGATCTTTGTTGGGGAAATCAATGGACCAAGTTACCAATGGCCAAGTAAAAAATCCTTGTCTCAATCCCGCCCAATATGATGAGGTTATAAGAAAATCAGCTGATCACTTAAGCCATACGTCTTCGGAATCTATGCGTTGGTCGTTACCAAAGCTCAGTCATGAGCTGGGCAGCATCTACGCGCTAAGGCTGGCGAAAGAAACGCTTGGTTTGTTGCAGACAAGGGATTATGCGGTGCATGCTGCGATGCAACAAGGTGATGTTGAGAGATTTAATCGTTATGCCTCTGTGTTGCTTTTTATCTTAGGGCTGACCCCGATTAATGACAGATTAAGCTACGTGAAAAGTAGCTTACTCGTTCGCTACGATGATAAGTGCGAAGAACTGTCGTCTCCAGCGCTCCTCACGGGGATCTCGCGCCAGCAATCGCTGATCGTTGATTGCTATCGCGAATTCTTAATAAGTATAAACGACCTTCTACCACCCAGAGACGCCGTCAATGAAGCAGCTAGAGACCACGACATGTTGGCTCTGGTTCTTGCCGAAGAGTCGCTGTTTGGACGCATTACCCATGCTGAAGCGCAGGATATTCCGACAATTCTCGCTTACAGCGAGTTAGTGAAATCAGCGATTGGGACGGAGCCTACTGCAGCCAGCAGAGCGCGTTGGATAGAAGCAATATTATTCACCCTGAAAGATGAGCGTGTCATAACAGCATTTTCTGCTGCGATGGTTGGAAAAAACCCCGAGGTGGTAAAGATTTGCGGCGACTTATTGAAATTTCTAATCCATGGCTTGCCGCTAGAAGCGTGTAAAGAGTACATAACGCGCTTCTTACTTGCGCCAGCTGATCGCAACACGATAGGTTCTGCACATGCACTGCGTAATAACAAAGTACCTTTTGTCGAGGCTTACGGCGAGCTGCTGATCTCATTGCTGGAATACTTACCCACCCAGGGACTCAACGAGACGCTCGAATTATTGATGCGACCGGATAATCCGTCTGAGTCATCGCTGATATTGAGCATGATGGCGTCGGGTAGTGAAGGAGCTTTGATTGCTTACGGCAAGCTTTTGCACTCGCTCCGAGACCGCTTGCCAGAGGCGCAGCGCGCACCTTTTGTCGCTAGTGTTCTAGGTAAGCACAGACCCCTTAGTCCTTCCGTTCTGGAGGTGATTGGCCAAATGGAGAAGGCGGTTAAGAACACACCGCTCACGGTTCATGGGTCGAGCGCGCCAGCAAAGACTTCGACCAGCCCAATTTCTATCCAACTCAGTGTGAAACAAATCTACTGCGGCTTATTTGTCGATACAGCAAGACAGCTTCTAGACCTGTCGGCGCTAAAAGAGTGCAAACCAGAGGAATTGGCAACCCTGCTGAAGCACCTCACGCCTGAGCTTAAAAGCCAAATCCGCACCTTGGATTTACGCGGTCTGAGCGTGGCGCAGCTTAAGGCAATTGAGCTTAGCGGATTGAGTAGTCTTTCTGTTTTGCGTGTGGGCGTAAGCGCGAACCTTAAATCTGCCGAACTCAATAATTTTCTACAGAGCATTCCCTCAACGCTTAAAGCCCAGATTGCAAGTATTGAAGACGATACCGGCTGGTTCGACGTGCTCGTACTTGATGATGCGTTCACGCAATTTGCTCCGCATCTGAAAGAAGCCAAAATGCGCGCGCTTGAGCAACAAGCTGCAACTCTGCAAACGGCGCTCAGCAACTACCCGTTCTTCGTCGTCAATGTCGGCGTGAGTAAAGGCAAGAACCCCCAAGCACGTCTTGAAATCAAACTCGATCCGGGCACCAGCACAGGGGATGGCGCAGACGAATACAGACGTCTCCCGTTACCGTTACTGGCAGCAGAGTACACGCTGGAGAGGACGGCTTTACAAGGCGTTGCCGACGATCTAAAGGCTGATCACTGGCAAGCTTTACTGAAAGCAGTTGCGCTGAGCGACGTTGCTGCGCAAAGCGCTGCGCTAAAGAAAATTGAAGAAGCACTCGCCACCCGCTCAATAGAAAACAAGGTTCAAGCAGAGGAGAAAAAGCTCAGCGTAAAAATTGCCAGCGTGCTCGAAGCGTACCGGCAAGTCGATGACGCGCTATTGAATGCAGTACGTGCGTTTGTCGTTGCGCTGCCAGCAAAATTAGCACTACCGCTGCCTCCGGTTATGCCTGGCAACAGACCGCTGCAAAACCCACCACAAGCAAAAATTCCGCAGGCAGTTACCAGCGCTTTTAGCGCCACAAAGAAAACGCTGCCCGATACCACAACAGCAGAGGAGGTAACCAGCCAGTTTGGAGCACTACAAGGAGAATTGCAAAGCCTAGGGAGCGCAACCTTGGGTGCAATCGCCTCATTGCAGAAAGGCGAAATAGACGCTCTTCTAGAGCGCTGGGGAGAACTCAATCGATCGATGGCGGAGTTTGAGCGTACTGTTCAGCAGTGCAGAAACGTCTATCGAATAGCGCAAAATTTATTGATAGAGCCTGCGAATGCGCCCTCAATTCCGCTGCTGCTGCGGCATTTTGAAACACATCCACCGAAGGAAAGTCTTGCCGCCGCAATAGCAACCCTGACAGAGCTTGGTATTGAAGGCGTAGAGCCACCGCAAGCCGGTGCGCCGAGCGTGGCGGCTAGCTCAATCTCAGGGCGGAGTACCTTGCTGCGTAACGAACAAGCCCTCAAGCAAGGCTTGGCGCTGCAAGCAGGGGAAATTCTCTCCCATCTGACGCCTTCCGAAGAAGAGGAAGATGATGAACTGCGCGCAGCGGACGAAGTGCCTAAAGAAGTTCGAGAAGCGCTGAGCAATACGCATCTAGGGCCTTTCTTCGCATTGATCGAGGCTAACCCCGAGCTGTTTCCAAATGCTGCGCAAATTGCGCGTATGACTAAGCCAAGCGCCGAAGAAGTTAAAGCGCTCCGTCAGAAACAAAAGCTGATGCCTGAGAGTAGGCTCCTCGACTCGTTCAAGCATGGTGCAAAGCAGCGCAGCCGACCCAGAAGCCAGCAGCCCACTTTAGAAGAAGTCACTTTTGCCAATCTGGAAGAGAGCCTCGTCATGCTGAAAGAAGCCTTTGCCGCAGACAAGTTGCCGCAGCCGAGGCTGCTTGAATTGAGTGACGAGCAACAACAAGCATTTTGCGCTGCGCTGGCGGCTTATTTCGCCAAAGTTGCCGTGAAAGACACCGGTGCGGGATCGGGCAAAGGAAGCCACTTCTCGCATTCGGCGCCAATCCCCTGGCCGTTCAGTGACACCGTCAGCGGCAAGTCGCAAATGCATGCTTGGCAGATCACCTTTGAAGTGCTCGGTAATTTGATTGAGCCAAGAGCTTTGCCTGAAGGTGCGGTTTAGGCGGCTGCGTGCAGCATCGCTGGACTGCTGTCCAGCGAGCACGGCAAATCTCAAATCCCTGCAGCCAAACGCTGACGCCAAGCCAAGTGCAAGCCGTATTCCAGGAGTGCGACTGCCAGGGCCAGCGGTACGAGCAAGGGAATGAGCCAGCAGAGCAGAGTGGCCATTAGCCACAGGTAAATCGGTAGGGCGCGCCAAGCGCCGGACGCGAGTGCGCTGGGCAGAAGTAACAAGAGCTTGGCTTGCGTTTGCGTTGCAGATCGCGCAGCGCGGTAGCGTTGATAAAACATGAGCCAAGCTGACACAATTGAGCCAATCAGGCCGAGGCCAAAAAGCAGTACCAACGCTTGATTCCACCAGCCAAATTCACCACGGTGAAAAGGAATGCCCAGGGCGGTGGCTTTGCCAAAGGCTTTTTGTTCAGCCCAATCGGCGTAGTAGAGCGTGTTGCCATGGTAGGCGTCGAAAATTAAATCGAAGCGTTTGCCTGGCTGCGCACGATCGAAACTACTGGCACGCCAAACGCCTGTGCTATCGCTGGGCGGGATCAATTGCACGCTGACCTTGGGTGCTTGTTCGCGCGTGATTTGCCAAGCCGCTTGCCAAGACAGGGGTGTATGCGCTGACGCTGCTGGTGAGCGCAAATTTTTTGGCGCTGGCGCGGGAGCTTGTCCTAGCGCGTCACGTAAGACTCTAATTTGTCCGCCGGCGTATTGACTCCAAGTGAGCCCAGTGCTGAGCATAACGAAGCTAAGCAGGGCTAAGCCCAGACCGATCCAGATGTGCCAGCGCCGCCAGACGTGGCGACGTGCCACCTGCATTGAATCAGAGGGCGATGCGCTCGATAGTTGCTGATTACGGCGTGGCCAGCCTAGATAAATTCCACTGAGCAACATCAGCAATAAACAACTCGCCGCGAGCTCGATCAGCCAACGCCAAGACTCGCTTTGGAGCAGGCGAGAATGCAATTTTTTTGCCCATTGATTGAAGCGTTCTTGTTGGCCGAGCTGGCCGAGGACTTCGCCGCTGTAGGGGTTGACGTAGATTATTTGAGCTTGCTCTGGCAAGACAAAGCTAGGGCGTGAGCGCCCACTACTGTTTGTCGCGCTGGCTTGTTTTGCGCCGTGCTGATGCGCTTCTACGCCAGCATGAGCTGCGTTGGGTGCGACGAAATAAACTTGGGTGCTGCGCTCGGCTGAGTCACTCG
>JAZKFR010000038.1:0-4922 GCA_040386295.1 Pseudomonadota bacterium | reverse complement strand
CACCGAATGCACACGCCAGCCACGAGGCGCAGCTAGGCTGGCAGCGGCAACCAGCTCGTCCAGTTGGCGCGCTGTGCCCTGGGCTTGCACTTGGTCGAATTGCCTGTAGAGCACTGACTCAATCTGCGGTGTAAAAACGTAGAGAATGCCGGTCAATGCGGCGATCAGGGCAAATGGAGAGGCGATCAGCGCGCTCCAAAAATGCAGACGCCAGCACAGGCTTCGGCGCAAGGCCGATAAGGCCTGGGGCTGCGTATGATCGGCTTTGTTTGCTGCGTGCTTCATGTTGTGCCTCATCTTGTTTAGTCAGATCAGCGCTGTTGCGCACAGCGCTGCGTCATCAAAGTCTTTAGCGCGCGCCAAAGGTGTACACCAAACCCAGCATCACGCTGCGCGGCGAACCGGGGGTGTATTGGTTTTGCGTATTCGGCGAATAAGTGCCGACGCCCGAATAGCTGCTGCTTGCCGAGTCGGCGTAACGGCGATTGCTCAGATTGTGGATATGCAGCCAGCCTGCCCATTCCTTATCCAGCTGCTCTTGAATGCGTAGGTTAAGCAGGCTATGCCCGGGGTACTTAACCGTGTTCGCGTTATTCATCCAAGATTCGCCTTGATGCAACCACTCCAGGGCTAAACGGGTCTGTGTTCTTGGTTTGTAGCCGACTTCTAGATTGCTAATGTCGCTCGGTGCTTGCGGCATTTTTTGCCCGCTGTAATTAAGATTGCTCGCTGGTTGATATTGCAAAAAACGATGCGTTGCCAGCGTCGTGCCCAAGCGTGCGTCGAAGGCGCCGAGTTGATAGTTCAGCCCTAATTCCAGGCCCTGGCTACGTGTGCGTCCGGCGTTACGGTTTTCGCTATTGTTTGCGCTGAGCGCGTAGCTGACGATGGTGTCCTTGCCGTCTAAGCGATAGAGCGCCGAATCAAGCTTAAGCGCGCCGTCCAGCCAAGCCGTGCGCCAGCCGAGCTCGTAATTTAGATAGCTTGATGGAATCAGGTCAGGCACCCCGGTTTTGCCGTAGAGCTGGCTTACTTCAGGCGCAATAAACCCTTCGCTGATATTGCTGTAGATGCTGCTGTGCTGACTTAATGCGTAGCTGGCGCCGACTTTGGGGCTGAAGTGCGTAAAGCTGCGCGACTCGTTCGCCGCACCAAAATCGGCGCTGCCCGTAGGGGCAAGCTTGTTGGTGAAGTCGTAACGAATCTGATCGGAACGTCCGCCGAGGACAAAGCGTAGCCTAGGAATCGGCGAAAATTCCCACTGCGCAAATAAGGCTCGATTATCAATATCTGCTTGGTAATTACGCACGCCGGTCGGCGTCTCGCTGTTAGCCAGGCGGTAGCTCAAATAACGCCCGCTGGCCGGATCACGCGTGATGCTGAGGTTGTCGCTGACATAAGGGTTTTTACTTTTGTCGAGGTAAATGCCACTGATCAGGCGCGTGTCTAGCCAGGCAAACTCTTGTTGATGCTTGATGTCTAGCCCGAGCGAATCGACGTGATTGTTATTGATGCTCCCTTTGCAGGTGCTGCCGACACAGCTGTTGATGGTGTAACTCGGTAATTGCCCGTGGTCGTTTTGTCGTGAGAAGAGCGTGAGCGTCGTCACGCCGTTTTGGCTGGTTTCGCCTTCCCAGGCGAGATTGACGCGCGTGCTCTTGTCTTTACGATAGGTGAAGCTATTGAGGCTTTTGCCTGGATTATTTTGGTAGTCGTTTTCAAACAAACTGCCCGTCATGGCCGTATCCAAGTTGCTGTGCAGCACGGTCGCGCGTAGCTGCGATGACGCGCTTAAAGCGTAGTCTCCACGCAGCGAGAAGGAGTCTTTATTCCCGTTGCTGTATTGCTGCCAGTTGTCGCGGCTACGACGCGCGCTGTAATGGGCGAAGCGCAAGCCAAGGTCGCCCCAGGTATTGCTGGCGACGACGTCGTAACGGCTAAACCCCTGCTTAGCGTCGTTGCGCACGCCGAAGCTGGCGTAGGGCGTGCGGCTGGGTGCACTGCTTAAAAAATTGATCGCGCCACCGACTGCGTTGCTGCCGTAGAGAGATGAGGCGGCACCTTTAACCACCTCGACTCGATCCGTCGCCAGTAAGTTCATTTCGTTCAAAGCATTGTGGTTAAACACGCCGAGCGGGCGAATGGGGATGCCGTCTTCTAAGTATTGGTACACCGCGTTGGTGTTGATCGGCTGACGAATCCCCATGCTGTGCTGCTCATTACCGAGATCGTTCCAGTAAACGCCAGCGATACGGTTAATCGCTGCGCCTACTGTTTTGGCTTGATCACGTTGCAGCTCTTCGTTTTTGACGACGCCGATCGCTTGCGGCGTTGCGGACAACTTGCTTTGGCTGCGTGAGCCAGAGACGACCATTTCGTCCATGCTCTGGATCTCGCTGTCGACTGTTTCTGCTGTCGCTTGAGCAAAGCAAGGAGCGCTGGCGAGTGTACTGAGCGTGGTGTATGCGATTGAACGCGCTAAGTTTTGTTGAGTGAGTTGAGTGAGATAAGGCTTCAATAAACGCGGTAAACGGCTAAAGAAAGATGTGCAAGGCATTGACGACTCCTGGTAAGCCCATGCCTGCGCGAATAAAAAGCAGGCGGCATGAGGCGCAAGCTTCATCCCCCGTTTGGGCTTGACCGGGGAATGGGCTCGATGGGCAATTGGCTTTGCGCAAAGGGCGAAAAAAAAGTAAGAGAACAGCGCCGACCTAACTCAAATTGAGCTGATGCGCGGCGGTGTTGTCTGAGGGCTACTGTGCGTAGCGGCGAGGCGAATCGCTTGAATCGCTTGAATCGCCTGAATCAGGCGTGGATAGGGGAGGGTGGGGCGCGTGCGCGGTGCGCGCTAGTTACTCGCCCGCTAGAAGCAATAGGGGCGGGCGCGCTGGGGACGGTAAAAGCCAGTGGACGAAGCGTTAGAACCGCTAGGCTATCGCTGCCAGGTAAGGCCAGTAGCGCGCTCTGTAATAAACAGAGCGGGCAATGCGGCATCAGTAAATCGGGGGTCGAACGGGGGCTTGGCCGACTTTGCACAACAACATTTTGTTGCTCGCTCGTTTGCGCCACAGCTAAATTGAGCGCGACCCGTCGATTGCCGGCAACGCTACAAACGTTGACCCACAGCGTTTGTTGATTAGCACCCAGCCAGCGTGCGATCAAAGGGACTAGCGAACCCGCTGTTGACGGGGCGAGCGCGGCAAAAGACAGCGCGCAGAGCAGCAGCCAGACGAGAGATCGATTGAACCATTTTGGGGTGAGCATGGAGCGCCTTGAACCAAAGTTTGTGCGGCGTTTGCGCAGCGTAGCGTCAGCGCGAAGCGGGCGCATGATAGAGCATTTTTTCGTGTTGCGCTGGGGAAAAACGTTCTCAAAATCAGGGTGCTGTGGGACAATCCGCCGCCCGTAAAGTCAGCGAGCAATAAGTAAGTACTACGCGAGTAGCGGCACGGGGCAACAAAACTGCGCTGTGCCCTTGATGCCGAGGCTGTTAGTCGCTGTTAGTGCCCTATTCCCTGCATCATCTTGTTCTTGGCGCGTCAATACGCTCTCCGCTCTCGATGTCAGGCTCATTTATGGATTTAGACCCTAGCAGCCTGTCGGGCTTGATGCAAATAAGCTGTTTGGAGTAACGAATGAAAGTAATGGTTACGGGCGCCGCTGGTTTTATCGGTTCTGCGCTGGTGTTACGTCTGCTAGCGCGAGGCGATACGGTTGTGGGGCTTGATAACCACAACGATTATTACGATCCGGCGTTAAAAGAAGCGCGTCTGCGTCGCCACGTAGGTCACCCCAGCTATACCCATTTGCGCATTGACCTCGGCGACCGCCAGGCAATGCAACAGGCTTTTGCCGAGCATGTTCCACAGCGTGTCGTGAATTTGGCGGCGCAGGCCGGTGTGCGTTATTCGCTAGAAAACCCGCTGGCGTACATTGATAGCAATATCGTTGGCTTCGCGCACGTGCTGGAGGGTTGTCGTCAGCACGCGGTCGAGCATTTGGTTTATGCCAGCAGTTCAAGCGTCTATGGCGCTAATACGACACTGCCTTTCTCCGTGCAGCAAAACGTAGACCACCCACTCAGTCTTTACGCCGCGAGCAAAAAAGCGAATGAGCTGATGGCGCATAGCTACAGCCATTTGTACCGTCTGCCGACCACGGGCCTGCGTTTTTTTACTGTGTATGGCCCCTGGGGCAGGCCAGATATGGCTTTGTTTAAATTCACCAAGGCCATTCTGGCTGGCCAAACGATCCCGGTTTTTAACTACGGCCAGCATCAACGTGACTTCACCTACGTCGATGACATCGTCGAAGGCCTGCTCCGCGTGCTTGATCGTCCGGCCAGCGCTCAGCCAGCGTGGCGTGGCGATCAGCCCGATCCGGCCAGTAGCACGGCGCCGTGGCGAATTTACAATATCGGCAATAACCAACCCGTCGCCTTGATGGACTACATCGCCGCGCTTGAGCAAGCCCTTGGCAAAAAAGCACAGCTCGAGCTACTCCCGCTGCAAGACGGCGATGTGCCAGATACCTGCGCGAACGTGGACGACCTAAACGCAGAATTTCAGTACAAACCGAGTACGCCGGTGCGTGAGGGGATTAAGCGCTTTGTGCAGTGGTATGCCGAGTATTACGCTGATTCGGCGGCTGATGTCGCAGCTGCTGATGCCAACGCCAACGCTTAAGCGGTAGCGCGTGCAGGCCCATTACTGGGCCATTCCCCCTCCTGAGCGTAAATCGGGTGACGACGCCCCCGGATTGAGCAGCTTGAAGGAAAACAGCGTCTCAAATCCGGGTTGTTCCGATGTTTGCCCGCTGTTTACCGTATGCGGCCTGCTCTAAACGCCTAAACACCTAAGCGGCGGGCGCCTGCTGCCAAAGCTGCAACATCGCCAGCGTGACGAGCAACTTACGATTGTGCT
>JAZKFR010000037.1:10442-15149 GCA_040386295.1 Pseudomonadota bacterium | reverse complement strand
GAAATCAAAAGGGTCAGGTTCGGTTTATTTTGTCTATTTTGCCGTCGTGGTTGATGTCTAGGTCGGCTAGCGCGGCGAGGCCATCTGCCGCAACGCCACCTGACGCAAGCGGGGTGGCGTCGCCAAAGAGTTCTCGTCCGTCACCTATCGGCGCAGTCAAGCTAGCCGTATCGCGGTGGTTCTGTTTGGCTAGGCGGGCGTTTTCATCGTCCGCATTCTTAGCCAAACACAGACAAGGCCGCGCTTACCAGCACCATAAAGTGGCTGAAACAACACAGAGTTGAACCCTGAACATCATAACAATTGACGGATAGCATGTGCGGATCGAGTACGACGAAGCTCTCGATTTTTTTCGCGGCGAAATTCTTGGTCTGAGTGGCGGTGCTAACTTCTACGGAAAAAATTGCAAAGAACTGTGCACAGAATTCAAACGCTCACTACGTACTTTCATTGAAATTTGCAAATAAAAAGGCATAGAGCCAAGACGCCATTTTTCAGGAAAATTCAATCTGCGAATTTCACCAGAGCTGCACGAAAAGCTCGCCATCACGGCGCAGGCTCAAAGTAAAAGCATTAACACGCTAGCGATGGAAGCGCTGCAAGAGCGGGTTGCGTTGTGAGATCGTTTTATTCAGCGAGCGTTTTCAGCGAACTTGAAGCTGCCACGAAGTCGCGGGTTGGCGGGTGCGATTGAAAATATAGCTTTTCGTAGCTGGATTCGGAGCGCAGCCGACAATCCACTGTGGCATTTCAAGGTCACAAGTGTACGTGTATTAGTAAGTGCTGCTCGGTGGATTGCTGCGCGAACTCATCCTGCGAGATTTTTTAGGCAGGCAAATATGCGTCGTATGCGAACGCTCGTTCGGCGAGCCAGGGCGGCTTACCCAGATAACACATTTTTCGACTCGCTTGAGGAGACGTTACGTATATCCTCTCAGGCTCGCGCCTCTTATCGTGCATATGACAAAGCGCTGTCTTCTTTAGATCCAAAATCTTGGAAGGTTCTGTCGGACAAAGCGGTCAAACATTTTTGTGACCACCGGTCAGGCCAGCTCAAACAAGGCTTTTTCAACCAGATCAATGAGGCTTTTGTATATCAGTTCCTCGTGCGTCAGGGCTATACAAATGTCTCTGTTTTGGCAGAGGACGGTAAGAAAACACCTGACTTGAGCTACATGAAAGGAGCATCCATCGGCTACTGCGAAGTCAAAAGTATTGGTATGTCAGACAAAGAAATCGTGCGAACAGAGCATGAGGCGGTCTTTGATGCAGAGGAGATTTACCATGAACGCCCCAGTGGATTCCTAAAAAAACTGGGTGATGCGATTAAGCAGGGTGACGCCCAAATAAGAAGTAAAGGCGCAACAGGTATCGTATTTGTCGTTGTCCAATTCGATGACTTCACACTTGCTCACTATGGACGCTATAGCGAGCAAATTAAACAGCTCCTGGCACAGCATGAGGTACTCGAGGTATTTATTAAAGTCGGCTTGCTAGGCGACAAAAAAATCCATAAACAGCCTCTTGGTGCATAAGCAAGTTTTGAACATTTCACGCCTGTATTCCTTTCGTCTTCGTTAAGAAAGCAATCATGCCTAACCACAAGCTAAAAGCCTCCTGTCACTGCGGGCGTATTCGTTTAGACCTGGAACTATCCCGTCCGCCAGAAAGCTACAGCCCGAGGGCTTGCGATTGCGATTTTTGTCGTAAACACGGCGCTGCGTATCTCTCTGACGCCGCAGGTGCTTTGCGCATTTATGTCAAAGATGTGGATGCGCTGAGCAAATATCGCCAGGGTAGCGATCTTGCAGATTGTCTTTTCTGTAGGTATTGCGGGGTGTTGCTTGGCGTTGCTTATCAGGATGGTGCTCAGCTTTACGCGGTAATTAATAGCCGGGTGATTGATGGCGGAATTTGCTTTGCTGAGCCGACTTCAGTCTCTCCAAAAACACTGGCGGCGAGTGAGAAGGTCGGGCGCTGGAAAGCAGTGTGGTTTGCTGATGTTGTGCTGATTCTTGAGCCGGCTTGAGATGGCAGAATTTATTCTCGCCGTTAAGCGCTTTACGCGGATGCGATGGAGCCATGTTTGGCGTAAATACCTCGCCCACAAGTATTTTTAGATTTTTTTTGACTCATGGCGTAACGTCATAAAAGCGGGTGTTATCAAAGAAGATGTAATTACAAAGACAAAGCAAAAAGCAGGCGCGCTTTGTAAGCCAGAGGAATTGTTTTTTGTACGCTTTTGTTTATCAAAAGAAGAGTAGCAAATAGTGCCAATATCGTATTGTTTCTTATTTCACGCTTCATGGATCTGCCTTCTTCCAGCCAAGGTTTTTGCCCATGGCACAGAATTGACAATGATTATCCAGATCTTTTAGCGACGAAAAAACTGCCAGTCATGCGCTAAGCTAACTGCCACCTGCAAATCATGACTAAAATATCGGTGCTTTTTAAAACCCAATGAGCAAAATTTTCCGCGTCTAATTGCTATTTTTGTCATGGTTCCAAGCACTTTAACCGCAGCTTTTTGGACTCTTCTCTCTTTTGGTCCTATTCTTACTGTTTTCAGTAAGTCCCCTCCCGCTACAATACCCGGCGTTATTTTGATATTAATGTCCCTTATCGCAGGCTGGTACGGCATATTCTCGGCTTGGTGGCTTTACTATCATTTTCTTAAAACCAACGTTACACCACCAAACCTATATCGTCAGTGCGCAGGCCTAATTTCAGGCTCGGCTCTTTCGATAATTTTCATGATCACATTCAGAGAAAACCTATGGTTCAGGCTCAAAAAATCATCTCAGTTAAAATCACAAATTCAGCTTTGATTTGAGGGCTTTTACCCAGGCATTCTGAAGTCCCCGTAACTTTCTCGACTAGGAATACCCAGTTCTAGACACATTGGCCGTTCGTGACGCTGCAAGTTGTCGGTCTCAATGCGAACCGGCCATTTCCTCGTGCAACTTTCAGCCTCTTTCTCAGTAGGAACCGGCGCACCCTTAGCTTGCGCAGCACCACGTATCTGCTGAGTGAATAGTGGATTACTCAGAACACCTTTCATCCCCATCTCAAATTGACTTGGGTTTTCTATGAATTGAACGGCATGCCCCATTTCGTGCAAAAAACACAGGTATGAATCTACCGGGATGTACTGAACAGTACTCGGATGCCTGTCTATCATTTTTTTGGTAAAAGCGTTCATTTTGGCGCTATAGCGAACAAAATCAAACTTCATCCTAAAATTTATAAAAATCGTCGCACTACCTACAGGTCCAGGTGACCCAGGACAAAGGGCAGCACCGCCGCTGCTCAAGCCAACGAGGTATATGTTGACACTACTAGCCGCTACAAATTTAAGGATGTTTTGAGCAGTCGGTGACTTGCTCGCCCAAACTCTAAGCGAGGTCATCTGCTTCGCAGTATCTGTTTTGCTGACAATACCGAATACGTTGCCACAGGCAGAACCGCTCACCCGCTTAATCAAATCAACTTCAGACAGTCCGAAGGTGTTGTGATCCGCAATAATTAACGCCATGTAAACCTCCTAATTGGAATTTCAGTGTTAACGGCAAATTCTACGGAGAAAGGTGATGCAAGAAATACCTGGAATGTACGTTCTAGCTGGTATTCCACGAAGCTGGCGGCTAGGACAAAGACAGCTATCACTCCTGGAATGATTCTGAAGGTTAAGAGTCAAGGAATCAAGTAGTTTGTGTTAGTGGTAACTTTAGAAATAAACCGTTATCCCCATACCTTCGCTCCATGTAGCGGAGGGAGTTTGAGGCAATAAAGACCTCTGTATAACTGGTTTTTCTAGGAAAATCTCTATTTTCGTCGGATTCTATCTTGCTGATCTATAAAGACCTGAGTGAAATAGCAGAAGGCAAAATACTTCTCGGAAAGGGTTCTGTGCAGAGTCCTTAAAAAACTAATGACGCGAACCATCTACACTCAAAATTGGCGCTAATCGCTAAGTAAGCCGTTAGTCCGAGACTTTTTGGGCATAAAGCGGACTCAGCTAATTGACTGATCTACGCTGAGCAGAGATGCTTTATAAAAAATTGCTCCGCTAATTTTCTTTGACAAAGTCGGCAGATGACATACCATCCAAATTGGCTTTTATTACGCCAGCAATGCAAGCAGAATCAAGGGGATAAATATGCAGGTTCGTGAAATTTTGCAGGTTAAGGGCTCGACTTTATTTACCACTTCCCCGCAACAGCTCTTGAGTCATGCCGTCACGGCAATGGCCGAGCACGATGTCGGCTCATTGGTGGTGATGAGTGGCGGCAAAATGGTCGGTATGCTCAGTTTTCGCGAGGTGATTCAGGCGGTCAGTACGCATCAAGGGGGCATCAGTCAAATCAAAGTCGAGGAGGTAATGGTGCCCGAGCCGGTGACGGTCGCACCAAGTACCTCCGTCGACGAATTAAGGCGTTTGATGATCGAGAAGCACGCGCGTTACCTGCCGGTGATGGATGGGCACGTGCTGATGGGTGTTATTTCGTTTCTCGACATCGCCAGGGCAGTGCTCGAAGAGCAAGGCTTTGAGAATCGGCTACTCAAAGAATACATAAAGCATTGGCCCGACCATGCGCACACCGGCGGCATTACACGGGAATAAGCGTATGGAAAAAATTTGGCTAGCAAGCTACGAAACAGGCGTTCCAGCGCACATTGCACTTGATGAGTTCCGGTCGCTGGCAG
>JAZKFR010000037.1:0-10432 GCA_040386295.1 Pseudomonadota bacterium | reverse complement strand
GATTTTTTCGAGCAATAAGCGGCGCTTTATCGGCACCGCGTCGCGTTCATCAACCTGGGTGTCAGCTTGTCTTACGAGCAACTCGATCAGCACTCGCGCGACTTTGCGGCTTACCTACAAAACGTAGTCAAACTCCCCCAAGGCGCACGTGTTGCGCTAATGATGCCCAACCTGCTGCAATACCCAGTGTGTTTGTTCGGCGCTTTGCGTGGTGGTTATACCGTGGTCAGCTGTAATCCGCTGTACACACCGCGTGAGCTTGAGCATCAGTTGAAAGACTCGGGCGCTGAGCTCATCGTCATCGCTGAAAATTTTGCACACACTTTAATGCAGGTGCTGCCTCGAGTTCCGATCAAACACGTGGTCGTGACGCGCATAGGCGATCTGCTCGGTTTTCCGAAAGGAGCCGTCGTCAACTTTGCGCTCAAATACCTCAAACGCCGCGTTCCTTGCTGGTCTTTACCGAAACAGGATGGTGCGCAGCGCCAGCAAGTTGTGTACTTTTCTTCCTTGCTTGCCCAAGGCACTAAAGCTGATTTTAATAAGCCAGAAATAAGGCAAAACGACTTGGCTTTTCTGCAGTACACCGGGGGCACTACAGGCGTTTCCAAAGGCGTCATGTTGACGCATGGCAACCTGCTGGCAAACGTAGCGCAAGCGGTTGCTTGGATTCAATCAACGGTATCGGCTGGCCAAGCCGCTGCAAAACAGGGCGAACTGGTCGTCACCGCTTTGCCGCTTTATCACATTTTTGCCCTGACAGCGAATTGCCTGACCTTCGTCCATTTAGGCGCCCGCAATTTGTTGATTACCAACCCACGCGATCTAGCGGCCTTGATCGCCGAACTGGCGCGCTATCCGTTCAGCGTCATCACTGGGGTCAACACCTTATTCAAAGCGCTACTCAATAACCCAGCCTTTACCCGCTTAAACTTCAGCACGCTCAAACTCACGCTCGGCGGTGGCATGGCTGTGCACAAACAGGTTGCCGATGATTGGCAAAGGGTCACCGGAAAACCGCTGATTGAAGCGTATGGCCTGACCGAAGCATCACCCGCAGTCACGGTCAATCCGCTGACAATGCCACGCTATAACGGCTCAATCGGCTTACCGATTTCTTCAACAGAGGTGGTGATTCGTGACGATGCCGGACATGATTTGCCGCTAGGCAGCATTGGTGAACTATGTGTGCGCGGACCACAGGTGATGCGCGGTTATTACCAGCAACCCGAAGAAAGCGCCGCGCTACTCATGGCAGACGGTTTTTTACGAACCGGCGATGTGGCGGTGATGGACGAACAAGGCTTTGTGCGTTTGGTAGATCGTAAAAAAGACTTGATCTTGGTTTCCGGTTTTAATGTTTACCCGAACGAGATTGAGTCAGTCATCGCGGCGCACCCCGATGTTTTTGAGGTAGCCGCCATTGGTGTCGCAGACGAACGCCTGGGCGAGGCGGTAAAAATTTTTGTCGTCAGACGCAGCGGTGCGCAACTAAGCGAAGAGCGCCTGATGACTTACTGCCGCGCCAACCTCACGGCCTATAAGCTGCCACGTCACATCGTTTTTTGCGAAGATCTACCAAAAAACAACGTCGGGAAAATACTACGGCGAGCTTTACGTGATGATTGATTTGCGGGTTAAGCAGAGCAGCGTTGGCGAAGACTCAGAGTAGTCGCAAAAGCAGCGCAGAAAACAATCAACCAAAACGACCCGTGATGTATTCCTCGGTTTGCTTGTTGCGTGGCTTGATAAAAATTTGATCCGTCAGACCAAATTCAACCATCTCACCCAGATACATGTACGCCGTAAAGTCTGAAATGCGCGCAGCCTGCTGCATGTTGTGCGTGACGATGACAATCGTAAACTCGTCTTTCAGCTCTGCCATCAACTCTTCGATACGCATTGTCGAAATAGGATCTAGCGCCGAAGTTGGCTCGTCTAGAAGCAAGACCTCAGGCTTCACGGCGATACCACGTGCGATACACAAACGCTGCTGCTGCCCGCCGGAAAGACTCATCCCGCTCTGGTTCAGCTTGTCTTTCGCCTCTTCCCACAGCGCTGCCTTGCGCAGAGCCCATTCGACCCGATCGTTCATCTCAGAACGCCCCAAACGTTCATGCAACTGCACGCCGAACGCGATATTGTCGTAGATCGACATCGGAAAAGGCGTTGGTTTTTGAAAGACCATGCCGATTCTGGCGCGCAGATTATTGATATCAACCCCGTTATCGAGGATGTTGTGCCCATCCAACAGCAGCTCACCTTCAGCACGTTGTTCTGGATAGAGGTCATACATACGATTGATGGTACGTAAAAGCGTTGATTTACCGCAGCCAGAAGGCCCGATGAAAGCAGTGACACGTGATTTCGACAGCTCAAGATTGATGTTTTTTAAGGCGTGATACTGACCGTAATAAAAGTTGAAGTTTCTGAACGCAATTTGCGTTTTCAGAGCACCGGCCTGGCTTGATTTATGGATCGCGTCGTTCATATCTATCGTCAGTAGTTAATTTGGGTTGTCCATCAATGCCCATCAAGCAGCGGCAGGCTGGCACAGCACGATTAAGGGGTAGCGAGCTGCTAGGAGCGGTGTTTTTGGCGGAAGAAAAAACGTGCTAGCACATTCAGGCCAAGCACGCCTAGGGTGATCAAAAAAACGCCGGCCCAAGCAATCTCTTGCCAGTCGCTAAAAGGACTCATAGCAAATTTAAAGATCGTCACCGGCAAATTAGCCATCGGTTTGTTCAGATCTAGGTTCCAAAACTGGTTCGATAATGCGGTGAAAAGCAAGGGCGCAGTTTCGCCAGCGATACGCGCGACCGCCAACAGGATCCCTGTAATGACACCCGCCATCGAAGCACGCAAGGTCACTTTTGAGATCACGACCCACTTTGGCGCCCCCAGCGCGAACACCGCTTCACGCAAGCTATCCGGCACGAGCTTTAGCATATTTTCAGTTGTGCTAACCACCACCGGAATCACCAGCAGAGCTAGGGCAAGCACGCCAGAGAAGCCAGAAAAATTACCCATATTAGCGACGTATGCGGCATAGACAAACAAGCCAATCACAATCGACGGCGCAGACAGTAACAGATCGTTGATAAAGCGCGTTGTCTGGCCAAACCAAGTACTGCGCCCATATTCAGCCAAGTAAATACCCGCCATGATGCCAATCGGTGTACCGAACAACGTCGCTAAACTAACCATCAATACGCTACCAACAATGGCGTTAAGTAAGCCACCGGAACTGCCCGGGGGGGGCGTCACTTCGGTAAACAATTTGAGCGATAAACCGGCCAGCCCGAGATCAATCACGGTCCATAGAATCCAAACCAGCCAAAATAGGCCAAACAACATCGCGCTCAATGACAAGGTCAGCGCAATCTGATTGATCAGCTTACGTTGGCGGCGCAGGTTAAAAGCCCAACTCATTAACTCCCCTTCCCTTCTTGCCTAGCCAAGCGCATCAGCAAAAGTTTGGAGAAGACCAGAACCATCAGCGTAATCAAAAAGAGGATCAGACCCAACTCAACCAGGGCGGCAGTGTATAAACCCGGCGTCGCTTCGGAAAACTCGTTAGCCAGGACAGAGGTAATGCTGTTACCCGGTTCAAACAAAGAAACATTATTGAGAAAATTGGTATTACCAATGACAAAGGTAACCGCCATCGTTTCACCCAATGCCCGGCCAAGCCCAAGCATAACGCCACCAATGACGCCGACCTTGGTATAGGGCAAGACAACGTTCCAAACCACCTCCCAAGTCGTGGCTCCGATGCCGTAAGCAGATTCTTTGAGCATGGCGGGCGTGACTTCAAAAACATCGCGCATCACCGAGGCTATGAAGGGAATAATCATGATGGCCAAAATGATGCCTGCCGTAAGGAGACCAATGCCCAGCGGCGGACCGGCAAACAAAAGACCGAGAACAGGTAGCGCACCCAGCGTTTTAGCGAGAAAAGGCTGCACGTGTTGCGCGAAGAAAGGGGCAAAAATCAGCAAGCCCCACATGCCGTAAACAATACTGGGAATCCCGGCGAGCAGCTCGATCGCCACACCCAAGGGGCGGCGCAGCCAGGCGGGTGAGAGTTCGGTCAGAAATAAGGCAATACCAAAACTGACCGGCACGGCAATGAACAGAGCAATTAGCGAAGTAACTAAAGTCCCATAAATCGGAATCAAAGCACCGAATTTTTCCATCGGTGGATTCCAATCACTGGTCCACAAAAAAGCAAAGCCAAAGTGCCGTATCGACGGCCAAGCGCCGTAAACGAGCGAAGCAATAATGCCGCCCAACATTAAAAGTGTGAGCAAAGCAAAAAAACGGGTCAAATTAAAAAAAATCCAGTCGGCGAAGCCGCCGACACGCCTTTTCGGCTTCCTAGTGACAAACATTGTCTCAGTCGAACACTTTCTGCTAAAAGCGGCTATTGATGATTTTTTGGCTAAAGCTACTGGTTTTGCAGTAACGGCTTAAGCGGTGTGCGTTGAGGCAGGATTGGTGGATCAATAAACAGCCGGATAATACCTGAAGCTTAGCCTGGTAAGGCAAGAGGGCTTAACAGCAAGTGAGATCAAACGAAGCTAAACGAATCGAAGCGAATCGATTGCACGCTAAGCACAATCGATTCTCAGATAGAGCAGAAACTTATTTTAGGAAAAAAATACGATCGTTATTTACCGTTCCACAGTATTTTTCCATCGCTGCCTTTAAGGCCAGACCAAGCGCTGTAAATCAGTTTGATCAGCTTATCGGGCAAGGGGACGTAGTCTAGCTCTTCAGCGGTTTTGCTTCCGTTTTTGTAAGCCCAATCAAAGAACTTCAGGACTTCTAAGGCTTGTTTCGGGTTGTCTTGAACCTGCTGCATCAGAATAAAGGTCGCACCCGTGATCGGCCAGCTATCTTTACCCGGTTGTGCCGTCAAAATCTCGCCGAAATTCGACTTTGTCCAATCTGCGGCAGCGGCAGCGGCTTTAAAAGTCAGGTCGTCCGGCGCCACAAAGTTACCGGTGTTATTTTGCAGTAGGGTAAAGGCTAATTTATTCTGCTTGGCGTAAGCGAATTCAACATAACCAATCGCGCCAGGAACCCGCTGGACAAACGCTGCCACACCTTCATTCCCTTTACCGCCCAAACCGGTCGGCCATTGCACGGCGGTACCTTCACCAATTTTTTGTTTCCACTCAGGGCTGAGCTTGGATAAATAATCAGTAAAAATGAAGGTGGTGCCCGAACCATCGGCGCGACGCACGACAGCGATCGCTTGATCGGGCAAACTCAGCGTTGGGTTCAAAGCGACGATCGCTTTGTCGTTCCATTTGAGAATTTTGCCCAAGTAGATATCAGCCAGCACGCTACCACTCAGACGCATATCCCCCGCTTTAACCCCGGCAACATTGACCACCGGCACTACCCCGCCAATCACGGTAGGAAACTGCAGCAAACCGTTTTTTGCCAATTCCTCGGCCTTCAGCGGCATGTCAGACGCACCAAAATCGACTGTTTTGGCAATGATTTGTTTGATCCCACCACCGGAACCGATCGATTGGTAGTTGATGCGATTGCCACTGGCTTTTTGATAAGCCTCAGCCCATTTTGCGTAAATCGGCGCTGGAAACGACGCGCCAGCGCCGGTCACGTCTGCCGCAGACGCCGCACCGCTAGCTAGGGTTAGCACACTGCCAGAAACAGCGACAAGCGCTGCGAACACACGTTTGCGAAGCAGTAGAAACATATGAATCTCCAAACGAAAAGGGGGAACTGAAGACTTTAAAGGGGGAACATGACAGGCGCGTGACAGGATGCTTGCTTCGATTAGCCGCGACCAGCAATCAGTGCTTTATTAAGATGCTTTGCTTCAGATTACACGGCAAGATTCAGGCTAGCGTCTTACTGTTCAGTCATTTGGTTGACCAGATCAAGCACGCTCGCCATCTCCAGAATACAGCGCTCTGAGGCTTCGATACTTTCTTTTGCAATATGCGTCGGATTAGCGGAAAAGCCATAGATCAACGTATCTGCATCCTTGTTAATTTGAGCGATACGCGCAAGCAGACGCGGGCGATCATTCGCGACAATCTTAACGCGTTGAAATTGAGCGCTTCGGATCGCCTCAGCGATTGCCCCTTGGTGCTCTATGAGCATTTGGCAGGACACGGTTCTTAAAGCAAGTGCGGTGTAGTGTTGCTCATTGTATTGAGGCGATGGTGTTTTGCGCTTTTTAGCCTCTTTCTTATCCAGGCTTTCCAAACGTTTCATTTCAACGCCGACCCGAGTATCCAATCTGCGTCTTAGCGCATTTCTTTTCTCCAAAGAGAATGGCTGCGGCTCAACGCTGCTCTCTGGCTCGCTGCTGCTTGTTTCAGCTGTCACGGACGTGCAGTCGTCTTCTTGCGTTAAATCGATCATTAAGTCAGCGTTGCGTGAGTCTGGAACATGGACACGCTCCTCAACCGGAACAAATCCGGCGTAGGCAAAAGGCACAGGGGAAAGCTTCATTCAATACACTCCGATGCAAAGCCTTGGCCACAGCCAAGGCTTGACGAGAAAAAAATATTTATAGGCCAATCAGTCAGTGGGTTTACAGCGAAAGGGGATTAACGCAAGACCAGAACAGAAGGGGGCACAAGGGACAAAAATACGATGCAACACGCTCTGCTGTTGTGCGTCACACAAGGATGCCGAACCCTCCATTCTCTGCGCAAGCGCAGAGAATGGAGGGTGCTTAAGTATGACTCAAGCCTTTATTCAGCCGTACATTCAACTATGCACTCAACCGCTTATGTACTTCTCTGATCAATCAGAGAAGTACATAAGCCCGCACAAACAACTATTTTTTCTTGCTCGGCGGCAAGTCAGTGCACACGCCTTCAAATACTTCAGCTGCCATACCAACCGATTCGCCCAAGGTTGGATGCGGGTGGATGGTGTGGCCTATATCGGCAGCATCACAGCCCATTTCTATGGCCAGGCAAACCTCACCGATCAAATCGCCTGCGTGCGTGCCGACGATCCCGCCACCGATCACGCGATGTGTCGCTGCATCGAAAATCAGTTTGGTGAAGCCCTCGTCACGACCGTTGGCAATCGCGCGACCCGAGGCTGCCCAGGGGAATACGGATTTGCCGTATTCGATGCCTTCTGCCTTGCACTGTTCTTCGGTTTTACCCGCCCAGGCAATTTCCGGGTCGGTGTAGGCAACCGAAGGAATTTGCACTGCGTCGAAACAACGTTTTGATCCGTTAGCGGCTTCGGCAGCGACGTGCGCTTCATGCACCGCTTTATGCGCCAACATCGGTTGGCCGACAATGTCGCCAATCGCAAAAATATGCGGCACATTCGTCCGCAGCTGGCGATCAACCTCGATAAAGCCACGCTCACTCACGTGCACGCCGGCTTTTTCAGCATCGATTTTTTTGCCGTTGGGTGTACGACCAACGGCAACCAGCACCAAGTCGAACAGCTCTTTTTCACCATTGCTGTAGCTAACTTCGATCCCTTCGGCTTTGGCCAGCGCAGCTGTGACCCCGGTATTGAGTCGAACTTGGTCGAAGCGTGCGGCGTTGAATTTTTCCCACACTTTAACCAGGTCGCGATCGGCACCGGGCATCAGCACGGCGCCTAATTCAACCACCGTGATACGCGCGCCCAAGGCTGAATACACCGTCGCCATTTCAAGGCCAATAATGCCGCCGCCGATCACCAGCATTTTTTTAGGGATTTGCCGTAGTTCTAAAGCGCCCGTGGAATCTACGATGCGCGGATCGTCTTTCGGCATAAACGGTAGGGCAACAGCCTGCGAACCGGCAGCGATAATCGCTTGGCGAAATTTAATCACTTGCTGCTGACCGTCCGCTCTGTGCACGGCGAGATGGTTCGCGTCGAGAAACTTGCCCAGTCCTTGCACAAACTCAACCTTGCGCGCTTTAGCCATACCGGCAAGACCGCCGGTGAGCTTGCCGACGACTTTGTTTTTGTGCGCGCGCAATTGATCCAAATTGATTTTGGGCTGAGCAAACTCGATGCCTAATTGCCCCATGTGACGCGCTTCGTCCATCACTGCCGCAACGTGCAACAGGGCTTTTGAAGGGATACAACCGACGTTTAGGCAAACGCCGCCGAGGGTGGAATAGCGTTCGACCAAGACCGTTTTCAAACCTAGGTCAGCACTGCGGAAGGCCGCTGAATAGCCGCCTGGCCCAGCGCCTAAAACCAACATATCGCATTCGAGATCGGCTTGACCTGCGTGCTGCGCGCTGGCTGCTGTAGCAGTAACAGTAGGCGCATTTGCAGCGCTGACGACAGGGCTTGCCGCAAGGGGGGCAGGCACGTCCGCAGCCGCAGCCACAGTCGCTTCTAGGACGAGGACTAAACTGCCGGCGGAAACTTTATCGCCGAGTTTGACCTGAATCGATTTGACTCGACCTTCGGCTGGGCTAGGCACGTCCATCGTCGCTTTATCTGATTCCAAAGTAACCAGGGCGTCTTCCGCTTTGACTAGGTCGCCTACTTTGACGCAAATTTCGATGACGGGAATGTCAGCGTAATCCCCGATATCGGGAACTTTGGCTTCAATTAACTGAGGGGTGTTGCTCATTGCATTCTCCTGCTTTTAAAGCAGCACGCGGCGCATATCGGCCAGCAGCTGAGCGACATAAACATTGAAGCGGGCACCCATCGCACCGTCGATGACACGATGATCGGCGGACAGGGACATGGGCAGAATCAAGCGCGGAACGAAGTCTTTGCCGTTCCAGACGGGTTTCATCAAGGATTTGCTGACGCCCAAAATCGCTACTTCCGGGGCGTTAACAATCGGCGAAAACGCGGTACTGCCGATTCCGCCCAGGCTAGAAATAGTGAAGCAGGCACCGCTCATATCAGCCGGACCGAGCTTGCCGTCACGTGCTTTTTTCGCGAGCTGGCTCGATTCCAAGGCAATTTCGCTGATGCTTTTCTGGTCGGCATTTTTAATCACCGGCACGACCAAACCATTCGGCGTATCGGCGGCAAAAGCGATGTGGCAATACTGTTTGAGAACTAGGTTGTCCCCATCAAGCGAGCTATTGAATTCAGGGAATTTTTTCAGCGCGCTAGCACAGGCTTTGATCAAAAAGGCGAGCATGGTGATTTTGAGGCCACCCGCTTGTCCAGATTTTTCATACTCCTTGTTGGTCGCAACACGAAAAGCCTCTAGCTCAGTGATGTCGGCGTCTTCATGGTAGGTCACGGCAGGCACCATGACCCAATTGCGCGCCAAATTTGCGCCGGAGATTTTTTTGATGCGCGATAAGGGCTTGACTTCGATCGGGCCAAATTTGGCGAAATCGACTTTGGGCCAGGGTAATAGATCGAGGCCACCCGCATTGCCAGAAGCCGCTGTAGCGGCAGTGCTGATGGGCGTTTGTAGCGCTGTTTTAACAAAACGGCTGATGTCTTCACGCGTGATGCGCCCTTTGTTGCCACTGGCCGACACTTTGCTCAAATCAACGCCTAACTCGCGCGCGAACAAACGCACCGACGGCGAAGCATGACTTCTCCCGCCAACGGATAAAGCGGCAGGGGATGGCGAAGCAGCCACGCTGAGCACTGCAGTCGCTACCGTCGCAGCGGCAGAAACTGGGCTAGTAGCACTGGGCAAGCTTGGCGCAACGGCAGAAACCACCGTTGCGGGCGTTGCGACCGCAGCAGCCGGCGCGCCGCTGGCGATCAAGAGAATCACTTGGCCTTGCGAAACTCTGTCACCGAGCTTCACTTTGATCTCGCGCACTACCCCTGCCACCGAGGCCGGAACGTCCATGGTCGCTTTATCTGATTCTAGGGTAATCAGCGCATCGTCGATTTGCACGCTATCGCCGACTTTGACGCAAATGTCGATGACGGGCACATCGGCGTAATCGCCAATATCAGGCACTTTGACTTCAAGCAAAGCGGCACTGGCGCCGACGCTAGGCGACGCCGTAACAGGCGCTGCGCTTGCGGCCACCGGCTGCGCCGGGGCAACAGGAACAGACTGCGCGGCGCTTGGCACAGGCGCGGGCGTAGCTGCTGCGCCGTTTTCGCTGGACACAGCGAGCAGAACAACCAAGCTGCCTTGTGACACTTTGTCGCCGACTTTGACTTTGATTTCTTTAACCACGCCGGCGGCAGAAGAAGGCACATCCATCGTCGCCTTATCCGATTCAAGCGTCAGCAGGGCGTCGTCGATTTGCACGCTATCGCCCACTTTGACGCAAACGTCGATCACGGGGATGTCGCTGTAATCGCCGATATCTGGGACTTTAATCTCGATCGTTTTTTCAAGCGTTTTTTCAAACAATTGGCTCATGGGAGACTTTCTTAGACCGTCATCGGATTGGGTTTATTGATATCGATAGCATATTTGGCGATCGCCTCGGCTACCTTGCTCCGCTCAATCGTGCCTTCATCGGCC
>JAZKFR010000036.1:0-9375 GCA_040386295.1 Pseudomonadota bacterium | reverse complement strand
ACTTGTGGGCGAGGGGAAAGCAGGCGTTGGGTGAAGACGTTTATGTTGGTGGCTAGGGCGTTTTCTGCCTCGAGTGGCGTGCTCACTGACTCGTTTATTTTTTTGCTTGGGTCGGCGAGAGGAGGGCATGATTAAGTGGGCGTGATGGGCGCAAGCCGGTCTTCAGGCTTGTCTTTGTGGCGCGCTACGGTTGTGCAGAGGTCTTTTCGTTCGATTGTTCAAGATTGTTCAAGTCAATCCGGCTTAGCTTGAGCTGGCTTGCCCTCTTTGGCACAGGCTGTGCAGCTTGTTTTATGGCTTGATTGAGCAGCGGGCGCAAAGCAGGTTTTGCCCGGCCAGAGGCGGTTCAAAGCCTGTACGCAGGCTACAGAATTGACCCACCTCTTGAGGTGTGCTTTAATCCGCCCCCTTTGTTGTTTTTCTTCTGTTATTAGCCCTTGTTTTTCATATTGTTGCGAGCGTAGCTCAGGGGTAGAGCATCGCCTTCACACGGCGGGGGTCGGGGGTTCGAAGCCCTCCGCTCGCACCATACTAACGAATTGATTGTGAAGGTTAATTACACCTTTCCGATGTTTGTCCTCCCTTGAGTCGTTCAGATTGCTCCAAATTTGCTCCAACGAGCGCAATGGAGTGTGTCTAGTGGCATCGATTTGACAACGAGGGAATTTCTGGGAAGCGCGCGTCAGGCGAAACGGCCTGCCAACACGCAAGGGCAAAACACATGAACAGACAAACCCAAGCCCAAGCCACCCACTGGGTCAGCCACCTTTCAGGCTGGCGACAAAGCGGACTGACACAGCGGGCCTACTGCGCGCAGCAAAGCATTCGGCTCAAAAACTTTAATCACTGGCGCACCAAAGAACTCGCTGGTCAATTGAATCCGCTAGCGCCTATCACTCAAGCCCTAACGCTAATCTCCGTCACGCAGGGCTCAACTCAAACAAGGCGCATCGACCGCGAACCCCTAGCCCCAAACACCCCCGCCATCCGCCTACACACACCTATAGCGAATCGGTGGAAAAGGATCATGGTCGTTTGGCGGTTCGTCGCTGCTGGGCGTTCTCCCAGTTGGAATGCCTGGCCGCGCCCCAGAAATGGGCGGATCTGCGCATGTTCGCGGTGATCGAAACGGAACGCACAAGCAACGGTAAAACAAGCCACGCGCGCCGCCGCTACATCGGCAGCATCGCGCCCGAGGCCAGCACACTGGACAACGTGGTGCGGGCCCATTGGCTTCGCTTGCCCGTGTTCAACGGGCGGCAGCGCAAGCGCTCAAACGACGCTGAAGCGACGCTGCCGAAGGAGCGACAGGCACTATGAAACGAGTTCTCAAGGCGTTGCCCGCTGCGCTGTTATGCCTGTCCAGCGCGTGTTCGGCGCAAGCGTTGTCTGTGTTGTTCGAACGCGCTTTGCGCGAAGAGCCGGTTTATGGCGCTGCCGCTGCAGCCCGCGATGCGGCGGCAGCGCGTACGCAGCAAGCTTTTGGCGCGCTATTGCCGCAGCTCAGCCTGAGCGCAAATAGCAACCTCAATCGGCGCGACTACGTCACGCGCACGGCGCCGCCGACACCGAGTTTGCTCGATCGTTATAACAGTCACGCGCAGCAATTGAACTTAACGCAGCCGCTCTGGCGAACGGCCAATACCGCCGGTCTGCGTCAGGCTGAGGCGGTTATGCAGCAGGCCGAGCAGCAACTGTTGGCGGCGCAACAGGACTTGCTCAGTAAATTGGCGAGCAGTTGGTTCGACGTTTTGGCTGCGCGCGATGCGCTCGAATACGCAGAGCGGCAATTGGCGGTGACACAGCATCAATTCGACGTCGCTCAGCGTGGCGCCGATGTGGGTTCGCTTAGCCTGCCGGCGCTCGTCGAAGCACAGGCTAAGCACGAGCAGGCGTTGGCAGAGAACTTGGCAGCGGCAAATGAGATGCACATTCGGCAAGCCGCGCTCGAGCAGTTGGTGATGCTGCCGGAAGGTTTGCGGCTGGCGTCGCTGCGCGATGAAGCGAGCGAGTTGCGCTTCGCTAAGCCTCGCGATGCCGAAACTCTGGCGCAATGGTTACATCTCGTTGAAGCAAATAATCCGCATGTGCGTGCCGCGCAGCAGGCCTTGGCGAGTGCCGAAAACGAATTGGAGAAGCAGCGTGCCGGGCATCAGGCGACGCTCGATCTGGTTGCCAACTACAGTAAAAACAGCCAGGCAGTCGGTGGTTTTCCGGGGCAAGCGGGTTACGACATCAAGCAAAACACGATCGGCGTGCAGTTCAACCTCCCTTTGTTTTCGGGTGGAACGCAGTCGGGCAAGGTCGATGAGGCGCTTGCTTTGCAGAGAAAAGCGCGCCTGGATTTGGAATCGGCGCGGCGTGCGGCGCAGTTCGCCAGTCAGCAAGCTTGGTTCAACGGGCAAGCGGCGAGTGCGCGGGCGCAAGCCGGCGTGCAAGGCTTGCGTGCGGCGCAGAGTGCTGTGCAAACGGCGGAGCGGTCTTTTGTTTTGGGTCTTAAGTCGCCGCTTGAGCACTTACAAGCTTTGCAGCAACTCGCTGGCGCAAAACGCGATTTGCGCAAAGCGCGTTACGAGCAAATCGGCACCTGTTTTAAATTGAGAGCGGCAGCCGGCACCTTGCAGGTCGACGATGCCTTGGCGATCGATCGTTTATTTACGCTCGGCGATGAGCCTGCGCAAACGCCGTCGATAGCGCCTGCTCTTCGCTCAACTGAGGCAAGCAGTGCCATTGATAGAGGGATTTAGCGAGATGCCAGCGGCGCTGCAAAAATCATGAATACCGCGCATCCTTCAAGCGAAATGTCGGCCTCGACCGACGACGTTTTTGCCCAAGCGAAGACAGCCGATGAGTTTTGTCAGCGCTGGTTGGCGCAGTTGGCGAAGCGCCTTTTGGTGCTCGGCGTCGACGTCGATGTGGCGGCAATTCTCGTCAGCGGTAGCGCAGAAAATACCTTTGTCCCATTTGCCGCGTGGCCGGATCGTGCGCTCAGACTCGAGCATTTGAGCGAGGCGGTGCAGGGCGCTTTACGGCAACGAAGCTGCTTGGTTTTACCCGCAGCGGAGGGCGGGGACGGGCCGGGCGAAGCTGCTTTTGTGATTGCCTATCCGTTGCTTGCCGACGCCCAAGTGCTTGCTGTAGTCGCGTTGAGTGTGCGGAGCGTGCGTTGTGTGGCCGACAAAGTGGCTGACGTTTTGCAAGAATTGAATTGGGGTAGCGCTTGGCTGAGTCAGCTGTTTACAAGGCAAGCACACGAGCTGACGCGGCAAGCGCGCGATCGTCTGGCGACGGTGATGGAAACCTTGGCGGTGGCTTTACAACAAGGAAAATTTCGCCAAGCCTTGTTTGCCCTCGCCAACGAACTGCGACAGGTGTTTGCCTGTGCGCAGGTCGCGATCGGCTTAGCCGAAGAGGCTAAAGTCAGCGTCGTCGCTTTGTCCGAGGCGGCCAGTTTTGAGTCGCATACGCCCTTGCTCAAAGCGTACGCAGCAGCGATGGAAGAAGCGCATGACGCCGCTTTGCCGCTGTCGGGAACCCTACAAACGGGAGCGCGCGTGCCGGATCTGGCGCCGGCGCGTGAGGGTCCGTGCCAGCGCGATCTGTTAGCGCAATCGGGGGCGGGCGCGGTGCTTTCTTATCCGCTGCTGCAAGGTGCGCAATGTGTCGGTGTGCTGGTCCTCGAGCGTGCCGGCGAGCAGCATTTTTCGCCGGCCGATTTGCTTTGGCTCGATGCCTTTGCCGCTCTGCTGACGCCGGTTTTTGCCCAGCGTTTGGCCGCCGAGCGCAGTTCGCTGGTGCGCCTGAAGGGCGAGCTGCGCTACTTGCGCGAACGGTTTTTCGGGTCTGGGCATTTGCTCTGGAAAGCTGCAGCGAGCGGTTTGGCCCTGGTTTTGGCGCTTTTATATTGGCTGCCGGTCGACTACCGCGTGTCGGCTAAAACGGTGATTGAGGGCGAAACGCAAAGAATCGCTGCCGCGCCTTTCGACGGTTTTATTGCCGCCGAATATGCGCGCGCCGGCGATAGCGTGCGTCAGGGTCAGCTGCTAGCGCGGCTCGATGAGCGCGATTTACTGATTGAGCAGCAACGTTGGGCGAGCGAGCGCGATCAGCACGAACATAAATTGCGCGAGGCGATGGCGATGCACGATTTGACTGCCGTTCAAGTGGTCGACGCCGAGCTGAGGCAAGCCGAAGCGCAGTTCGCCTTGGCGAGCGAAAAAATCGAACGCGCAAAAATCGTCGCGCCGTATTCTGGAACCGTTGTTTCGGGCGATCTCAGTCAACAGATTGGCGCACCGGTCGAGCAGGGTAAGAAGCTGTTCGAAGTCGCGCCTTTGCAGCGTTATCGCGTCATCCTGCAAGTCGACGAACGCGACATTCGGCACTTGCGCGTGGGGCAAAAAGGGCTGTTAGTGATCACCGGTTTGGCGGCCGATCGATTGGCGTTTAGCGTCGCCAAACTGACGCCGGTGGCGGTTGCGCAAGACGGCAAAAATTTCTTTCGCGTCGAAGCCTTGCTCGCTGCAGCCTCGCCACGCTTGCGTCCGGGTATGGAAGGCGTTGGCAAGATCGAAGTGGGGGAGCGCAGTTTAGGCTGGGTGTTGACGCATTCGTTTAGCGAATGGCTGACCTTGAGCGTGTGGACGTGGTTGCCGTAACGCGCATCTTCATACAGCGCGCCTGCGTTGCCGCTGGGGGTTGGCGAGGGCCTGACGGATCGGCTTTTGGCTATCCGCTGTCGGTGAGCTATGCAGCATAAAAAATGAGCCGCCATCTCTTTAGTCCTTCTTGGCATCAAGTCGCCGAACTCAAACCGCGTTTGGTCGCCCAGGCGCTGATTCATCGTCAGCACTATCGGCGACAGCTGTGGTACCTCGTGCAAGATCGCGCGGGCGGACGTTTTTATCGGCTCTCGCCTGCCGCGCACGCCCTGCTGCTCGCGATGGACGGTCAAACAACGGTGCAAGAAATTTGGCATACGGCGAATACGCGCACCGCCGCTGCGCATGAGGTGGTCGGCGAGGCGTGTACGCAAAATGAGCTCGTCGATTTGCTCGTGCAACTGCACGCGGCGAATCTTTTGCAAGCCGACGTGACGCCCGATTCAGCGCTGCTCTTCGAGCGTTATCGCAAAAAACGGTGGGCGAGCGTGCGCCAGTATTTGCTTAATCCGCTCAGCTTGAAATTGCCACTGTACGATCCCGATGCCTTGATTACCCGCTGTATGCCTTATTTGGCTTGGTTTTTTAGCCGCCGTGGCGGATGGCTGTGGTTGGCGCTGGTGTTGCCCGCTATTTTTTTAGCGGCTCAGCATTGGGCTGAGCTGACGCACAACTTGTCCGACCGCGTTCTCTCGTCGAGCAATTTGTGGGTCATGTTTTGCGTCTTTCCCATCGTCAAGCTATTGCACGAATTAGGGCACGCTTTTGCCGTTAAGGCTTGGGGCGGCGCCGTGCACGAAATGGGTTTGATGTTTCTTATTTTTGCGCCGGTGCCTTATGTCGACGCCTCGTCCGCAGCGGCGTTCGCCGATAAACGGCGGCGCATGCTCGTTGCTGCGGCGGGCATGCTGTGCGAACTTTTGCTCGCCGCCTTGGCGCTCTACGTTTGGTTGTTGACAGAGGCTGGCGTGGTGCGCGCGATTGCCTTCAACGTGATGCTGATCGCCGGTGTGTCGACGCTCATTGTCAATGGCAATCCTTTGTTGCGTTACGACGCTTATTTCATTTTGTGCGACGCGCTGGAAATGCCGAATCTCGCGCAACGCGGGCAAAAATATTTAACCGCCTTGTGCGACCGCCATCTGTTTGCCGCGCCGGCTCTCGAGCGGCATCGAGAGTCTGCCGCCGAGCGGCGCTATTTGTTGCTCTATACGCCTTTGTCTTGGTGTTACCGCGTTTGGGTTTCGCTGACGATCACCTTGTTTATCGCCGGACAATTTTTCATTTTCGGTGTCCTCCTCGCTTTGTGGGGGGCTTTTTCTTTGTTTTGCCTACCGCTGTGGAAGGCCTATCGACATCTGACGCGCAGCCCCAGTTTGCAACAGTGTCGTGCGCGTGCGCTACGTACCGCAGGGGTTTTGCTGGTCGGCGTTGTGCTGGTGTTGTTCGCTTTGCCAATACCTTTGCACACGCGTGCAGAAGGCGTCGTGTGGTTGCCTGAGCAAGCGATGTCGTACGCCGGCGGCAAGGCTTTTTTTCAGCGTTGGTTGGTTCAGCCAGGGACTTGGGTGCGCCGTGGGACAGCGCTTTATTTACTCGAAGATCGACAGCTGGATGCCGATTTGCGCGTTGCGCGCGCGCGGGTCGATGGCGCCGAGGCGAAGTATCGTGCTGAGCAATTTAGCCATCCCGTGCAAGCTGCTGTGTTGGCTCGCCAGTTAGCGCACGAACGCGCAGTGTTGCAGCGGCTCGAGGCGCGCGCCGAGAAGTTGATCGGCTATGCCGCGCTCGACGGCGTTTTCGTCCCTGCGACGGTGACTGCGACTGCGCAAGATTGGCCGGGACGTTATCTGAAGCAGGGTGAATTAGTTGCTTACGTGCTCGACGCAGCGCAATTGATTGTGCGGGTGGTTTTGACGCAAGACGATATCGATTTAGTACGCACGCGTTGGCGCGGCGCCCAGTTGCGTTTCGCCGAATCGATCGCGCAGACGCATCCCGTGGTGCTACAGAGAGTCGTTCCGGCGGCGGTCGGTGAATTGCCGACGAGTGCTTTGAGTTTGTCCGGCGGCGGTAGCATCGCCACGCTGCCGAGCGATAACCAGGGGGTGAAAACCATCGATCGCGTTTTTCTCGTCGATTTGCAATTGCCCGCTACGCTCGGCGCGAATGCGGCGAGCGCCTTTGGCGAGCGCGTTTATGTGCGTTTCGATCACGGTTATGAGCCGCTTGGCTGGCAACTCTGGCGTCGTCTGCGGCAATTGTTTTTGAGTCAGTTCAATGTCTGACATTAGAGCGCTCATCGTCGGACGCAAGGTTTGCCTCAACGACGGCGCTTATGTCGAACGCGCCGATGCGCAAGTCAATGCAGGCGAAGCTTTATTGCGCGTTTGGCTGGACCGTATGCGTCTGTCGGACAAGCGACAAGCGGTGCGTTTTATCGCCGCAGTCGATCGGCACGAACCTGCTTTACAAGGAGCGGACGACGCGCTGCTGCGTCGGAAGTTGCACGACATCGCGCGACAAATGCACAAAAAAGGCTTGAGCGATGCACTGATCGCCGCTGCTTTTGCCGTCGTCCGCGAAGCTGCACGGCGCACGCTGAAGATGCGTCACCACGCCGTGCAATTGCTCGCTGGCCGTGCGCTGTTGCGTGGTTGCATCGCCGAGTTGGCGACCGGCGAAGGCAAAACGCTGGCGGCTACTTTGGCCGTGTGTACCGCCGCCGCAACCGGCGCTGCGGTACATGTCGTGACGGTCAACGACTATCTGGCAACGCGCGATTGCCTGGCCAATGCGCCGCTTTTTGCGCTGCTCGGTTTGAGCGTCGGTAATGTGCAACAAGACATGCCGATCGGGCAGCGACAGAGCGAATACCGTTGCGATGTCGTCTATGTTTCTAACAAAGAATTGACCTTCGATTATCTGAAAGATCGCCTTGCCTTAGGCCGCTGTACGCCGGCGCAACAGGCTTTGCGCCGCTTGAGTTCGCGCGCAGAACCGTTATCGATTCTGCGTGGTTTGCACGTAGCGATTGTCGACGAAGTCGATAGCGTGCTGATCGACGAGGCGCGCACGCCTTTGATTATTTCGGAAACGCTGCCCGACGATCTGCCGGCCGAGGTTTATGCGCAGGCGATTGACCTCGTCCAAGAACTCAGCGCGCCGAGGCATTATTCGATTGGCGCACAACGTGCACTGTGGCTGACGCCGGCGGGATTGGCCTGCGTTCGCGAGCGCTCTGCGGCTTGGGGCGGCGTTTGGAATTCGCCTTTGTGGCGGCAAGAGTTAGCGCAAAAAGCTTTGTCGGCGACGCAGCTCTTTCAGCGCGATCAGCACTACATCGTGAGCGAAAATAAAGTGCAGATCGTCGACGAATTTACCGGTCGCGTGATGCCCGATCGAACCTGGGAGCGTGGTTTGCATCAGATGATCGAAGCTAAAGAAAATTGCGCCATCACCGGGCAACGCAAGACGCTGGCGCAAATTACCTATCAACGTTTTTTTGGCCGTTACGTGTTGCTCGCCGGCATGACGGGAACCGCGCAAGAGGTGGCCGCCGAGTTAAAGCACGTGTACGACCTGAGTACCGTTTCTATCCCGACGCATCGCCCGAGCCGTCGTTTGCGTTTTGCCGACCGCGTTTTACCGAGTGCCGCAGAGCGTTGGCAAGCCGTGGCCGAACGTGCGCGCGAAATGGCTGCGGCTGGGCGTGCGGTACTCGTCGGTACGCGCTCAGTCGAGGCGTCCGAACAGCTGGCGCACGTTTTTAGCGAGCTTGGCGTCGCCCACACTTTGCTCAACGCGCGGCAAGATCAAGACGAAGCAGAACGTATCGCCGAGGCTGGGACGCCCGGTCGCATCACGGTGGCAACCAATATGGCTGGGCGCGGTACCGACATCAAACTCAGCAGCGAAGTCGAGCGAAACGGCGGATTGCACGTCATTTTGAGCGAGTTTCACGAGAGCGCTCGCGTCGACCGTCAGCTTTTCGGACGCGCCGCGCGGCAAGGCGATCCGGGCAGCGTCGAAGCCATCGTCAGCTTGGACGACGAATTTTTTAATAGCGCAGCCACCTTAAAAAAATGTCTTGCGCCGTACTGTCTGGGACAGGGTTTTTGGCCGCGCTTTCTGTTTCGGCTACTCGTTTTTTACACCCAAGCAAAAGCCGAACGACAAAACCGTCGTTTGCGCATCGAGACCATCGGGCGCGATCGCCAGTGGCTGCGTGCGCTTGGTTTCGTCGGACGCGGCTGAGCTGCGGCGCCACATGCTGCGCCGATACTGGCCGCCGACCGCGTAGCGCGTTTGCGTGATTTGTCCGAGCGAACAGGCGCGCACGGTGTCGCGGTGTCGACGAGAACGGCGAAGACCTTGGCGTCGTTGATGACTGCTTTGCGCAGGCGAGCGATCAGTCGATCAGTCCATGGCTTAATTGACCGGCTTCTAGCTTCGTGCTCTAATCGCCCGTCATTTTTTCGAACGCTTTGAGCACAAGCACGGCGTACTGTGCTCTGTTCCCCGCTCTGGCCCTCGTTCCCTGCTTAATCCTGAGTCGTAAAAAAACACCAATTTCTTCCCGCCCTTGTCTTTAGTAGGCGGACCGTCGTAATTAAGTCACGCGTTTTGCCGCTGGCTGTTTGATGGGAGCACAGAGTAAAGACCTCTGCACAACCGTAGCGCGCCACAAAGACAAGCCTGAAGAGCGGCTTGC
>JAZKFR010000035.1:6864-7481 GCA_040386295.1 Pseudomonadota bacterium | reverse complement strand
TGACATGCTTTGTCCCGTAAGCTGGATTATTTCAAGCGCCCGTTGAATGCGTTGTGCATCACTGCTTTCTAAGCGTGCTGCTGTTTCTGGATCAAGCCTAGCTAATTTCTGGTGCAAAGTCGCCCAGCCGTATTTTTTTGCTTCTTCTTCTAAAGCAGAGCGAGTTGTTGCGTCGGCCTCGGGTAGTTCAGCTAGTCCTTCTATAAGTGCTTTGAAGTAGAGCATGGTGCCACCGACGAGTAGGGGGATTTTGCCGCGTGCGCGAATGTGTTTGATTGCTTCGTGCGCGTCTGCGCAGAACCGTGCCGCCGAGTAATTTTCGAGTGGGCTAATCAGGTCTATTAGTTGGTGTGGGTAGTGCGCTAGCGTGGCGGCGTCTGGTTTTGCTGTGCCGATGTTCATTTGGCGAAAAACTTGCGCCGAGTCTACGCTGATAATTTCAAGCGGGAAGCTACGGGTAAGTGCGCAGGCTAGTGCGGTTTTGCCACTAGCAGTCGGTCCCATGATCATGACGATAGGCGGTGCGCTCGCTTTGTTTTCGGCATTGCGCGCGATTGTTGGCTGCTGAGATTCCGTTTCGATACCTGGTTTCGTCACTGTTTTACCGCCCACGCAGA
>JAZKFR010000035.1:0-6854 GCA_040386295.1 Pseudomonadota bacterium | reverse complement strand
CGCAGAAAGAGTTTGTCTAGTTCGGCGATGGAGACTTGCGTCCACGTGGGGCGGCCGTGATTGCATTGATCGGCGCGTTCTGTTTTTTCCATTTCCCTAAGTAGGGCATTCATTTCGCTGAGCGTTAGCTGACGTCTGGCGCGCACAGCTCCGTGGCAGGCCATGCTGGCGAGTAATTCGTTACGGCGCGTGCTTAGTAGTTGGCTCACGCTGTGTTCGCGCAGTTCGTTGAGTAGTGTGCGTGCCAGTTCGACCGGGTTAGCCGCATTGAGTGCTGCGGGGATGCTGCGTACTGCAAGTTGTGTCGGTCCGACGGCTGCTAGGTCGAAGCCCAGTTGATTTAGGGCGTCCCGGTGTTCTTCTGCGGTCGCTAGATCGAGAGCGTCGGCGCTGAAGGGAGTGGCAATGAGTAGTGCTTGTGTTGCTATCGTTTGTGCGTCGTAGGCTGTTTTGAGCTTTTCGTAGAGGATGCGTTCATGCGCTGCGTGCATGTCGACGATGATCAAACCTTGGGCGTTTTGCGCCAGGATGTAGATGGCGTGTAGCTGCGCTAGTGCGTAGCCCAGTGGCGGGATGATCTCGTCTTCAGTGCTTGTGATGGCAGCCGTGTTTAAGTTGCTGCCATACGTTTTCTGCGGGGTGTTTTGTGCCGTGCTTTGTGTGTTTGCGTTGAAGTTTAAATAGGCTTGTGTCGCGGGTTCGTTCAGTACGAAAGCGCTTTGCCGGGGTGCCCACTGTGTTGCTGCTTTGTCAGTTTGCCAGGAATAGAGGGGTTTCTGCTCTGCGCGTGCTTCTGTCGTGGCTGAGTTTGCGTTCCCCTGCTGGAGGCGGTCAAATAACTTTGTCGGTTCAGAGTGACCTGATGGTTTGGACAAGGCGCGCTGAAGCGCGTGATAAATGTATTGGTGCACGGCGCTGCTGTCGCGAAAACGTACTTCAGTTTTGGCCGGATGGACGTTGACGTCGACGTAGCTTGGGTTGATCTCAAGGAATAGGCAGCAGGCCGGGTACTGGTTTCCGTGCAGTATGTCTTGATAGGCTTGACGTATCGCGTGGCTGAAAATTTTGTCGCGCACGAAACGTCCATTGACGTAGCAGTATTGCGCGTCGTTGCGCAGACGCAGCGCGCTGCTTTGCGTGGGTAGTACGCAGTAGCCAGCGAGACGAATTTGGGGGCTTGGGCTGTCGTCCATCGTGCCTATTTGCTCGATGGCGGGGGGCTCGAGGCGCTGTGCTGTCGTTAAAAAATCGTCGCCGAGGATGGCGGCTGCGCGCTGATGTGCGTTGCCTTGGCTCAGGTTGATGCTGACACGTCCATTGTGTGTGAGCGTGAAGGCGACTTGCGGATAAGCCAGGGCGATACGTTTGACTACGTTAAGACAGTGTGCGAATTCGGTTGCTGCGGATTTGAGAAATTTACGTCGGGCGGGAGTGTTGTAGTAGAGGTCGTGTATCTCTATGACGCTGCCTGCGCTTAAGGCTGCGGGTTCGGGCATGGCTTCTGCTGCACTTTGTAGTCGCCATGCGTGTTCCGAATCTGGGGTGCGGCTGGTGAGCGTCAGGTGGGCGACAGAGGCGATTGAAGCGAGCGCTTCGCCCCGAAAGCCAAGACTGCTGACGCGTTCGAGGTCTTCGAGCGAGGCGATCTTTGAGGTGGCGTGGCGGGTGAGTGCTAGCGCAAGGTCGTTTTTGGCGATGCCACAACCGTCATCGCTGACGCGAACAAGCTTGACGCCGCCTTCTTCGAGTTGGATTTGAATTGCCGAACTGCCTGCGTCTAGGGCGTTCTCTAGCAATTCTTTGAGTACAGAAGCGGGGCGTTCGACGACTTCTCCGGCTGCAATTTGGTTAATTAGGCGGTCGGGCAGGAGTTGGATTTTGCTGGTTTTTGATGGCTCTGACATGCTGCGATTATAAGCTGTGACGCTCGTTTTTATGTCTCAGAGTTGTTCGTTCCGCGCGTTGTTGAGCGCCTTGCTCTTGCCGTGACGACGGCAAGAGCAAGATTATGGCCGCAAGATTTTAGAGGGTTTATAGAGCGTTTAGACTCCGTGCTCTTTGAACCAGGATTGCAGACGTTTCCAGCCGTCTTCCGCTTCGGTTTTGCGGTAACTGGGGCGGTAATCTGCGTGGAAGGCATGGGGTGCTTCTGGGTAAACGTGGATGTTTGACGCTTTACTTGCTGGGTTGTCGCCTGTGTTTAAAGCTTTGCGCATTTGTTCCACTGAGTCGAGCGGAATGCCTTGGTCGAGCCCCCCATACAGACCGAGTACCGGCCCATTCAGCTTTTGTGCAACATCAATCGGATTCTTTGGCGTCAGTTGATTCACTGTGCCGACGATACGACCGTACCAAGCGACCCCGGCTTTGACTCGAGGATTGTGTGCTGCGTATAGCCAGGTCATGCGTCCGCCCCAGCAAAAACCGGTGACGCCTAATTTGTCTATGTTGCCACCTTGGCTTTTTGCCCAGTCGACACAGCGATCTAAATCGTCCAGAACTTGTGCATCCGGGATTTTGGCGACCAAATTGTCTAGTAATTCTTGCAGCTTGCTATATTGCCGTGGGTCGCCCTGGCGTGCGTAAAGCTCTGGCGCGATGGCGAGGTAGCCGAGTTTGGCTAGTCGACGACAAATATCCTTGATGTGTTCATGCACGCCGAATACTTCTTGAATCACGAGGATGACGGGAAAGTTTTTACCTTCAGCCGGTTGCGCACGATAGGCGGGCATGGCGCCATCCTTGGTCGGGATTTTTACTTCGCCGGCGTGTAGTCCGGCGCTGCTGGTGCTGATTGTGCTTTGTGCCATAACCGGGCTGACTGCCAAGGCAAAACCCGCGCCCAGGCTGTGTACGATGAAGCTACGCCGGCTAAACGCGACGGCAGGGAGTAGGCTGTCAAAGTCGTTTTCCTTGGTGTTGCCCTGTTCGTTGATGCTGTGATTTTCGCCATGATTCGTACTCATGCAAAGGCTCCTGATAGAGGTTTTGAGGGTGTGTATGATGCAGCAGCTGAAGAGGCAAGTAAAACAGCGCTGCAGTACTGGTGTTCGCTGCTGCGTGGACAATAGCGCGAGCTCTGATGTGTGCGTTGTTTTTGACGCCGATGGCGGGTTTAATAAATCATTTTTTCATGGAGAGAGGAGTTGTAGATGAATGCTGTGGGTGGCTACGATATTGAAGATTTAGCAGTGGGGATGAGTGCGTCGATTGCCAAAACGGTCACTGAGGCGGACATCGTTTTGTTTGCGGGTGTTTCTACCGACGTGAATCCAGTGCATTTGAACGAGGAGTGGGCTAAAACAACGCAGTTCGGTGGGCGTATTGCGCATGGCATGTTGTCGGCGACGTTTATTTCTGCTGTGCTGGCGAACAAGCTTCCAGGGCCCGGCACGATTTACCTAGGGCAGACTTTAAAATTTAAGGCACCGGTACGTATTGGCGACACCGTGACGACGACCGTGACGATTCAATCCTTGCAAGTCGAGCGGAAACGTTGTGTGCTCGAGGCGCTGTGTACGGTGAGTGGCAAAACCGTGATTGAGGGCGAATCGACTATGTATTGCACCAGTCGGGCTGATCGTATTGCCGATTAGGGCAGATTGATGTGCACGCTGGGCGGCACGATCTGTTGTTGTGCTTACATCAGCACAATGTCGTATTGCTCTTGGCTGTAGCTGGTTTCGGCTTGAAGTGAAATGGGCTTGCCGATGAATTCTGACAGCATGGCGAGTCCTTGCGATTCTTCGTCGAGGAGTAAATCAATCACCGCTTGATTGGCCAGAACTCGGTACTCTTGCGCGTTAAATTGGCGTGCCTCGCGTAACAGTTCGCGCAAAATTTCGTAGCACAGCGTGCGTGCGGTTTTAATTTCTCCGCGTCCTTGGCAATTTGGGCATTCTTGGCACAGCACGTGCGCGAGTGATTCGCGCGTGCGCTTGCGGGTCATCTCAACCAAGCCTAAAGCGGTGAAGCCGCTGACCGATAATTTGGTGTGGTCGCTGGACAGCGCTTTGTTTAATTCTGCGAGCACGGCGTTTTTGTGTGCGTCGCTCTCCATGTCGATAAAGTCTGTGATGATGATCCCACCCAGATTGCGCAAGCGCAGTTGACGGGCAATCGTTTGTGCTGCTTCGAGATTGGTTTTGAATACGGTTTCATCGAAGTTGCGCACGCCGACAAAGCCCCCCGTATTGACGTCTATGGTCGTCATCGCCTCGGTTTGGTCGATGATCAAATAGCCCCCCGACTTTAGCTCTACGCGCCGCGCCAGTGCTTTTTCAATTTCGTCCTCCACGCGGTATAAATCGAACAAAGGGCGCTCCCCTGTGTAGTGCGTGAGCAGGGGTAAGACGCTGGGCATGTACTCGGCGGCAAAGGCGCTGAGCTGGCTAAAATTTTCGCGTGAGTCGATGTGGATGCGCGTCGTTTCTGGGTTAACAAGGTCGCGTAGCACTCGCTGCGCTAGAGATAGCTCTTGGTATAACAGGGCTGGCGCCGCTGCCGTTGTTACTTGCTTTTGCGTGTCGCGCCAAACCTTGCGTAAATACTCAATATCGCTTGCCAGGCTGGCTTCATTGGCCTGCTCTGCGACGGTGCGCACAATAAATCCACCTGCTTCGCCGTCGGCGAGCAGACGCGTGATTTTTTCGCGCAGAGCCTCACGCTCCAGTTCGTTCTCGATACGCTGAGAGATGCCTACATGTCGATCTTGCGGCAGATAGACCAACATACGACCCGCGATGGAGATATGTGTTGATAGGCGTGCGCCCTTGCTGCCCATCGGATCCTTGATGACCTGGACGAGTAAAGATTGACCTTCAAACAAAATATGTTCGATTGGTTTGCTCGCTTCACCGTTTTGTCGTATTGGCCAGATGTCGGCGACGTGTAAAAAGGCGGTGCGCTCTAAGCCTATTTCAATAAACGCGGATTGCATGCCCGGTAAGACACGGCACACCCGGCCTAAATATAAATTGCCGACGAGGCCACGACTGCCGCTGCGTTCGATATGCAGTTCCTGCACATTGCTTTCAAACATCACCGCGACTCGGGTTTCTTGCGGCGAGAAATTGATCAAAATTTCTTCGGACATGGTTCGGCGGCTCAAAATTGATTGATAAATCGATCATGCCGTCTTACGCACGGGCGGCTTTGTGCGGCAGCTGGCGACGCGTTTGCGCAGCATGATTGATTTATCAACAGCATAAAAAGCGCGTAAAATTAGCGGTTTCCTGCATTCTAACGGTTCCCCAATGTCTACCACACCTCAATTTAAAACGCCTGAGCTGCTCGCCCCAGCAGGTTCCCTAGCCATGATGCGCACGGCGTTTGCTTTTGGCGCCGACGCGGTTTATGCCGGCCAGCCGCGCTATAGCTTACGCGTCCGCAATAATGATTTTGGCCAACTCGAGATGATGGGCAATGCCATCCGTGAGGCGCATACGCTGGGTAAACAGTTTTTTGTTGTCAGCAATATCCTGCCGCACAACAGCAAAGTGCGTACCTATCTGGCCGATATGGCACCTGTGGTCGCGCTCAAACCAGACGCGCTGATCATGGCCGATCCAGGGCTGATTGATTTGGTGCGCGAGACCTGGCCGGAGATGCCGATCCACCTTTCTGTGCAGGCAAATACGGTTAATTTTGCAGCAGTACGCTTTTGGGCAAAGCTCGGCATTGAGCGGATTATTCTCTCGCGTGAATTATCGCTTGATGAAGTGGCAGAGATTCGTCAAGAGTGTCCTGATATGGAGCTGGAAGTATTTATCCACGGCGCTTTGTGCATTGCCTATTCGGGCCGTTGCCTACTCTCCGGCTATTTCAACCGGCGCGATCCGAACCAAGGGAGTTGCACGAACTCTTGTCGTTGGGATTACAAAATGAAAGCGGGTGAAGAAGATGCTGCGGGCGATGTTCACGCTATCGCCAGTGCTGCGATACCAGCAGCAACGCAGCCGGCCAAGGTGTGGTTGCTTGAGGAGAGCCAACGTCCTGGCGAATTGATGCCGATTGAAGAAGACGAGCACGGGACTTACATCATGAATTCGAAAGACCTGCGCGCGGTTGAGCATGTGCAGCGTTTGCTCGAGATCGGCGTTAACTCGCTCAAAATCGAAGGCCGCACCAAGTCGCCGTACTACGTCGCGCGTACGGCGCAAGTTTATCGGCGAGCGATTGATGACGCAGCGGCTGGTCGTCCGTTTAATCCGAGCTTGTTGGGCGAATTGGAAGGTTTGGCGAATCGTGGCTATACCGACGGTTTTTATCAACGTCACCACGAGCATGAAATGCAAAACTATTTGCGTGGTCACTCTGAGTCGGGGCGCAGCTTGTACGTCGGCGATGTGCTGGCCTGGGATGCGGTGCGTGGCTTGGCTGAAATCGAAGTGAAGAATCGATTCTCAGTCGGTGATCGACTCGAAGTGATTCACCCCTCGGGCAACCAGACCGTGCTGTTAGACCGTATGGAAAACCAAGACAGAGCAGCGATCAGTGTCGCACCGGGTAACGGCCATCGTGTGTGGATTCCTTTGCCTGCCGAGCAGCAGGGCGCTATGTTGGCGCGCTTTGTCTAGCGCTTTGTCTAGGTTTGAAGCTCAGACTCTGTGCATTTGCTTCGCTTGCCGCTGCGCTCAGCTTGAGTTTTTTTGCGCAAGCGAACTTGGTTTAATAAATTCAGCGCTTAAATCATCAGGTCGAATTTAAAAGCAATTGAGTGGAACTTTCTTGAAAAATTGGCCACTAAGTTTGAACTAGGCGGGAAAAACAGCGCAAGTCCGATGAGGATTGCGGCAGGGTCGAACTTTGCCGCCTTTGCGCGCTGTTTTTTAACTTAGAACCTATTTTTCTCA
>JAZKFR010000034.1:0-6266 GCA_040386295.1 Pseudomonadota bacterium | reverse complement strand
TAGGCAAAACCCATCGTGGAACGCTCAGCGCCTTCAGCGAGCATCTCGTCAAAAGGGGTCGAGTCGCAGTCAGCCCGACCCCCGCTTCATGACCTTGCCCTCCCCAACACCAGCGCCCTCCCAGGCCGCCCGCCAGAAAAGCGCAGCCTGGCTGAACTGACGGGGTTAGTCGTCAAAATTCCAGGCTAATGAATCCCCAGGCACCCTACTTGTGAATTACAATGCAATTCAATAACTAAGCCACCAACCAGCCAAGCAACCAACACAAGGAGCCCCCTCATGGCCGCTAATCAACTCGTTCAAACGCGCATCGACGGCGCCATCAAAGCAGAAGCCGCAGCGGTACTCGCCGCGATGGGACTGACTGTCTCGGATGCCGTTCGCCTACTGCTGACTAAAATCGCTCACGAACACGCCTTCCCATTCGACCCCCTAATCCCTAACGCCGAAACCATCGCCGCGATGAAGGAAGCGCGTGCAGGCAACTTGCCGCGTGCCAATAGCATCGAAGAACTGAAGAGCATGCTCGATGCGGACGATTGAATGGACCAGCAAATTTAAGCGTGATTACAAACGAGAAGGGAAAGGCCAACATCGCTTTACGCTTGAAGACGAACTGTTTTCCGTTATAGATCTGCTGGCAAACGACCAAACTCTTGCGCCGCAGTACCGTGACCACCCTTTGTCGGGCAACTGGAAAGACCATCGTGACTGCCACATCAAACCCGACCTGATCCTGATCTACCAAAAGCCCAGTACGAAAATCCTACGATTGGTACGCCTCGGATCACATAGCGAGCTGGGTCTTTAGCCTCACCAGCAAGCGCATGGAAATCTACTCAACGAGCTGGACGCTCGACCTACTCAAAGCGTGGGCCGTGAGCAAGAACAAACTCGTCGCACAAGGCCTGATCAGCGCGACGACCAAACTGCAACTCAACGGACTGTCCGACCCGAGCGAGAGCTTGCCGAACACGCACGCGAAGGGCGGGCATAGTGTGGGGATGGGGATTGATTTGGGGTTTGGGCCAACGTATGTCGTTAGGGATAACCAAAACGCCAACAACGGCGGGATCACCCCCGCAACGATCCCCGGCGGCACTGCTCCTTATCATCTTTACGGGCCTTGGAGTATCGACAATGCCCTGGAATGGACAGCATCAAAGTATCTGCCAAATGTGCCAACCAATGACCAACAAGGCGCACTGCGCAACTTCCTCTCGCTCTACGCCGTCACGCAAAACGACCACGACCCGTCCAATTCAAAAACAGACACTAACGGCACGTGGGAAGAGCTCCCGGTGAGAAACGGAGAAAGTGTTCTGCAAGCCCTGTTTGGCAGCGGTAGGCAAAACGCCAAGCAGCTGATTCAAAACGTCTGGATTGGTTCGCCCTCGGCCAATCCCTACACTGCGATGAACGCGATCCTCAGCAAGCTCGGCTTTAGCAGTCAGTTTGGCAATCAAGTCCTGCATCACGGCCAGCAACCGTATCATCAGAATCATTTCCACATCGACCTGCGCCCCCCGGAGCGCAGGCCAATTACCGCCCATCTGCTGGCTGCGGGTAGTCCCGACGCCTCCTCTCTGTCAGAAGCCTCAAGCAGTGCAGCCGACGCCGCCCTGATCGCCAGCGCACAAGCCTGGCTCGAGCAAGTCAAGACCGATATCGAACTCAACCTCAGTTCAGGAGAAGTGACCATGTTTGCTATGGATATGCCCAATGTGCCACCGCAGAATCAACCGTTGATGATTGCGCAGGCGAATCAGGCGCAATCGGCCAGTACGAAGATGCGTACTTTCGGGATTTGTTTTCCAGCGCCGAACGAACTTTTTTCTTTGGAGAATGTGACAGATCCAAAAGTCGCTTCTATCGAATATCTTTGGCGTTATGAACACCGTCGCATCATTAAAACCGAACCGGCGACGGTCAGCATTCTGCAAGAACCGAAACATGGTGTTTTACGCTTGATGACGGAAGCTGATAGAGGAACCTTGTTCAGTGATACAGCAGGCCCTATTGACCCCTCTGACCCCGCTTACGTCTACCTCCCCAACCCTGGCTACCTCGGCAAAGACAAAGCCATCTTCCTAGTCGAAATAGGCGGCGTCAAAGTCAAAGTAATCTACTTCCTGCAAGCCATAGACGGCCCCATAGGGGATATTCAGACCCTATGCGGCAAACGCGGCTACAGCTGGAATATCTCCCTCAGCCCCCGCCCAGCCCCCAGCAACCTAGACTTCCTACTCAGCGCCAGCGGCCTGAGCAACTCCCCGATCACCTACCAAATGGCCCCACTCCCTGGCGCCACCCTAGCCCAAACCACCGGCCAGAGCATCACCCTCAACACCTACGCCGCCGGCGACGAATGGTACCTAGACCCCACGCCGTCGGACAACGACGAATACCTCCCCACCCTCAACACCCTACAATCGGCGGCCAGCCCCCTCATCCACAACAGCCCCGCAATCACCTCAAACCTCGCCACCGTCCGCCTCAGCGTCGAAGCCGTCAACGACGCCCCCGTCGTCCAAACCGTCCAATCAGCGCTTCTCAGCCGCCCTTAAGGCAGAGCTGCTTGACGTGCTCCACAAGTAAATTGCGCCAGAACTGCTCCACTCAGTCAGCTAAGATCTGCTAAAATCGGGCAGTTGCAGCTAGGAGATTGCAGCTAGGATAAGCTGCTGAGAATTAAGCTATCTACAGCTCAGTTGTTCTATCAAAAGAGCGTCGACAACGATTCACACGGCGGGGGTCGGGGGTTCGAAAACCTCCGCTCGCACCAACAAAATATCGGCAAACCATGCCGCCAAAATTGTCTCTGTGTTTTTTGCGTGCTGTCTGAAGTGATTGTTGTGGCCAACATCGTTAGCGATTTCGTCTGCCTTGCCCAAGTCTAAGTAACAAATTTGAGTAGACTCCTGCTCGTCCCTCCCGCCTGTTTCCTCGATTGAATGAGCGTCTATGAATACCGTCCAAGCAGCGTTAGCTGCGTCTGAGTCTGCACCGAAACCACTATTCTCGTATCGCAAACATTGGGCGAAACGTTTTGGCGTGGCGCCTTTCTTGCCGATGTCACGGGCGGAAATGGACGCGCTCGGTTGGGATTCTTGCGACATCATTTTGGTGACGGGCGATGCGTATATTGATCACCCCAGTTTTGGCATGGCATTGGTTGGACGTTTGCTTGAGGCGCAAGGTTTTCGCGTAGGCATTATCAGTCAGCCTGATTGGCATTCAGCCGAAGCTTTTCGCGCCTTGGGCGCGCCGAATTTGTTTTTTGGCGTGACGGCGGGGAATATGGATTCGATGGTGAATCCAACGCTGCCGCGAGGCGTTTCCTCAGGCAAATTTGGTGGTTGGCTCGATCGAGGCCAGCTTGCGCCGTATTGCGCATTACGATTATTGGTCGGATAAGGTTCGCCGTTCCATCCTGCCCGATTCAAAAGCCGATTTGCTGCTGTTTGGCAACGCCGAACGGGCGCTTATTGCGCTCGCGCATCGTTTGGCGGCGGGCGAGGAAATTGAAACCATCCGCGATTTGCGCGGTACTGCGTTTATGGTGCCGCGCGCTTGGTTGCCGGGTGCGCACTGGAACACCGTCGCTTCAAGCGAGATGGATACGCCTGGTGCGCTGATGACGCATCCAGACCCCTACGCGATGACGACGCCGATGTCTGCGCCAAGCGCCAGTGCCCCTAGTTGTGCGACGGCGGGCGCGAGCCCGGCCAAGGCTCAAGCAGAGCAGACTACGCCTAGCGCAAACACACAAGTGATCCAGTTTCAGCCGCGTCCGCGCGTCAAGCTTGAGCGCGCCTACACGGTGGTTCGTTTGCCGGCTTACGAGGCTGTGGCGCACGATCCGATCTTGTATGCACATGCCTCACGCACTTTTCACCTTGAGTCAAACCCAGGCAATGCGCGGGCGATGGTGCAGGCGCATGGCGATCGAGACGTTTGGCTCAATCCGCCGCCGATTCCGCTGTCTAGCCAAGAAATGGACGCCGTGTACGATTTGCCTTACCAGCGCAAACCGCATCCGGCTTACGGCGACGCCAAAATTCCCGCCTTCGACATGATTCGCTTCTCGGTCAATATCATGCGCGGTTGCTTTGGCGGCTGCACCTTCTGTTCGATTACCGAGCATGAAGGACGCATCATTCAGAGCCGTTCTGAAGGCTCAATCCTGCGCGAGATTGAAGAAATCCGCGATAAAACGCCTGGCTTCACCGGCGTTATTTCGGATCTGGGCGGACCGACTGCCAACATGTACCGCCTGGCCTGCAAGGATCCCAAAATCGAATCGGCGTGCCGCCGTCTATCCTGCGTGTTCCCGGGTATTTGCGAAAATCTCAACACCGACCACACGCCGCTCATAGAGCTTTATCGCAAAGCGCGTGCGATTAAAGGGGTGAAGAAGATTCTGGTGAGCTCAGGTTTGCGTTACGACTTGGCGGTACGTTCGCCGGAATACGTGAAAGAGCTGGTCACGCATCACGTTGGCGGCTACCTCAAAATCGCCCCAGAGCATATTGAAGAAGGGCCGCTCAAACACATGATGAAGCCGGGAATCGGCTCTTACGACACCTTCAAAGCGATGTTTGAGAAGTACTCCAAGGAAGCGGGTAAAGAGCAGTATTTGATTCCTTACTTCATCGCGGCACATCCAGGAACCAGTGATCTGGACATGCTTAATTTGGCGCTCTGGCTGAAGAAAAATCACTTCCGGCTCGACCAGGTACAGACTTTTTTACCGACGCCGATGGCCATTGCTACAGCGATGTACCACACGCGAAAAAATCCTTTGCGCAAGGTGAGCGAGAATTCAGATGCAGTGGATACCGTGCGTACCGGTCGTCAGCGCCGTGTGCACAAGGCGTTTTTGCGTTATCACGATGCCGAAAATTGGCCTTTGCTGCGCGAAGCGCTGAAGCAAATGGGGCGCGCTGATTTGATCGGTAACGGGCAAAAACATTTGATTCCTAGTTTTCAACCCGTCGGTACGGGTCTACGCGGCGAAGGCACGCGTGCGCCCAAGGGGCGCGCTCGCCCGCCGCTGCGCGGCTCGTTCAAGAGCACTTTGGCGCAGAAGCCAAGCAAGCGTCGTTAGCACGCAATAGTTCAGGTGGTTCTGTGCGCTTTTCCTAGGCTTGCCTGCCTGACTCCCTGACCGAGCGAGCTTAGGCCACGCTCAGTCAGATAAGCAAAGCAAAGCAGTCAAGCAAAGCACCTCGCCTCAAACGCCCTGTTTCAGACTCGCTTCAATAAATAAATCGAGATCGCCGTCTAATACGGCCTGCGTATTGCCGACTTCGACGTTAGTACGCAGGTCTTTGATGCGCGATTGGTCGAGCACGTAGGAGCGAATTTGATGCCCCCAACCGATGTCGGTTTTGGCGTCTTCTAGCTTTTGCTGTTCGGACTGACGTTTGCGAATTTCGGCTTCGTACAAACGCGATTTGAGCATCGCCATCGCCTCAGCGCGGTTGCGGTGTTGCGAGCGATCGTTTTGACATTGCACGACGATATTGCTCGGCAAATGGGTGATGCGTACAGCCGAGTCGGTTTTATTGATGTGCTGCCCGCCTGCGCCAGAGGCACGGTAAGTGTCTATGCGCAGATCGGCTGGGTTGATCTCCACCTCGATCGAATCGTCCACCTCTGGATAGACGAAAATCGAGCAGAAACTGGTGTGCCGACGCGCGTTGGAATCGAACGGCGATTTGCGCACCAGGCGATGAATTCCCGTTTCGCTGCGCAACAAACCGTAGGCGTATTCCCCGCTTAATTTGATCGTTGCAGTTTTGATTCCAGCGACATCGCCAGCCGATTCTTCAAGCACTTCAACTGCATAGCCCTTGCGCTCGGCGTAGCGCAGATACATACGCAGCAGCATCGCCGCCCAGTCCTGCGCTTCGGTGCCGCCCGCGCCGGATTGAATATCGACGAAGCAGTTGAGCGGGTCGGCGGGTTGGTCAAACATACGGCGGAACTCTAAAGCCGCGACTTCTTGCTCAATCTGCGCAACGTCCTGCGCGATGGCCAACAGCGTTTCGTTGTCACTCTCGGCGCGCGCCATTTGAAACAACTCATCGGCGTCTTTTAGCGCGTCGCCGATTCGGTTTAAGACCAGAACAACATTCTCCAGCGATTTTTTCTCGCGGCTCAGCGCCTGTGCGTGCTCGGCCTTGTCCCAGATATTCGGGTCTTCTAACTCGCGCGTAACGGCGTTGAGTTGATCGTATTTGCGCTCGTAGTCAAAGATA
>JAZKFR010000033.1:0-5860 GCA_040386295.1 Pseudomonadota bacterium | reverse complement strand
TCAGTCACGGCACACCTCAAAAGTGCCAATATCGCCCCCTGCTTGTTCACGTTCTGCCGATCACACGCAGCGCCCTTGTATGCTCTCCCGCCCCTACGGGGCACCCGCCCACAAGTGGGCGAGGGAATGATGCTGCTCAGTGAGCGCGTAGTCGCTGGTGCAGAGGTCTTTTTAAGGGCGAGTTTTAAGGGCGGATGAGTGCAAGACGACAACTTGAGATAGCGCAGTTCTGCAGTTGACTGAGTCGTTTGGCCTCGACCTGGCGCAAATTAAGATCCGACAAAATCAGCCTGGTGCTTCCGGTTTGTTCTAAGCCACACAGCAACCTAATGATTCGCCAAACGTTTTCAGGAAAAAAACGAAGAGCGTGCTCGTTGATCCGGCCAAGAACCGTCAAACAACAAAACAGACACCTTGGCCAGATTGATAGCTATTGCCCCGGGTGAACCGACGCAGACAAGCGATCAAGCGCCAGATTTAGGCGCAGCACATTGACCCGAGCATCACCAAAAATCCCCCACTGCGGCGCTTCAATGTGGCGCTCAAGCAAGGCACGCACGCGCTCTGCTTGCAAGCTGCGCGCTGCTGCCACCCGTTGCACCTGATAAAACGCGGCGGCGGGCGAAATGTGCGGGTCTAAGCCACTGCCTGAACTGCTAAGCAAATCGGTCGGAATTGCTTGATCTGGCTGCACTTGATCTGGCTGTGGCTGAAACGGCGCTTGCGCTGCGCGCAACTGATGGACACGCGCTTGGACTAAAGCAAGCAAAGCAGGATTCGTCGGCCCCAGATTTGAGCCCATAGAATTGGCCGCGTTATACGGCATCGGCGTCGTGGCCGAGGGACGACTCCAAAAATAAGTGGCGCCCGAAAAACCTTGCCCAATCAGCGCCGAGCCAACAAATTGCTCGTCCGCCGCTGCATCGCGCTTGAGCAAACTGCCAGCAGCCTGCTCTGGCCAAACATGCTGCGCGACCAAAGTGACGAGTAAAGGGTAAAACACGCCCGTCACCAAGGTAGTGAGCAACAACAGCATGATGGCGGGACGAATTAGTTTTTTTAGAGCCAGGTTTTTCATGATTTCTCCTAAGCGATGTGCTTATTCCCATTTGCATTAGAAACGAGACGCAGAAACGAGACGCGAAAACAAGCCGCAAACCTTGCTGTAGCAAGGCAAGGCGCAGTTGACAAAGTATCGGTGCTAATGCGAATTGGATTTAATGATGGCTTGCTACGAAAGGCAAAACCCCTAGAGCAAAGCTAAAACAACAAACCCAGAACAACATCGATCAGCTTGATACCCACAAAAGGCAGCAGCAGTCCACCCAAACCGTAAATCAAGAGGTTCTTGCGCAAAAGCTCGGCGGCGCCCAGAGCTTGGTAAGGCACACCACGCAAGGCGAGTGGCAACAAAAAAATAATGATCAGCGCGTTAAAAATAACGGCGGAGAGCATCGCTGAATTGGGCGTATTCAGCTGCATCACATCGAGCATTTTGAGCTGCGGGTAGGTGCTGGCAAAGGCGGCGGGAATAATCGCAAAGTATTTGGCAACATCGTTCGCCAGCGAAAAAGTAGTCAACGCACCGCGCGTCACCAACATCTGCTTACCGATGGCGACAATCTCAATCAGCTTGGTCGGATTAGAGTCGAGATCAACCAGATTGCCGGCTTCTTTCGCCGCTTGCGTGCCCGTGTTCATCGCCACCGCGACATCGGCCTGCGCTAGGGCGGGCGCATCGTTGGTCCCATCGCCTGTCATCGCAACCAAACGCCCTGCTGCTTGGTATTGGCGAATTAGCCTCAATTTATCCTCTGGTTTTGCCTCAGCCAAAAAATCGTCGACCCCAGATTCTGCCGCGATTGCAGCGGCGGTAAGATGGTTATCGCCGGTGAGCATTACGGTTTTAATGCCCATGTTCCGTAACTCGGCGAAGCGCTCTTTGATCCCCGCTTTGACCATGTCTTTTAGCTCGACGACGCCCAAAACATGGTGACCGTCGGCCACCACCAGCGGCGTACTGCCCCGGCGCGCCACCTGCTCAACCAGCTCACTGACTTGCTGTGGCCACGATCCCCCCAAAGATTCAAGGTATTCACGCATCGCATCGGCGGCGCCTTTGCGAATTTTGCGCGCACCGAGGTCAACACCAGACATTCGTGTCTGCGCGCTGAACGGGACAAATACCGCGCCCTCTAAATCCGGCTCAGCTAACTCAAACAACTGCTTGGATAGCGCCACGATTGAACGCCCCTCGGGCGTTTCGTCAGCCCAAGACGCCAGTTGTGCAGAGACAGCCAAAGCTTTGCTAGCGCGATTCGAACTAGGCCAAAACGCCGAAGCTTGACGGTTGCCCAAGGTAATCGTGCCCGTTTTATCCAAGAGCAAAATATCGACATCGCCCGCTGCTTCAATAGCGCGCCCAGACGTCGCGATGACCTTAGCCTGCATCATCCGACTCATCCCCGCCACGCCAATAGCGGAGAGCAAAGCGCCAATCGTCGTCGGAATCAGGCACACCAGCAGAGCGATCAAAACTGTTAGCGAGATGGGCGCAGCAGCTGTCGTCGTATCAACGTTGGAGACACTAGATACGCTGTACAAAGAAAACGGCAGCAAGCTGGCGCAGACAAACAAAAAAATGAGCGTTAGGGCAAGCAAAAGAATGCTCAGTGCAATTTCGTTCGGCGTTTTTTGCCGCTTGGCGTTTTCTACCATGGCGATCATACGATCAAGAAAAGCTTCGCCCTGGTTGGTCGTGACGCGAATCATCAGCCAATCCGAACACACCCGAGTCCCCCCCGTGACGGCAGACGAATCGCCCCCCGAGGCACGAATCACCGGTGCCGATTCGCCGGTCATCGCCGATTCATCGACCGAAGCCAAGCCGGAGATCACCTCGCCATCGGCAGGAATGAAATCACCGCTATCGACCCAGACGATATCGCCCTTGCGCAAGGTACTTGCCGCAACGTGCTGCACCTGCGCGTCGCGCTTCGGCTCGGCCAATTTTTTCGCCAAAATATGTTGGCGTGTTCCGCGCAAAGCCTCAGCTTGCGCCCTGCCACGTCCTTCTGCCAAAGCTTCGGCAAAGTTGGCAAAAAGAACGGTGAACCATAGCCAGAGCGCCACAGCAGCACTAAAGCGTGCTGCTGCCAGGCTCTCAGCCAGCCAAGCATCGAGGCTAATCAAGCTCGTCAACACACTGCCGAGCCAAACGACAAACATCACCGGATTACGCCATTGTCTTTGTGGGCTGAGTTTCTTCAGAGCGTTGAGTAGCGCCGGATAGAGCAAAGACAACGCAAACACAGAAGCGCTTTGTCTTTCTTGTGCATTCCATACATTTGTTTGCTTGTTCATAAAAATACCTTTCGGCCGCCCGCTTAGACAGCGCCCGAGGGCGCGAAGAGTTGCAAATGTTCAACGATAGGACCGAGCGCCAGCGCGGGAATGTAATTGAGCGCCGCAACAATCAGGAGCGTGCTGAGCAGCAAAATGACAAACAGCAGCCCATGCGTAGGCAGGGTTCCGTTATGCGCTGCCAACTTAGGTTTTGCCGCCAGACTGCCCGCAATGGCCAGCACAGGGATGATCACGGAAAAGCGGCCAAACCACATGACGATAGCCAGCAGAACGTTGTAGAACGGCGTATTGGCCGACAAACCAGCGAAGGCCGAGCCATTGTTATTGCCAGCCGAAGCAAAGGCGTAGAGCACCTCAGAAAAACCATGCGCCCCAGGATTCCCCATGCCGGCTTTACCCACGTCGAGCAGCACGGCCAGCGCCGTCCCACCCAGCACCAACAGCGGCGTGATCAGCATCGCCAGAGAAACCATCTTGATCTCAAAAGCCTCGATTTTTTTACCCAAATACTCAGGTGTGCGTCCGATCATCAGTCCAGACAAAAAAACCGCCAAGAGGGCGACAATCAACATGCCATACAGCCCAGAGCCAACCCCGCCAAAGACGACCTCGCCGAGCTTGATCAACAGCATCGGCACCAAACCCCCCAGCGGCAAAAAACTATCGTGCATGGCATTCACCGCGCCACAAGATGCCGCCGTCGTGATCGTCGCAAATAACGCAGAAGCAAGCGCGCCAAAACGCACCTCCTTGCCTTCAAGATTGCCCATATTGGCGTCTGCCCCGAGCTGGCTAAGCCAGGGGTTGGCCTGGGTTTCTGACCAGATCGCCAGCGCAGCCATGGCCACAAAGAGCAAGCTCATCGTCGCCAAAATGGCCCACCCCTGGCGCGTATCGCCCACCCATTGGCCAAAAACAAAACACAAGGCAGTGGGCAGCAAAAAGATACTGAGCATCTGCAAAAAATTACTCAGAGGCGTTGGATTTTCAAAAGGATGTGCCGAATTGGCGTTGAAGAATCCCCCGCCATTACTGCCGATCATCTTGATCGACTCTTGTGAGGCGACGGGTCCGAGGGCGATCAGCTGTGTATCGCTCTTCTGCGTTTCACTGAGCGCACGGCCTTGCTCATCTAACTCAGGATTACCCTCAGCGTTTATTTTCGGCACGCTGTAGCTGATCGGCTCGATCAACTTCACTTCTTGGTAAGCACTGAAATTTTGGATCACCCCCTGGCTAACCAAAACCAAGGAAAAAGCCAAGGAAAGCGGCAACAACACATAAGCCATCGCGCGCGCCAAATCCAACCAAGCATTCCCTAAGCCAGCAGCATGACTACGCGCAAAGCCACGAATCACCGCCAGCAGCACAGCCAAACCGCTGGCCGCCGAAGCAAAATTTTGCACCGTCAGCGCCAACATCTGCGTCAGATAACTCAAGCTAGACTCGCCGCTATACCCCTGCCAATTAGTATTGGTGACAAACGAGATCGCCGTATTGAACGCAGAATCGGCAGACACAGCAGCCCAATGCTGGGGATTGAACGGCAAAAAAGCCTGAGCACGCTGCAAAGCATAAACAGCGAGCACGCCCAATAAATTGAACAGCAAAATGGCCAGTGCATAGCGCCACCAAGGCATTTCCTCACCCGGGTCGGTACCGAGAAAACGACATAGTCCGCGCTCGCCACGAGCCAAAAAAGCATAACGCTGAGCCAAACGACCTGAAAACACCGCGCTCAGATAAGTCGCCAAGGGCGCAGCGCAAGCGAACAAAACGAGCAGATACAAAGCAAGCTGTAGCACAGGCGAAGTGTTCATGGCAGCGTCTCCGCATAGAGCAAGGCGTAAAGCAGATAGCCCAACAAAGCAAAGGCGATGAACGCGCTCAAATAGTCGATCCAGCTCATTGCGCACGCTCCCCGTTTTTACCCTGCAAACGAAGACAGCCAAAGACCAGGCCGCAACTCAGAACAGCCAATAAAATCAGCAAGCCAAGATAGATAAGATCCACGCCATTGCTCCTGTGATTAGGTAGCGACAGCGTAAGCAATGCCGAGTAAAAACGGCGTTGAGTTCGCTTAGCGTGGCGTAAAGATGGCGTAAAAATCAGCTGGCGGCAGAGCCTCTGCCTAAAACCTTGAACGTGTTGCTGGAGCACTCAATTTTGGCTGAGCCAATGAGCTCTGAGCCTTATTTGACGCGTCTTGTCTGAACCGATCACGTCGGCTAGCGCCCGCGTCTACAGAATAAATTTTGCGGAAAATCTCTTTCTGAAGGAACTTATCTATACGTTTTGCCACTAATTTTATAGTTTGCTTGCTGATTGAGTCCTTAAACTGCTGTAAAAAACAGCAAGAAAGCAAAAGAGCTTTGCAAAGACCTCTGCACAAGCAACTACGCGCTCACTGACCAGCATCATTCCCTCGCCCACTTGTGGGGGTGCCCCGTAGGGGCGGGAGAGAGGGCGCTGCGTGTGATCGGAAGAACGTGAA
>JAZKFR010000032.1:3125-15401 GCA_040386295.1 Pseudomonadota bacterium | reverse complement strand
ATGAGCTGGCTTGCTGGTTTCCCGAAGACGAAATCACTCTAAGGTATCGACCCAAAGAAGGCTCGAAGTATAAAAATATCGACCAGGCATCCGCAGGACAAAAAACAGCTGCGATGCTGTCTTTTCTTCTGCTTCATGGCGACGAGCCTTTATTACTCGATCAACCTGAAGATGATCTGGATAACGCACTGGTCTCTGAGCTGGTGGTTGCGCAATTACGAAAAAACAAGGCGCGCAGACAGCTTGTGGTGGTGACACACAATGCAAACATTGTGGTTAACGCCGATGCCGAGTTGGTCATGACGATGGCATTCAACGGCCAAATTGATTTGGCATCTGCGGGCGGGCTACAAGAAATTTTCGTGCGGCAAAATGTTTGCAGCGTCATGGAAGGCGGTGCAGAAGCGTTCCGCCAGCGTTATAAACGCATCCTTGAAGATTTGGAGACAAGACCATCATGACAGTCGATCAATGGTTGACCCGTATTCGCTTGGGCGAAGACAGCACGCTAGAACTCAAACGCATTGTGATGCGCAGCGCGACCAAGGTTGAGGGGCCGCATCCTGACAGCCTGGCGGACGAACTTGCGGCCATGGGCAATGCCCAAGGCGGCACGTTGATACTCGGTGTGGATGACAAAAGCAAACAGGTTTTAGGCATTGCCTATACCGACTTGGACAGCGTTGAAGCATGGCTGGCTGACATTTGCCAGACACGCATTCAGCCGCCGCTCGACATTGCGACACAACATATCGAATTACCCGATGAAAGCGGCCAATTAAAGCCGGTGATTATCGTCACCGTGCCGCGCAGCTTAATGGTTCATAAAAGCCCGAATGGCTATTTCAAGCGTGTTGCCCATGCCAAGCGTGAAATGGCACCCGATGTGCTGGCGCGCTTGTTTCAGCAGCGTAGCCAATCACGTTTGATTCGTTTTGATGAGCATCCGGTTCCTGGCACCTCGATTGAAGCAGCTGATCCGCTGTTGATTCGTGCCTTTACGCGTGAAGGTGAAGGCGCACCCGAAACGCAATTGCAACGCTTGCACCTACTTGTCAATGATCAAGGCGTTCAACGTCTGAGTTTGGCCGGGGTGTTGTTATGCACGCTCAAACCAGTTCGCTGGATACCGTCTGCCTATATTCAGGCAGTGGCCTACGGCGGTGTGCGTAATGATCCAAACGAGCAGCTAGACGCAAAAGATTTTGAAGGTCCGCTGCACAGCCAGATTTGGGATGCCTTCAATTTTGTGCGCCTGCATATGCAAGTCCCGGCAGACAAAAATTTAAGACGGATCGATCATCCGCAATACAGCCTACGTGCGGTATTTGAAGCCTTAGTAAATGCAGTGGCGCACCGTGATTATTCCGTGTCTGGAGGGCGGATTCGTCTGCATTTATTCAAAGACCGTCTTGAGCTGTATTCACCCGGCGCCTTGCTCAATTCGATGACGCTAGAAGCAATGCAAGTGATGTCGATGCCGCGCAATGAAGTGATTGCGAGCTTGTTTGCGCGTTATTTCCCTGTGCATGAAGAGGGCTTGGGGCGTACGTTTTTGATGGATCGTCGAGGCTCAGGCGTCGACGTCATTCTTGCCGAGAGTGAACGTTTGTCGGGTAAAAAACCGCTTTACGAACATATTGACTATATGGAATTGCGACTAACGATTTATGCGGCGGACATGCAGCGCACAGCGACAGCGATATGAGTTTCCGCATTCACATATTCATGCAGTTTGAGGAAGGGGCAGTTATCCGAAAATCTTGGATAACTGCCTCAGACAGCAAGGCGTACAACACCCAGGACCGCTTGTTTGAAAGCGATTTTGATCGCGCGCTTGGCGTGACTAAACAGCTTAGGCACGACGGAGAGGACGCATGAACGCCCGCGTACAAAACCACGTGACGGGTCGTCTGTCGCTGCGCCCACCGCAGGCCGAATCGCTGGCGAAGTTGGTACAGGCGCTTGAGGCTGCCCCTAGCCTGCTCGGCCACGAGCAAGACCTTGCCGCCATCCTGAACACGCTCAAGGCCGAGTTCCCTACGCTGACGGATTTCGAGCGCGAGTTCCCGTCGCTGTGTTTTGCGCTTGCTACCGGTGTCGGCAAAACTCGGTTGATGGGGGCGTTCATCGCTTACCTGCATCTGGCGCATGGCATCAATAATTTTTTCGTGCTGGCACCAAACCTGACGATTTATAACAAGCTGATTGCGGACTTCACACGCAACACGCCGAAGTACGTTTTTAAGGGGATTGCCGAGTTTGCGCAGCAGCCACCACTCATCATCACCGGCGACAACTACGACCAAAGCGGTGCGGCGGTGGATGCACAGTCGATGGGTTTTGCCCAGGACGTGCGCATCAACATTTTCAACATTTCCAAGATCAATTCCGAGGTGCGCGGCGGCAAGGAACCACGCATCAAGCGCATGAAAGAAGTGCTGGGCGACAGCTACTTCAATCATCTAGCCAACTTGCCAGACCTTGTGCTGTTGATGGATGAGTCGCACCGCTATCGCGCCAGCGCAGGTGTGCGTTCGATTAACGAGTTGCAGCCCTTGTTCGGCCTGGAACTCACGGCGACGCCGTTTGTCGAAGCGAAGCCCCGCCCTCTGCCATTCAAAAACGTGGTGATGGATTACCCCTTGGCACGGGCGGTGGTAACGCAGCGTAACTTTGATGCCAACGCGCACACGCTAGAGGAGACCGAAAAGATCAAGCTGGAAGACGGCGTTCGCTTGCATGAAAGCACCAAGGTTGAGTTGCTAACCTACGCCCGAGAGAATGGCGTCAAGACCGTGAAGCCCTTCATGCTGGTCATTGCACGCGATACCACGCACGCCTCTGAGCTGAAAACGCTGATTGAGTCGAGCGTGTTTTACAACGGACGCTACGCCCATAAAGTCATCCAGGTTGACTCCAGCCGCACGGGCGCTGAAGAAGAGGAAATGATTGCCCGACTCCTCTCGGTGGAAAGCGTCGATGAGCCAACGGAAATCGTGATTCACGTCAACATGCTCAAAGAAGGCTGGGACGTGACCAATCTCTACACCATCGTGCCGCTGCGTGCTGCGCATGCGCGCACGCTGATTGAGCAATCGATCGGTCGCGGCCTGCGTCTGCCTTATGGCAAACGCACCGGCGTGGCGGCTGTGGATCGTCTGAACATCGTCGCGCACGACAAGTTTCAGGAGCTCATCGACGAAGCGAATCGGGGCGATTCACCGATCAGGCTGAAGCAGCTGATTCTCGACGCGCCAAGCGCCGAAGATGACAAGCTCAGTGTGCAGATCAGCTCCAGTGCAGCAGTGCGCTTGGGGCTGAGCAGTACGCCCGAAGTGGCAAGCGCGCCAACACAAACGGTGACGGCGCATGCCCAGCCCGCGCCGCCGGTATTCACTACCGAGCGCGAGCTTCAAGCCGCCCACCTGGTGATGCAGGTGATCAGCACATACGAAGTGAAACGCGAGCTGGTGCCAACCAGTAGCGCACTGCTCAAGGCTGATGTGCAGTCGGCCATTCTGGCTGAGGTGACTGAGCGCCTGGCATCGGCCGCATCGACATTGCAGCCCGCACAAGCTTCGTTACTGACCCCATTGCTGACAGATGCCGATGATGCAAAACCTGCATTCGACTTATCGGCCGTGGTCGCCAAGACGACCGAGATTCTTGTGCAGCAAAGCATCGATATCCCGCGCATTACCGTAATACCGAGCGGTGAAGTGACGACCGGATTTCACCCGTTCAAACTCGGCGCACTGCCCAACTTTCAACCGGGCAAGCGCGAAATCGTCGGCCAGGAACTGCGCACCAACGAGCAGTTCACACTCAATAGAGAAGCGGGCAGTAAGGAGCAGCGCTACGAGGACTACATCGTCAAAAAATTGGTCGACTTCGACGACATCGATTACCTCACGCAAGCGAGCCTGTTGTACGAGCTTGCAGGGCAAGCAGTTACGCATTACCAGGCACAGAACTACTCAGACAGCGAGCTGCATGAGATTTTTGATACTTACGGCTTTGAACTGGCCAGACTCATTCGCGCCGAAATGATGGCGCACTTCTGGCAACGCGCGACCAGATACGAGGTCGAAATCAGCCGTGGCTTCACCGAACTCAAGCTCAGCAGCTACACAGCCAATGCGCATCAGACCGCGCGCCATTTCCGCGAAACCGTGACCGAGCCAGGCAAGATCAAGCAAATGCTGTTTGGTGGTTTTACGCGCTGCCTGTGCGATTTGCAGAAATTTGACTCTGATACCGAGCGACGTTTTGCCGTCATCCTTGAGCGCGATGCGTCGAAGTGGTTCAAACCGGCCAAAGGGCAGTTTGCGATTTATTACAAGCTGGGCACCGAGCAGCCGGAATACATTCCAGACTTTGTCGCCGAATCAGATTCAACGATTTTCATGGTCGAAACCAAGGCACGCAGCGACATCACGGATCAAGAGGTTCAGGCGAAAGCTACGGCAGCAGCCAGCTGGTGCCAGCACGCATCCAAGTACGCTGCGACGGTTGGCAGCAAACCGTGGACATACCTTCTGATCCCGCACGACGAAGTTGCTGAATCAAAACGCCTCAGCGATTTTTTGCGCTTTGCTGTGAAGTGCTGAGCGTGTAAGTGTCTTTGTCATCGCACCGCGCGCGCAGTGCGTAAAAAACGCTTGCCTTGCTGCTGCCAGCCAGAACGGGACGACAGTTTCTGAGCGACAAACAACACTAAGCGCATTCCCCTTGCATTACCGCAGCCTCGTGTGTAATCGCTAGACTGCGCAGCGGCTTGAAGCGGCTACAATGGCTGGCAGTTAAGCAGCGCCGGCCAGCGCCCGCGTGCGGGGGCTGGCCGAGTGTGGGACAAGCCGAAACCAGCCCGAACAACCCAAAACAATCCCCTCTATCGCCAAGCCAAAATGAACGAAGAAAATTATCAGGCGGAGATTCACCACGCGGATGCCGATGAGTTGCAGGCGCATTTGAACCAGGTGCAGACCTTGTTGGCGCGTCATAAGCTGGTTGAGGGCTTGGTACATCGGCAGAAGGTGTCGCGCCACGGGCGGCAGGATTTGATCGAGGGTTTGGTGCATAAGCAGCATTTGAACGAGCTGCGGCATTGTTTGAATCAGATGCACCCGGCGGACATTGCTTACATTATCGAGGCGCTGCCGCGCGACGAACGTTTGCTCGTGTGGGATCTGGTGCGCGTCGAGCACGAAGGCGATATTTTGCTGGCGGTGTCCGACGCGGTGCGCGAGAGCTTGATCGCGCAGATGGATGCGCATGAGTTAGTCGCCGCAGCTGAGCTTTTGGACGCCGATGAGTTGGCCGACTTGGCGCCCGATTTGCCGCACGAGGTGATCCGTGACGTAGTGCAGGCCTTGTCGACCGAGGAGCGCGAGCAGTTGCGGGCGGCGATGTCGTACGCCGAAGACTCGGTCGGTTCGATCATGGATTTTGACATGGTGACGGTGCGCGAGGACGTGACGCTCGAGGTGGTGCTGCGTTATCTGCGCTTGTTTGAGGCCTTACCGGACCATACCGATACGCTTTTTGTGGTGGATCGCCAGGAGCATTTGAAGGGCGTTTTACCGCTCAATCGTTTGTTGGTCGCCGACCCAGACACCGAGGTCGGTAGTTTGATGCTGACCGATTTTATTGATTTGCACCCCGATGATCTGGCCGAAGAGGCGGCGCAGGCTTTTGAGCGTTACGAGCTGGTTTCTGCGCCGGTGGTCGATGCTGAGCATCGTTTGATTGGCCGCGTGACGATCAATGCGGTGGTCGATTTTATTCGCGAAGAGAGTGAAGCCGAACAGCTGGCGCAGGCCGGTTTGCGCGAAGAGGAAGATGTCTTTGCTTCGGTTTGGGATTCGGTGAAAAACCGCTGGGCTTGGTTGGCGCTTAACTTGGTCACGGCCTTGATTGCGTCGCGCGTGATTGGCGCGTTTGAAGGCTCAATCGAGCGGCTGGTGGCGCTGGCGGCTTTAATGCCGATTGTGGCGGGCATCGGCGGCAACTCGGGCAATCAAACGATTACGATGATTGTGCGGGCGATTGCCATGGGTCAGGTGCGGCCCGATGCGGTACGTCGTTTATTGCGCAAGGAAGTCTGCGTCGCGCTGGTGAATGGCTTGCTCTGGGGCGGTTTGCTCGGCTTGGCGGCGTGGCAGGTGTATCACAGTGTCTCGCTAGGCTTGGTCATGACCTCGGCGATGATGTTGAATCTGTTGTTGGCGGCGGTTGCCGGGGTGTGTATTCCCTTGCTGCGCCAACGTTTAGGCGCTGATCCTGCGGTCGGCAGCTCGGTTTTGATTACGGCATTGACCGATTCGGGCGGATTTTTTATCTTCCTTGGTTTGGCCACTCTGTTTCTCGTTTAGTCGGCTTTCGTAGGCGCAGTTTGGCGGATGCCGTTCGTGGCGCCCTGCGCACAAAATTAAATTGAGCATCAACGGCGGATAAGCGGCTCTTAACCATGCTCAAAATACTCTTGCTTTGCCCTTTGTTTGGCGCTTTGCTGCTGGCATTTTTACCGGTACGCAAAGCCAATCTTTTGCGCCACGCTGCGCTTTGGGTTAGCGCCAGCACGCTCGCTTTATCTTGCCTTGTGTTGCTGCAAACGGTGGGCAGCGCGGGGCTGCAAGGCAGCTGGCCTATGGCCGCACTGACGGGGTTGGATGCCTGGGTTGAGCGTATCGCGTTGGCCAATAGCCTGGCTTTGGGCGTCGATGGGTTTTCTTTGCCCTTGGTCGTGCTCACCTGTTTGCTTAGCTTTGTTGCGCTCTTAGCAGCAGGCGAAATAAGCCATGCGCAGCACGATGTGAAGCTGTTTTTTGTTTTGATGCTGTGTTTGCAGAGCGCCGTCTTAGGCGTGTTTACCGCGCGTGACTGGTTGCTCTTTTACGTTTGCTGGGAGCTCACGCTGATCCCGGGCTTTTTTCTCTTAGACCGTATGGGCGGCGCACATCGGCAGCGCGCAGCGTTGAATTTTGTGCTGTACACGATGGGCGGCTCGGTGTTTATGTTGGTCGCTTTACTCCTGCTTTACGATGCTTCGCCCGGCCATAGTTTCGCCATGGCCGACTTGAGCGCTGGCGGCGCGCGCCTGCCTTTGTCGGGACAAATCTTGGTGTTTACCGGCTTGCTCATCGGCTTTGGCGTCAAGATGCCGATTTTTCCTTTACATGCTTGGGTGCCGCTGGCCGATGTTGAGGCGCCAACGCCGGTGACTATTTTATTCGCGGGTGTGCTGCTCAAGATGGGCGCTTACGGTTTGCTCCGCGCAGCCGAGACTTTGCCGGCAGCCGTTTTGGCGATGCAGGATGTGCTCGCGCTGCTAGCGGTGCTGACCTTGATTTATGGCGCGGCCTTGGCGTGGCGGCAAAGCGATTTGAAGAAGATGTTTGCCTACGCTTCGATTTCGCACATGGGTCTGGTTTTGCTCGGCATCGCAAGCTTAAACGCGATGGGCTTGCGCGGCGCCATGCTGCAAATGTTGGCGCATGGTTTGGTCGCAGCCATGCTGTTTTTATTGGTCGGTGCGCTTGAGGTACGCGCACACACGCGCGACATCAGCGCCTGCGCGCGCTTAGCAGCGGGGGTGCCGGGGTTTGCCTTGAGTTTGATTTTTGCCTGTTTGGCGATGATCGGCGTACCCGGCAGCGCGGGCTTTGTCGCCGAGCTGCATGTGCTGATCGGCGGGTTTACCCGCTGGGGCGCTGCTTTATTGGTTTTGTCCTTGGCGTTACTGATCGGCGCGGCTTATGCGCTACGGGTGGTGCGTCAGGCTTGGTCTGGCTACAGCGCAGCGCAAAACGCACCCTCTTTACGCGCGCTCAGCCTGGGCGAACGTTGGGCGCTCTGTTTATTGGCTGCGCCCTTGCTGTGGATCGGCTTATTTCCGGCACCGGTGTTGGCTTTGATCGATCCTGCGGTACTGCAGCTAGCGCGACAATGGGGGCATTGAACCGTGACAACAAGGCCTGAACCCTCGGCACAAGAAGCAGCGCTTGAGCGCGCGCCAAACGCCGGTTTGCAGGCATGTATGGCGCGTTTAAAACAACTTCTACCGGCCCAAGCGGCGCTCGGCGAGTTTATTCATAACAACGCTTTGCGCGGCTTGCAGCATTTGCCCTTTACGCAGGCTCTGGCAGAAGCATCACGCCTGAGCGGAGCACAACCCTGGTTAGACGCGGCAACGGCGTGCCAGTTATACGCGCAAGGGCGGATTCAAGACGCCGACCTCAAGGCCGCTGTGCGCCAACTGCCCGAGTTAGCAGGCGATACTTGGTTAACTGAAACGCAATGTCTGGGCGAACGGGCTTTACGCCGAGGCGATGTGCTACGCGCCGCCGTGCTGCACCCACCCAGCGCAATCAACGCCCGCGCTTTACGCTGGAAAATCGAGGCAGAACAAGCCTTGCAACGCTTTGACCCGGAGCTTGACGCAACAACGCGCGCGGCTTGTCTCGCCGCAGCCAGCGCAGCGGAAAGGGGAACAGCAGCGGCGGAAAAAACGGATACGCCCACCCGCCACGAAGCCGAGGCGGTGGCAGCTTTATGGGCAGCCGCCTGCGCAGTCATGACGCCCACGGCAAGCGCCGCAGCGCAAACGCAAAATTTTCACAGCGATTCAACGCAGGCCAAATTGGCATCGGCAACGACATCTCTTCATGCAAGCTCTGCTTTAAACGATCCCAACCTAGATTTTTCAGGTTTGTTTGCCAGCAGCGCACCGAAGAAAAAACCCTGGGAAGAAGAAGCCCCGGTGCTCTGGCGGCAACTCAGCGCAGGCTTGGGCGAAACCCTGATCTTGAGCGATTTGTTGTATCAACTGACCGGCCAAGATATTCGCCAAGCCGTGCTGCCGCAGCTGATCCGTCATCTTGCTGCGCATCTCGACCAGGGTATTGCTGCCTGGCCTAATCCAGCGCGAGCCCAAGGTTTTTATGCGGCTTGGCGGGCGAGCGCACTGAACGACTGGGATTGGACGCTCAACGGCTTGAGCGGCGCGCGGGCGGCGCTGGCCGAATTACCTGCCAGCGCAGAGCAAGCGATCATCAACGAGCTCTCGCGTTTAGGCCCGGATGCCGCCCGCTCGGCGGATTATCTGCTCGCTTTAGCGCTCAGTTTGCCCGGTTGGGCTGGCCTATTTTTACAGCACGCCTTGAAAGAAAGCGCAGGCCAGCTCGATCCCAGCCCGCCAGAAAGCCGCCAGGACACAACCGCCAGCGCCTTCAATATGCTCGACTACCTAGCCGTGCACTTGGTGCTCGAACGTCTTTACGCCGAGCAGCTGGTGCGCAGTCAGTGGCAGCTCCCCCTACTGCTCAGCGAGCTGGACGATTACTTTATGAGCCACCCGGCTGAACTATGGGTACGCCACGCTTATGGGCGTTCCCTAGGGCTAAACCAAGGCAGTGGGGCGACGCCGCAGGCGAACGCACAAGCAGCGCAAACGGCACAAGCAGCGGCAGAAATGCCTGACGATCTGCTCAACGAACTGCAGTACACCCTAGCCGCAGCAACACGCAGCGCGGCGGCCGAAGAACACAGCAAAATCAGCGCCGACGATTGGCAACGCTGGGCCGAACGTTTAGCCCAGTGGCGCAGCGAAACGCTGAAGCCAAGCGCGCAGGCAGAAGCAGAGCAAAAAGCCGTACTGGCCTGGCCACTCTTTCGCCTGGCACAAGCGCTGGCGCTGAATGCTGACGCACTACATAAACTCGGCAACAGCGGCGCACGCGCCTTGCTCGACTGCGCCTACGCACTGCCCGCGCAAACGGCGGCACATCTACGCCTACTCGCTTACGAACGACACTACGAACAAAATTTGTTTGCCGCACTGGCGGCCAACCATGCGCGGATTAGCGCAGCGCCAGACAGCGCCGACGCCACGAGCGCAAGCGCTCACGCAAACACGCAGGCGCAATTCGTGTTTTGTATGGACGACCGTGAAGAAGGCATACGCAGGCATTTAGAAGAACTCAACCCCGCTTTAACGACCTTTGGCAGCGCCGGTTCTTTCAACTTGCCGCTGCTCTGGCAAGGCTTAGACGAAACGCAAGCGGAAGCGCTATGCCCAGTCAGCGTCTCGCCGCGCAACCGGGTTGTACTCCACGCCGCCGCGCCACGCTGGCGTAGAGCCTGGCGCTTGGCTTGGCAGCAAGCGTTACACGGCCATCAAGCTGAGCACAGCGGCTGGAAAACGCCGCTGCTGAGCGTATTGGCTGCCCCCTTTGGCCTGCTTAATTTAATCGGCAACACCTTAGCGCCGGGCGTTAGTGGCCGTTTACGCAGCGCACTCGCAGCCTGCATCGATGGCCAGCCCACTCAGCTCAGTTTGAGCCTAGACGCCGCAGAAGAAGAGCCTAAGCGCCAAGCAAGCAAGCAGGCCGGCGCAGCCAACGCTGAACTAGAAACACATATGGGTTTTAGCCTGGCTGAAAAAATTGACTGTATCGGCGGCCTGCTGCGCAGCATTGGTTTAACCGGAAGCAGCAGCGCTTTTGCCCCGTTCGTCATCCTCGTCGGCCACGGCTCGGATAGCCGCAACAACCCACACCTCGTGGCCTACCACTGTAGCGCCTGTCGCGGACGGCACGGCGGGCCGAATGCACGCATTTTTGCCGCCCTGGCCAATCAAGCGCCGGTGCGCGCGGGTCTTGCGGCGCAAGGCATCGTGATCCCCGCAAGCACCTACTTCATCGGCGCCGAACACAATACCTGCGACGAATCATTCGTTTGGTACGCGCTAGATCAGTTGCCGCAGAGCCAAGAAAAAGCGTTCAAGACATTGCGGCGCGAGGTCGATGCAGCGCTCGGACGACACGCCAGCGAACGCTGCCAGCGCTTCACGCCCAGGCCCAACATCGCCAACGCCAAACAAGCAAAACGCCACCTCAGCGCACGTCGCCACGACTTTGCGCAAGCCCGTGCCGAGCTCGGCCACACCAACTTGGCCAGCGCCTTGATTGGCCGTCGTCGCATGAGTCGCGGCCTGTGCCTTGAGCGACGCAGCCTGTTGATCTCTTACGACCCGAGCACAGACCAAGACGGCGCTCAGCTGGAACCCCTGCTCTGTCTCGCCGCACCGGTCAGCGTCGGCATCAGCCTCGACTATTTTTTCTCCAAAGCCGATAACGAGCGCTTTGGCTGCGGCAGCAAAATCACGCACAACCTCGTTGGCCGCTTCGGCGTTATGGACGGCACGCAATCAGACTTACGCATAGGGCTGCCCAGCCAGATGGTCGAACAGCACGAAGCCATGCGCCTCCTGCTCGTTGTCGAACACAGCAGCGAAGTAATCGACGCAATTTACCAGCGCCAAAGCATGCTCCAAGAATTAGTCGGCAACGGCTGGCTACTCCTCGCCGCCCAATGCCCGCACAGCGGCCAACTAAAACGCTTCAGACCCGGCCTAGGCTGGCAAAAAATCAATGGGGTCAGAGTCGATTGATTTTTGATTAAAGCCCCATTATCCCGCTCAGTCCGACTAACAAAAACCGAGGTCGCAAATGGCACGCCTACCGAGATTTGTTCTTCCTGGCCAACCGCAACACGTCATCGTGCGCGGCAATAATCGCAGCGAGATTTTTTGTCTCAACGCGGATTACCCTTTTTATCTTCAGAAGTTAGCCTCGGCGTGCAGCCAATACGGCTGCGCTATTCACGCCTATGTGCTGATGACGAACCACGTTCATTTGCTCATCACGCCCCACACAGAACAAAGTCTCAGCAACACCATGCAGATGTTGGGACGCTATTACGTGCGCTACTACAACGACCGCTACCAACGCACGGGCACGCTGTGGGAAGGCCGTTACAAAGCCAGCCTGATTGACTCCGAGGCTTACTTGTTGACCTGCATGCGTTACCTAGAGCTAAACCCTGTACGCGCAGGCATGGTCGAGCATCCCTCGGCCTACCCTTGGTCAAGCTATCGCTACAACGCCTTAGGTGAGGAAAATAATTTGCTGACGCCCCATATCGAATACCAGCGCTTGGGATCAAACACGCTAGCGCAGCAGGAGGCGTACCGAGCGCTGTTCAAGGATCAGCTCCCAGAAAAAACGATGGATGAGATCAGAACAGCGACGCATAAAGCCTGGGTGTTAGGCGATGATCGCTTTAAGCAGCGCATTCAAGAACAAACAGCGCGGCGAATCGGGCCATCCGCCAGAGGCGGCGATAGAAAATCAGCGCAATTTAAAATCAACCGACTCTGACCCCATTGATTTATGAATCCATTGATCTACTTAGTGTACTGGCTGCCGTTGC
>JAZKFR010000032.1:0-3025 GCA_040386295.1 Pseudomonadota bacterium | reverse complement strand
TGACCCCATTGATTTATGAATCCATTGATCTACTTAGTGTACTGGCTGCCGTTGCTGCCGCTTTGCGCCGCGCTGCTCATTGGTTTACCGCTGCTGCGTGCGCCTGGCTGGGCTAGCACGCAAGTTGCGGCAGACCAGGCGGAAGGCCGTGTGTTGGCTTACGCCAACGGCGCAGCACTGCTTTGTTTGCTGCTTTTGCTGGCGATTGATTGGACGGTGTGGCAGCGAGGATCCGGCGTTGTAGCCAATTTCGCGACTTGGCTGGAGATTGACGGCGTTGCCTTAAATTTTTCTTTTCTGCTTGACCGCAGCAGCCTGCCGTTTGCCACCTTGATCGCGCTGATCGGCTGGATCACGCTGCGTTTTTCAGCGACGTATTTACACCGCGAAGTCGGCTTCAGACGGTTTTTTGCCCTGCTCAATCTTTTTCTCAGCGGCATGTTTACCGTCGTCCTCGCCGGCAATCTCGCGCTCGCTTTGGTCGGTTGGGAGCTGGTCGGCTTGAGCTCGTGGTTACTCATCGGCTACGCCTGGGCTAGACCGCAAGCAACGCATAACGCGCTGTTTGTCTGCTTAACGCAACGCATAGGCGACGCAGCGTTCATTCTGGCGATTGCGTTGGCTGTCTGGTTTGCCCATAGCCTTGAATGGCAAACGCTGAACAGCGAGACGCTACTGCACAGCGGCGAAAGCCGTCTCTTTGTGCTCAGCCTGCTGATCGCTGCCCTGATCAAGTCGGCGCAACTCCCTTTTTCGCCGTGGCTAACGCGCGCCCTAGACGGCCCAACGCCCTCCTCAGCCCTGTTTTACGGCGGACTGATGATTCATCTGGGCGTTTATTTAGTGCTACGCCTCGAACCCCTGCTGCTGCGCATGCCCGAAATGATGAATTTGCTGCTCTGTATCGGACTCTGTACCGCCCTCTACGCACAGTGCTGCGGCTGGGTGCAAAGCAACGTCAAAGCGGCTTTGATTTTGTCCACCCTGACCCAAGTCGGGCTGATGTTTTTCTTCTGTGGTCTCGGCCTGTTCACGCTGGCCAACGTACACCTCTGCTTGCACGCTGCCTGGCGTAGCTATCAACTGCTCTTAGCGCCGTCTTTTCTCCAATTGGTCCGCGCGCCCACCCCGCCCCGCGCCTTGCCCTGGCTGGAGCGCAAGTTATTTCAATGGCGCTGGCTGTATACCGGCGCCGGGCAAGGTTTTTGGCTAGAAGCGCTGGCGCACAATCTGCTAACGCGGCCTAGTTACGCCGTCAGCCACGATTTGCGCGGACTTGATCAGCGTGTCATCGACCCCCTGCTCGGCGTTCCTTACGTCGCGCCCAGCCCAGAACAAAGCCAGCAAGACAGCGCAGCGCATTACACGCCAGAACACAGCCACGGCGTCGCCGAATATCTGTTAGCGACGCTGGCAACGCATTGTCAAAGCCTAGAGAATCATCTGTTGCTCAGGCAAGACGGCTTGCTCAAACGTGTTTTGCAGCATCTGGGCCAAAACATGCTGATCATCGAAGACCTACTCGAACAACCACGCTATCTGCTGTTGATGGTGATCGCGACCTTCGTCGTCATTTTGTGATGCGCCGGCAGCCACAAAACGCGATCACTCCCCTCAACGCACGCCAAGCGACGCAAACGCTAGCAAGCCTGCGCAAAATATAAGGAGCGCTACTCTGAACGAACTCTCTTGGTTGGCTAACGCCCCCTACCCGCTGCTCAGCACACTGCAATGCCTACCCCTACTCGGCGCCTTGCTGCTCTTTCTTTGGCGCGGCCAAGCCGACAAACAACACGGGCGCGCTAGCACGCTGGCGATTTGGCTAGGTCGTTTTATCGCCCTGCTTGAACTGTTTTTAGTGCTGGATCTCTACCGTCGGCTCGACGCCAGCAACCCTCAACTGCAATTTGCCGAACACCTACCCAGCCTCGGCTACCACGTCGCCGCCGACGGACTAACCGTGCTCTTTATGCTGCTCACCGCGCTCACCACCGTTTTGCTCAGTTTTTATGGCATGGCGCGCGAACATCTTTCCCCGGCACGTTTGATCAGCATTCTGTTGCTGATTGAAGCAACGCTGATGAGTCTACTGAGCACCTTAAATCTGCTTTGGTTTGCCGCCGCCGCCAGCTTGCAGTTGATCCTCATCAGCTACCTACTCTGGCGCTGGGCTTCGGCGGAAGCAGAAAGGCAAGCGCTGTCTCGCTTCTTGCAATACCAATTACTCGGCTGCGCGCTCTTCATGGCAGGCGTTGTCGTGCTCGGCTGGAACCACGCCGACAAGCACGCGGGCGCCTGGCATTTCGACTTGTTTGAGTTGATGCAAACGCCGCCGTCATCGACGCTGCAATCACTCGCTTTCTTCTTGCTGTTTTACGGCTTGGCGATCCGCACCCCGCTGTTTCCCCTGCACGGTTGGCTGCCCAATACGGCACGACACGGCCTGGTGGCGGTCGGGCCAATTCTCTTACTCGGCGTCAAAATCGGCATTTACGGCATGGCGCGCTTTGTTTTACCGCTCACACCCTGGGCTGTCGTGCACTGGCAGCCCTACGTCATCGCCTTTGCCACCGCCGGTATTTTCTACGCCGCCACGCTCGCCCTGCTGCAAACCAATCTGCGCCGACTGATGGCGTTTTGCGTGGTCAGCCATTCGGTCGAGCTGATGCCCCAGTTCTGGTTCTTTTGCAGCAGCCAGCCGGTACGATGCAGCTCGGCCATGATGTCGCCCAGCAGCACATCGAGTTCCGACCCTTTCTCGTTCGGGGCAACGAAAATGGCCATCGGCGTGATCAGCGCGTTGGTCAGCGGCATCCGGTAGCCGTTGAAGTCGGCGCCCAAGCGGGTGTTCTCCAGCGCCGCGGTGGCATACAGGAAGCCCGAACATTGTCCATCGCGCAGCGCCAGGCGCGCATCGCGCACGGTCTTGTAGGTCTGCAAATTAAGCAGATAACGCTCGCTCATGGGCTTGTTGAAAAAGCTGCCCTGCACTGCACAAATGGTTTGCCGCCGGATATTGGTCCAG
>JAZKFR010000031.1:0-18316 GCA_040386295.1 Pseudomonadota bacterium | reverse complement strand
ACACCAACACTGTAGAAGTCAATTTGGAAGGTAAAACGCACCCTGTTGATACGGGATTTCTCGTTTTTAACGAAAAAACTTATCCGAATTTGTTGGCTTTGTTTGCTCAGCTTGAGGTAGCGCATACAGCGAGTGAGATGTCTTTCTCGGTCAGTTTGCAAAAGCCTCATTTAGCTTGGGCTGGACGTAGTTTGGCGACGGTTTTTGCGCAAAAACGTAATCTGCTTCGCCCCCAGTTCTGGCGCATGCTAATCGACATCCTGCGTTTCAATCGAAATAGCCAAGCTTGGTTGGCTGCACAAGGGCAAGAAAAAGGGCAAGCACAAACGCTGAACGCTGCATCGAAAGACGCTTGCACTGCCTACACCCTGGCTGATTTTTTGCAGCAAGGTGGCTATAGCCAAGCATTCCGCGATTGGTATCTATTGCCTATGGCCGCAGCAATTTGGTCTTGCCCAACGCAGCAGGTAGCGGCTATGCCTTTGCTCACTTTCATTCGCTTCTGCCAGAACCACGGTTTGCTGCAAGTGTTTGATCGTCCTGCCTGGCGCACGGTCTTGGGCGGAGGGCGCAGCTATGTGCGCAAAATGGCGAGCCAGCTTGCGCAACGCGCCACGATTTGTTTGTCGTGCCCGGTGCGTTCTGTGCGCTGGGTGGGTATGCGCAGCGATGAGTCCGAGCATTCAGATGAGCTTTCTGCTCGCTGGTCCCTTATTTACGAACAAGGCGGGGAGCGTCAGGAAGCGCATTTCGATCAGCTTGTGCTCGCCTGCCACAGCGATCAAAGCTTAGCTATTCTTGATCAAGCGAGTTTTCCATCTGAGCATACTGGTGCGCAGCAGATGGCCTTGCTAAAGAACTTGCTAGCCAAGATTCGCTATGAAAAAAATCGAGCCGTACTGCATACCGATACGGCTGTTTTACCTGCTGATGAGCGGCTATGGTCGGCCTGGAATTATCAAGCGAATGAGCCCTCAACAGAATGCGCTGCGGCGAAAGAACAAGCACTTGCCGTCTCTTATTTGATCAATCGGCTACAGCCCTTGCCGTTCACTACGCCCGTGATCGTGACGCTGAATCCACCTGCCTCTGGGCTCGACACGCCAAAAATATTGGCGGAGTTTGACTACGCGCACCCTGTTTTTGACGCGGCAGCGATTGCCGCACAACAGCAGCTGCATGCAGTCCAAGGCTTAAATGGACTTTGGTTGGCCGGTGCTTGGTGCGCTTACGGTTTCCACGAAGACGGCTTGAAGTCGGCGCTGGTGGTTGCCAATGCGATGGGTGTGCTCGCGCCCTGGCAGCTCGGTGATGGCTTAGTAGCCTCGGCCAAACGATCAGCAAACTGATTGTTTCTGTGCGCATGCAGCCCACTCTTTTCCTCGGCCAGGTGATGCACGCGCGTTTGCGGCCTCGAAAAAATCGTTTTCTTTACCCGGTGTTTTACGTGCAGCTGCCTTTGCGCCACTTGCTCTGCGTGCGCAAGCCGATTTTCTCTTTGGAGCGCTGGAATATCTTGAGCTTCTGCGCGCGCGATCATGGTCCGCGTGATGGCAGTGATTTAGTGCTTTGGATAGAAAACATATTGCGTGAGCACCACTTGCCGTATGACGGTGAGATTGTTCTGCAATGCTTTCCCCGGGTTCTGGGCTATGTCTTTAATCCGGTTAGTTTCTGGTTTGTCTATGCTGCTTCGGGATCTCTAATTGCTGTGTTAGCCGAAGTCAACAATACCTTTGGCGAAAATCACCGCTATCTGCTGCACAACCCAGACGCTGCGCCGATTAACGAAAAGCAAGTACTGCGTTGCGAAAAAAGGCTTCTCGTCTCGCCTTTTAATCATGTAGAGGGGCATTATCGCTTCCGCTTTTGCCTTGACCGAGCGAGACCTCTGGTACGTATTGACTACGTAGATGCGGACGGTCTTTTGCTACGTACCGCCCTCTCTGGTCTTCCTCATGCCTGGTCTGGACGCGCTTTGCTGGGCGCTTTTGTACGCATGCCTTTGCTGAGTTTGGGTGTGTCTCTGCGTATTCATTGGCAAGCGCTAAGGCTTTGGCTGAAGGGTGTGCCTTTTGTTGGGACAAAAAGCCCTGTTGCATTAAGTCATTCAAGCTCAATCTCGACTTCAGATAAAACATTAGATTAAATTTTTAATTTATTGTTTTTATTAAATATAAAAACAAATTTCTATCATTTTTTTACGCCAATGAAGCCTTTAAGCTCTCTCCCTCATAAAAAATCCCGGTCTAAATCGCGCTCTTCTGCCAGCACACAGGCGCAACACCCTTTAGCCCATCCGCTAACGCGCGATACCCGTCTTGTGCTCAGTCTGCTCGAAAAAATCCAAGGCGGTAGCGTTGATCTTTATTTTGGCGAGACGGACGTTGAAACGGAAGGCCAGGCGATCCGTTTAGGGCAGGGTGAGCCAGTATTTCCCCTCTATGTACGCCATGAGCGAATGTTTAAGCAGATTCTGGCGAAGGGCGACATCGGCCTCGCTGAGGCTTATCTTGCCGGTGATTGGGATGCGCCAGATTGCGCCGGTTTGCTCTGTTTGTTGGCAAAAAATCGGAAGGTATTGAAAAAAGCGGTGTACGGCGCCTGGTACAAACTCTTGTCTGCACGTTGCCGACACTGGCTTAACGGTAACAGCCGGCGCGGTAGTCGGCGCAATATTCTGGCGCATTACGATCTGGGTAACGCCTTTTATCGAGCCTGGTTAGACCCGAGCATGAGCTACTCTTCGGCGCTCTATCAAACGCTGAATGAGGAAGCCAAAAACGCTTCATTAGAGCAGGCACAACAAGAAAAATACCGTCGTATCTTGGAACGTTTGGCGGCTAAACCTGAGCAACGGATACTCGAGATTGGCTGTGGTTGGGGTGGCTTCGCCGAGCGGGCTGTTGCCCAAGGTTTACGCTTAACCGGTTTGACCCTCTCACCAGCTCAACTCGACTGGGCGCGGAAACGCGTACCCGTGGCTGATCTGCGGTTGCAGGATTATCGTGATCTCGCTTTATCAATTGAGCAGAAAAAAACCGAAGCATTTGATCACATTGTTTCTATCGAGATGTTTGAAGCAGTGGGCGAAGCCTGGTGGCCTAGTTACTTTAAAACACTAGCGCAAGCCCTGAAGCCAGGAGGGCGAGCTTTAATTCAGAGCATCGTCATTGACGACGCTCTGTTCCCTGCTTATCGCCGTGGGACGGACTTCATCCAGCAGTATATTTTTCCGGGCGGCATGTTGCCTTCGCGTAAAGCCTTTCGTACAGCGGCAAAGAAACAGGGCTTGAGCGTGCATGGGGAATACTCGTTTGGTCGTGATTACGCGCGCACTTTGGCGCTCTGGCGTGGTCGTTTTATCGAGCATTGGCCGCAGATTAGAGAACTTGGTTTTGACGAGCATTTTCGCCGTCTCTGGCTTTTTTATCTCAATTACTGCGAGGCAGGGTTTCTTGCTGGCAACGTCGATGTAGTACAGTTCGAGCTTGCTCACTAGCAGGTGCTTGCCATGAATCTCAATCCCAAAATTAGCGACTGGACAAATCGACGTATCTGGCTGGTGGGCGCATCTTCGGGGATTGGTGCCGCGCTGGCGCGAGCTTTGTCTGAGCGTGGTGCTTACCTGGCTTTATCGGCGCGCTCTAGCGCCAAACTTAAAGCATTGAACATTCCGAGCGCCTTGATTCTGCCCTGTGATGTCAGCGATAACGTGAGCCTGGCTGTGGCCAGAAAGACTCTATTGGCCGCCTGGGGCGGGGTTGATCTGGTGGTTTATTTAGCCGGCGATTATTTGCCAATGGAAGCAACCGGTTTTGACCTGGAGCAGGCAGAAAGAATCGTCACCGTTAATTACAACGGTGCGCTGCATTTGGCCGCCACCATTTTGTCTGACCTTAGTCCGGGTGGCGGTATCGCCTGGGTTGCCAGTGCGGCTGGGTATCGCGGGCTACCCAAGGCGCTTGCTTATGGTCCGAGCAAAGCCGCGCTGATTAATTTTGCCGAGTGCCTTTACTTTGATTTGGCGACAAAAGGAGTAGGCGTCTGGCTGATCAATCCCGGTTTTGTCGAAACACGTTTGACCGCACAAAACGACTTCAAAATGCCTGAACTGATCACGCCTGAGCGCGCAGCGCTTTGCATCATTGATGGGTTTAAAACCGGAGTTTTTGAGATTCACTTTCCCCGGCGTTTTACCCGAGTGCTTAAATTTCTCTCGCTGTTGCCCGACTGTTGGTACTTTCCTCTGATGGCTTACCTGACACGCGCTAAACAGGATCAACACGAAACGCCTGGGAGCTAGCGATGCCCCTTGCTGAACTAATTGACTTTTACGAGACACTCTCTCCGGAAAGCGTGCAGCGTTTCCCGGAGTTTTACAGCGAGACTGCGTCGTTTAAAGATCCGTTCAACGAGGTCGTGGGCGTGTCTCGTATCCAACATATCTTTCAGCACATGTTCGAACAAGTAGATGCGCCACGCTTCGTCATCACCGAAGTTGTCCAGAGTGCTCAAGGGACGCAGGACGCCATGCTAGTCTGGATCTTGTATTGCCGCATGCGCTTTGGTGGCAATAGCGAAGTATCCATGCGTGGCGTATCGCATCTTAAATTTGATCTGGCGGGCAAGGTTTATGCCCACCGTGATTACTGGGATACGGCTGAAGAGCTGTACATGAAACTGCCCGTACTCGCTTGCTTGATGCGCTGGTTACGTCAGCGTTTAAGCGCTGGCTAATACCATAGCTGAAGCGTCAGTTGCCATAACTGCTGCGCTTTAGACTAAGTCAAGCCAAGTCGCCGTTCTTCGGCAAAATGAGGCCGTATAGCTAACAAATTACTTAAGCTTTATTTTTTGCTCTATGGTGTCATTGTGACTTACGGCATTTTGCGTTTTGAATCTGTTTTGAGTCATTTAAGGTATTTCATTTCTACTTCTGATCTTATTGCCACAGGAGTTTTTTATGTCTACGAGCTCAATTCCTTCAAGCACTGATGTCCCGGCAGTGCAAGCGCCACCACTCAAACCGCCTGAAAATAAAGCGCCAGAAAAGAATCGTGACGCTCAGTCGGAAACGCCGCCGCCCGAACAAGCCGAGAACAAACCTTCTTCGGTGAATACGAGTGGGCAGGTTGTCGGGACGCGAGTGAACATCACGGCTTAATGTCTTTTAGCCTGAAGCCTAAGGTGTCATCGCTGCAAACGCACACAATGATTGCGCTGATCTGCTCTGTTCTTCATTAACGCGTTGAGAACGCGCTGTGATGTCAGGAAAAGCGGGGGTGCAAGTCTTCTACGGCAAGGCTTTCTAAAAGCACTTCAAGTCTTTTTCGCGCGGCTTCGGCTCGCGTGCTTCTACCCTGTATTTTCTTGGCCAGAATCAACTCGTTCTTCATCGAATGCTCCCAACCCACCAACTCAGTAACGCTAACTTGATAGCCGTGTGCTTCGAGTCTTAGACAACGTAGGGTATTCGTTAGTAAACTACCGAACTCTCGAGTATGAATTGGGTGGCGCCATAGCTCTGACCAGGGCATTTCGCTGAGTCTGGCTTTGTGCTTGCGCAGCATTCCAGCTAACTCTGCCTGGCAGCAAGGAACAAGAGCAATGAATTTGGCTTGCTTGTGCAAAGCAAAATCGATTGCGTCGTCAGTTGCAGTGTCGCAGGCGTGTAAAGCGGTGACTAAATCAATTCGTTCAGGGAGCTCTGTCGCATGAAGCGAGTCTTCAACGCGACAGTGCATAAATGACATACGCGAGAAAGATAGTTTTTTTGCCAAAGACTGAGATTGCTCAACCAGTGTTTGACGTGTCTCTATGCCATAAATATGACCCCGGTTGCGTGTTTTGAGAAAAAGGTCGTAGAGTAAAAAACCTAGATAAGATTTTCCTGCACCGTGATCCACTATGCTCGGGTGTTCTGTCTGCTCGAACGATGCTTCGAGTAGCGGTTCGATCAATTGAATCAGGTGGTAAACCTGCTTTAACTTGCGCCGACTGTCTTGATTGAGTTTGCCCTCAACCGTCAAGATGTGTAGCGCTTTAAGCAGCTCTATCGACTGCTCGGGTTTTATTTCGGCAATCGTTGTAACTGATGCGTTCTTGTGTGCGTTGATCTTGCGCTCTACCTTCATTGGTGCGATGCCTTGTTTTTTTAGTATGACGAAACGCGACTGACAGGCTATATATCACGTGTTCTAGCGTGTTGACTGATTGCCGATCTAATCGATGGACAATTGATCAAACTGATCCAGTTGCCCAGTTTAATGTGGACGAAAAGTGCGGTAGCCAGAGAGCATAAGAAATACCTAAGAGAGGAATAGTTAATGACGTTTAACGCAGTACCGAATATCCAAGACCTGGCTGTCGACCACGTAGATAGCCAGGAAACTCCCGAGCGCTTCAATCTTACGCTTGCTACCTGTACTCGTTGGACTCATGATCGTCGGCGCTTTGCCTTGTATTATGAGGACGCGCAAGGTGCTACGTCTGGGCATACTTTTTGGGATATTCAACGCACAGCGAACCAGTTGTCGAATGTTTTGGCTGCCTTGGGTGCGGTGCGCGGGGATCGCGTCGCGATTGTTTTGTCGCAGTGCCCTCAGGCGGCGATTGCGCACATGGCTTGCTATCAGATGGGGATTATTACGGTACCGATTCCGGTCGACAGTAGTCGCGAAGTTTTGCTTGATCGTTTGGCGCGTTCTGAAGCTTGTTTGGCGATCATTGACGTGCAAATCTGGCCAACGCTAATTACCCTTAGGCAACAGCTGCCAAACTTAAAAAAAGCTATTCGTGTCGGAGAAAAGGCGGGGCAGCACCCGCAGTCATGGTTAGACCTTTTGGAGTATGCAGCTCCGCATTATTTGCCGACGGATACTGCTGCCACAGACTCTGCGATGCTGCTCTTTAAGCGCTCGCCGAACCCGCAGACGCCAGCGGAAATGATGTTGCTGCCGCATGCCACTCTGTTTAGTTATTTGCCCACTTACGTGGCGACGCAAATGCAGAGCTTGAACGACCCTCAAATTTCTTCACCACAACCAGACGATGTTTTTTGGTCGCCCCTGGACTGGGGTGAGCCGGCTGTTTTATGGTTTACGCTGCTCTCGGCTTGGTACTTTGGCGTCCCCGTTTTAGCCTGTTCAGCCCATTTTGACGCGACCAAAGCTTTTGTATTGATGCAAAAATACGCAGTCAAAAACGCCTGCTTCTCTTCAGCGCAGATTCATAAAATGATGGCTGAAGTGCCTCGTCCAGCTGAGATTTATGACCTAAAACTGGGTAAATTGATGTGCGTAGACTCGGATCATGCCCAGACGGTGAGCGGCGCCGAAGCGTTTTTGAACTATCTAGGCCGGGCGGCATGAGAAACCAGCGAGGAGATAAACACAGCTTGTCTCACCTAGACAGCCAGGGTCAGGCGCATATGGTTGATGTCGGTATGAAAGCGGAAAGTGCTCGCCATGCGCATGCCAGTGGGCACATTCTCATGCGCGCCGAGACCTTAGCGCTGATTCGTGATACTTCGTCTAGTAAGGGCGATGTGCTTGCTGTCGCACGTATTGCCGCAATTCAAGCAGCCAAGCGCACAGCCGATCTGATTCCCCTGTGTCATCCCTTGATGCTCAACAAGATTGCGGTTAGCTTTGACTTTGTTGAAGGGCTTGATGACGAGCGCAAACAGCCTGCGCTTACCTGCTCTGCAATCGTCGAATGTTACGCAAGAACAGGCGTCGAAATGGAAGCCCTAACCGCAGTCAGCGTCGGCTTGCTGACTATCTACGATATGTGCAAAGCAGTTGACCGTGGCATGAGCATAGAGCGTCTCCAGTTGCTTGAGAAAAAAGGCGGACTGTCGGGACATTTCGTGCGTTCAGACGACGCTTGATGCGACGTTACGTGTTCTGTTCGGGTCGAAAAGCGCGTTGCGCCAGGGAGTTTTGATGCGTCGTCACCCTCTTCAAGTTTTATTTTCTGAAACAAAGCCTTTACCCTTTCTGCCCTTGGTTGACCATTACGCGGGTTCGGAAAAGCAGCTGTTGAAAGCGCTTAGCTTGCAAACGCAATTAGGGCCGATTTTTGATATCACGGGCGATTGCGAAGACGGTGCGCCCGTCGGAGCTGAGGCGGAACATGCGCTAATGATTGCCCGTTGTATCGCTAGTCCAGACAATCTCCATGCGCGTCTTGGTGCGCGCATTCACGATGCAGGGCACGCCTGTTGGCGCCAAGACATTGAGCTCTTGCTTGCTGAGGCTGGGCAGAAATTGGCTTTTCTGACATTGCCCAAAGCGCGTTCGGTCGAGGATGTTGCGCTACAAATCAAGACGCTACGCCAGGCTGAAGCAAAAGCGCAGCTACGGCGGCAGATTCCCGTCCATGTGTTGATTGAAACCCACGGTGCTTTGCGCGATGTGTGGAAAATCGCCGCGTTACCAGGGGTTGAGTCATTAGACTTTGGTTTGATGGACTTTGTGAGCGCACACGCAGGGGCGATTCCTGATTCTGCGATGCGTAGCCCAGGACAGTTTGAACATCCGCTCATTATTCGCGCCAAGGCCGAAATCAGCGCGGCAGCCCTAGCGAACGGCGTGATTCCTACGCACAACGTGAGCACCGAGTTGAAAGATTTGGCTGTGGTACGTAACGATGCCCTGCGGGCGCGGCAAGAGTTTGGCTACTTGCGTATGTGGAGTATTCATCCGCAGCAGGTGCTCGCCATTGTTGAGGCGATGCGCCCCGATTTTTCTTCTCTGCAGCTTGCGGGGGAGATTTTGCTGGCGGCTCAAGATGCCGATTGGGGACCCATACGCTACGCTGAACGCTTGCACGATCGTGCCTCTTATCGCTACTACTGGAGTCTGCTCAGCCGCGCTAAGGCCAGTGGGATGGCGCTACCAGCAGAAATGATTGAGCGTTTCTTTGCCGTTCAAGACGATTAACCTTATGTTCTCTTCACGGCAAATGATGCAGCCAAGGCAATCTCAGCAGACACTCCAATATGCCCGCTTTGCCGCTAAAACAGGGGCAAAGCGCACTTGCTTGCGAACCCTATGCGCCTTGCTCTTTTATTGCTTAACAGCGCATTCTGCTTTGGTTTGCGCCGCAAACTGGTTGCCTATCAACAATGGCAGCCTGAATCGCGTCGAAATTGCGGTGGATAGCGCTAGCTTGCAACAAGTAGGTGATGCCCTATGGCAGCTTTGGTACCGCGAAACCTATGCCACACCACACCTAATTGAATCGGGTGCTTTTTCTTTTTCGCGTCTGCTTGCCCATATTGAATTTAAATGTACGCAACGTTTGGCGACACCGCTGCGCACGCTTTACTTCACAGCCGACGGACACGAAATTGAGCCAGGACGAGAAACAGATAGGCAGCACACGCCGAACAGCCCAGGGGGCAAAGGTGCAAGCCCTGTTTTGCCCGATTCAACTCTGGAGCAGGTTTTCAACTACGCTTGTCAAGGGAAAGAAAAGAAGAAAAAAGCCGCACCCGTGATTAAAAAAGAAGTTACCCCGCCGCCCGTTCTAGCCGCAGCAGCAAGCGATAACAAGCTTGAAAGCAAGAAAAACAAAGCGCCCAAAAGTATGCCGGCTCCCCCTGTGGCGTGGGCTTACGAGGGTAAAAATGGCGCGACGAAATGGGGCAAGCTAAGCCCTGATTACGCTCTGTGCGAGCAGGGTCAGCGGCAATCGCCGATTGATATTCGCGCGACGATTAAAACCGATTTGCCCGCACCGCAATTCGCTTACAGCGCGGTTCCCTTGTCTATCATCGACAACGGACACACTTTACAAGTCGATACGAGAAATGCGGGTGCTGTGAGTTTAGAAGGGGAGGAGTACGAGTTACAGCAATTCCACTTTCATAAACCGGCAGAAGAAAAAATCAACGGTAAAAGTTACGATATGGCAGTGCATTTAGTGCATAAATCAAGCAGCGGAAAAACACTTGTGATGACCATTTTTTTACAGGCGGGCGCCGAGCATAAGTTGATTCGTAGCTTATGGAACCACATTCCCTTGCAGCAAGGGGTTTCAGTCAACAAAGCCGAGGTCGAGATTGACCCGATGCTCTTGTTACCCAAGAGTCGTGGCTATTTTTTGTACATGGGCTCGCAAACAACACCCCCTTGTCAAGAAGGTGTTTTATCGCTTGTGTTGAAAACGCCGATTTTCGTTTCGCAGGAACAAATCAATAGCTTTGGCAAGATTTACAAAAACAATGCGCGTCCGATTCAGCCAGCAAATGGACGCGTGATCAAGACGGCGAATTAGTCGTTAAAAAAAGGCTTGTTCGCCCTGGCTAGAGCAGCACATGCGTGATCGATTGTTATCTACGCTGTCTCCTTTGCCGTTTAGGGTTTGTGGCATAGTCTATGCCAGCGTATCCGAGTAATCGAGTCTCTGAATCTCGGCATAAAACAGATCGCGTAGCGTTCGTCTAAAGGCAATTTAGTTGCCAAACCATTTACGATTGTGGGTTCACCATGATGCTTATCGCTTCCGAGAAGTCCCCTACGTTTGTTGGCCGTCAGCCCATTGTTGACCGAGAGCAAAAGCTACTTGCTTACCAGTTGTTTTTGAGTAGCGACCATCTCAAAACGCTTGAAGAAGCTGACTTGCTTGAGCAGCAGCTTGGCGCTACGAAGCAAGCGGAGAAAACACTCTCTGTCGGCCAAGTTCTTGGCCACTATCGCGGCTTGATCAAGACCAATCAAGAATTCTTATTGAGCAAAATCATCGAAGAATTACCCAGTCATCAACTCGTTCTTGAGCTGCCTGAAAATTTGGAAATGACGCCGGATATCGTCGCTCGCTGCCGGCATTTGCGTTCGCTAGGCTTTACTTTTGCGTTGGACGAGCATTTTCAGTTATTGCCTACCTCGGATGCCTACGCACTGATGCTGAGCTGTGTTGAAATTATTAAGCTTAGCCTGAGTCAGCTTGACGGTAGGCCGCTCCCTGCTTTGGCCGAACAAATTAAGGGTTTGGGCAAGAAAATGCTGGTGGTTGATGTTGAAACCTCGGAGCAAATGCTGCTTTGTCGGCAGCTGGGGTTTGATTTGTTTCAGGGCTATTATTTTGCCCACGCAGCATTGATCGACGGCAAGAAATTGAGCACCAGCCAATTGCTCTTGTTTGATCTACTTTCTCTGTTGATGAAGGACGCGGATTTGCTGGAGATCGAGACAGTGTTTAAGAAAGAGCCGGGCTTGAGCGTCAATTTGCTGCGCTTAAGCAACTCGGCAGCGTCTGGTTTAGGTTCGACAAAGATCAGCTCTTTGCGCCAAGCCATCACGATTCTCGGTCGACGTCAGTTAATTCGTTGGGTGCAGGTTTTGTTTTTTATTGGCGACAACACGCTTGCTGCGCAGGCCAATCCTTTGCTGCACTTGGCGTTGACGCGTGCGCGTTTAATGGAATTGCTCGCTACTCAACTGAGCGATAAGAATAAAGACTTGTCAGAGCAGGCCTTCATTACGGGGCTGATTTCTCTGATGCCTTCCTTGCTCGGAATTGCGATGAAATCAATTTTGGCGCAACTCCCCTTGACACCGCCGATTGCTGATGCGCTCGGCGCTTATAGCGGTGCGCTTGGTAGGCTATTGCTGCTGGTCGAGGCAACAGAGAAAACAGATCGTTTTGCGGTTAAAAATGCGCTATGGCGGCAACCGATGTTGCAGGCTCTGAGCGTCTCATTGGTTTATAGAACAACCGCTGAAGCGATGGTTTGGGCAAACAGTTTGCAGCAAGAGTCAGCAGCTGTCGCTTGAACACGCAATCTGCTCCGCTGCGTATCAAGAGCGCATAGCGGAGCAGATTGCTGTTTAAGCGCAGTAACGTAAATTCGCCAAATTAAGCAGCAAGCTAGGGTCTTGATAAGCTAGAAAAAGCAGGCCAAAAAGGCTGAGCGTCAGGGTAGCTAGCGCTGTTATGACCGCTGTTATGAGAATAAGGCGCAAAGCTTGGGTGCTATTTTCTGTCTTCATGTGGCACCGAGTACAGGCTGGCGCAGTAGCGTACGTTCATTGATCGGCCACGAGAGCAAAGCCGCCAGCACTGAAAGAAAAATGGCCAGCAACCAGGCCAGTAGATAGTTTCCTGTTTGGTCGTAGATAAGTCCACCAAGCCAGGCACCTAAAAAACTACCCATTTGATGACCTAAGAAAACAATCCCGGTCAGCATCGACATGTATTGCACCCCAAAAATCTGCGCTATCAGTCCGTTTGTTAAGGGGACTGTGCCTAGCCAGAGCAAACCCATGACCGCAGCAAAAATCAGAATCGAGACGTTGGACAAGGGAAAACTCAGGAAGATCGCAATCGCTATGCCACGCAGCGCGTAAATCAAGGTGAGCAAGCCTTTTTTGCTGGATTTGCCGCCAGCCCAACCAAAGCCGAGCGAGCCGATGATGTTAAAAAGGCCGATGGAGGCGACGGCAGCCATGCCGATGTTGGCCGAAAAGCCTGAATCGACAACGAAAGAGGGGAGATGCAGCATGATGAATGCGGTCTGAAAACCGCATACGAAATAGCCCCAAAATAGATAGTGAAAACTGCGTTGCCCACTGGCTTCTCTGAGTGCTTGCGTGATCGACTGCGCACCTTGGCGGAGAGCCGATCCCTTACTCGCGAAGCCGGCTGCGAGGGGCGCAATCAGCCCGACGCCGCAAGCGAGCAGAAACAAGGCGGCTTGCCAACCGTATTGGTTGATCAGCATTTGCCCAATCGGCAGCATCGCGAATTGGCCGAAGGAGCCGGATGCGCTCACGATGCCTAGCGCGAAACTGCGCTTTTCGACTGCTGTGTGGCGACCGACGACCCCCATGATGACGGCAAAGGTGCTGCCTGATAGCCCCAGCCCAACCAATAAACCTGCAGAGAAATCCAGCGCCAGGGGAGTCCCTGCCTGCGCCATTAGAAATAGGCCGAGGGCGTATAACAAACTACTCACCACTAAGGTGCGCATGGCGCCGTAGCGATCAGCCAGTGCGCCAGCAAAAGGAGAGGCTAGCCCCCAGATGAGATTTTGTAAGGCGATCGCGAACGAAAAAATTTCGCGTGTCCAGCCTTGCGTAAAGATCATCGGTTGCAAAAACAGCCCCGCTGTTTGTCGCACTCCCATCGAGATGGTCAGAATCAGTCCACCAAAAAACAGAATCATTGCTGTGTTATGCCAATGTGTGGATTGGCCTGGCGTTGTATGAGTCATTTTTTCGCTTCCGCTAAATTGGCTTAACCTTCTGATTTGAACTTACGGCCTTGGCCACCTTTATTTGCTCATGCCTGCAGTAACGACCAGAGCATTTTGCTTGCTAAGCAGACTAAGAGGCCGGCAAAAACTCTTTTCAAGACGATCACGGGCAAACGATGCGCCAGACGTGCGCCCAGGGGGGCGGTCAGCATGCTGGTAGGAACCAGCCAAATCAGCGCAGGGAAGTAGACGTAACCAAAGCTCCACTCCGGTAAATCGTGATGCCCCCAACCGTTAAAAACGTAGCCCATTGCCCCGCCCAGCGCAATGGGAAAGCCAATTGCGGCTGAGGTGCCAATGGCATTTTGTACGCGCACATTGCACCAAGTTAAAAAAGGCACGGTGAAGGCGCCCCCTCCGATGGCGACCAAAGAAGATAAGGCACCAATTCCTGTTCCCACCGAGATTAGTCCCCGCCAGGCAGGCAGTTCGCGCGCGGGTTTGGGTTTGATATTTAAGCTCATTTGTAATGCGGTAAAGCAGACGAAACAGGTAAAAAATATAGCTAACGGTTTGCTCGGTATGCTCGCTGCGATCAAAGTGCCGAGCAGGGTGCCAAACAAAATGCCGGGGGTAATTTGGTACACCACAGGCCACAATACGGCTTGATGCTGATGGTGCGTGCGCAAGCTAGAGAGCGAGGTGAACACAATGGTCGCCATTGAAGTGCCGAGGGCTAAGTGCAATATCTCGCTTGCGGGGAAACCCGCTTGCAAAGCAAAAATCATCGTTAAGGTGGGCACCATCACCAGGCCGCCACCAACACCAAGCATGCCAGCGAAGAACCCTGTGAATAAGCCTAGTAGGCTGTAGGCGAAATATGCGCTCATTGAAAGTTTGCCTCCGCGTTTGTCTGTTCTGTCTGTTCTTTTTGCTGCTCTCGGTGTGCTTTATTCGCCTATTAGATGCTCTGTAATGAAGCGCCATTCGCTTTCGCTGATAGGTAAGATCGATAGACGATTGCCGCGAGCCAAGAGGCGCATATTGGCCAGTTCGCTGACTGACTCGGCGTGCTTACGTAGTTCTGCTAGTGAAATTAAACGCGTCTTGCGGACGAAACGAACATCCACGTTAAACCAGCGTGGTGCTGTCTCACTCGCTTTGCTGTCGAAGTATTTGCTCTTCGGATCAAATTGTGTGGCGTCGGGATAAGCACCGGAAGCGACCTCACAAATACCGGCTATGCCAGGCTCGGCGCAACTTGAGTGATAGAAAAAAATCGCGTCACCAAGGCGCATCAGGTCGCGCATAAAGTTTCTCGCTTGGTAGTTACGCACGCCAAACCAAGCGACGCTTTGCTTAGGGAGTGCGGCCAGATCATCGATACTGATCTCTGCAGGCTCAGATTTCATTAGCCAGTAATTCAAGCGCGTCTCCTCGGCTGTGCTGCCTTTAAATAGGTCGATGAAAGCAAGATGCGCATTCTATCGCGCCCTATCGTTCGCGTTCAAAAGCTTTACCGATTGTTTGTGCGTCTAATCCATGCGTTTGCTTTAGCTTGACTGGCGGGCAGTCGACGCCTAAGATTCCGGGGTTTTTCTGCTGGGGCTTTGTGCCGTGAAAATGGAGCAGTTTTATCGCTTAATTAGTTCTGAAATGACGGCTGTCGATGCTGTTATTCGCGCTCGTTTGAATTCTGACGTGGTCTTAGTGCGGCAGGTCGCCGAATACATTGTGCAAAGTGGTGGCAAGCGTTTGCGTCCGGCCTTAGTGCTGCTGGTGGCCGGTGCTTTCGCTTATCAAGGGCGGCAACATTACACCCTGGCCGCAGTGATCGAGTTTATTCATACCGCTACTTTGCTGCATGACGACGTGGTGGATGAATCGCATTTGCGCCGTGGTCGTCAGACGGCGAATGCGGTCTTTGGTAATGCGGCGAGCGTTCTGGTGGGCGATTTTCTTTATTCGCGCGCATTTCAAATGATGCTCGAAGCTGAGAGTTTGCGTGTGATGCAGGTTTTGTCTGATGCGACCAATGTGATTGCTGAGGGCGAAGTTCTACAGTTGATGAACTGCCATGATCCTGATGTCGATGAGTCGCGCTACCTACAGGTGATTCGCTACAAAACGGCTAAGCTTTTTGAAGCGGCTGCCCAACTGGGGGCTATTTTGGGTTGTGCCTCAGCCGAACAGGAAACGTGCATGACGGTCTATGGTCGGCATTTGGGAACGGCTTTTCAGTTGATCGACGACGTGCTCGATTATTCAGGGGACGAAGCCGACACGGGCAAGCACCTAGGCGACGACTTGGCCGAAGGGAAACCAACTTTGCCGCTGATTTATGTGATGCGGCATGGCACTACCGAGCAGTCAAATTTGGTGCGTCGTGCGATCAAAGAGGGCGGGCGCGATGATTTCCCACTGGTTTTGGCAGCGATTCGTTCGTCTGGTGCGCTTGAATATGCGCGTCAGCGTGCGCAAGAAGAAGCGGATCTCGCAGTAGCCGCGCTCGCAATGCTGCCGACTTCCCAATATAAAGATTCTTTGTTAGCATTGACCGGCTTTGCGGTGGCTAGGGTCGCCTAGCGTCGTGACTGGTTTTTTAAGCCGTTGTTGTTTCTCGTACTTTTCTTGCTTCACCTTTTTTGCATCGGGGCGTAGCTCAGCCTGGTAGAGTACTGCGTTCGGGACGCAGGAGTCGGAGGTTCGAATCCTCTCGCCCCGACCATAAAAATCAATTGATTAAATATTTTTCTTCGCTTTTTTTGGATTGTGTCCTAGTTTTTGCCACAGCGAGTCTCCTCTGCGACAATGCCGTTGCGGTGATCACAACGAGGTAGAGGATGGCAACCATCCGCAAACGTGGCGAATACCAGTGGGAAACCCAGGTACGCAAAAAAGGGTTCCCGGCCCAGGTTAAAACCTTCAACACTAGATCCGAGGCAGAGGCGTGGGCTGCTGTCATCGAATCCGAAATGGTTCGAGGTGTTTTTGTCAGTCGCGCAGAGGCAGAACGGACAACGCTTGGTCAGATCATTGATCGCTACATTGAAGAAGTTACACCGACCCATCGAGGCGGGGGTTCTGAGTCTATACGTCTCAAAGCCATGCACCGCCATCCCCTGGCGTTGCGGTTTCTTGCGAGTCTTAGCTCTACAGACTTTGCGAAATACCGCGATGAGCGCCTGAAAGGCAACTCCGAAAAGAAGATCAAATTGGTCAGCCCGGCGACGGTACATCGCGAGCTGGGGCTTTTCCAACAAGTGGTCGATCAAGCGCGCCGAGAATGGGGGATATCTCTGCCGGAGAATCCGCTTCTTCTGGTTAGCCGTCCAAAATTTCAGAATGCACGCAATCGGCGCCTCGGTGCGAGCGAGGAGTAATACCTCATCGCAGCCCTTGAGAGTGGTGGCCGGGACGAAGGTGGTAAATTCGTAGAAGGGACACGCAACCCTTGGGTGGCACCGAATGTGAAGCTTGCGCTGGAGACGGCCATGCGCCAAGGAGAGATTATCTCCCTGATGTGGGGCAATATCGATTTGGATATGGCTACCGCACATCTGGCGCTAACGAAAAATGGCGGCGCACGCACGGTGCCGTTGTCTTGCAAGGCGGTTTCTATCCTGCGTGAATTGCCGCGATCAATCGACGGTCGAGTATTTCCCACGACGCAGAATGCGTTGAAAATTGCATGGCAGTGGGCGCTTGTTCGTGCGCGGAAAGATTACGAAAAAGATTGTAAAAGGGCAGGGGAAATCCTTGATCCTGGCTTTCTTCAGGATCTGACGTATCACGACCTACGGCACGAGGCGACCAGCAGAATCGCTGAAAAACTATCGAACATTCTTGAGTTGTCGAGTGTGACAGGGCACAAGGATTTGCAGATGCTCAAGCGGTATTACCATCCACGTGCAGAAGATCTAGCAAAAAAATTGGGCTGATGGCGTGCTGCTGATGTTTGCGTGATTCCCGTCGCCGCCTAGTTGTAATGGCTTGCAATTGAAAACGCCCTGCTCGCAATCAGCGCTGTTCTCAGCTCAAATTAATTGCGACTGACCGAAACACAAGATGTAGTGCTCGACAGCGCCATCCTCACGGTAGCACCAGGCAATAAAACGGAGGTTTCCTGCTCTTGCGCAAACCGAGGCAAGTGTATAAAATTTGATACAACGAATGACGATAAAGAAATCCGATGGCTCGGCTCATCTCATGACGATCTCCTCAAGTTCCCGGACGATCCGCGCCGCGAAGCCGGCTTTCAGCTTGGCAAGGTTCAGGCCGGCCTGAACCCAGACAACTGGAAGCCGTTTGATGACGTTGGGAAGGGGACACGCGAAATTCGCATCAGGGATGCAGCCGGAATTTTTCGGGTAATGTACGTGGCCAAGTTCGAGGAAGCAATCTACGTCTTGCATTGCTTTCAAAAGAAGACTGAAGCCACGTCGAAGCAAGACAAAGATATTGCCGAAGCTCGTTATCGTGCGATCGTGCAGAAAAGGAAAACAACGAAATGAATAAAATCGATACTCAAGTCCGGCACGTCACCAAACCAGGCGCCAACCTGTTTTCTGAACTCGGTTTTTCACCCGAAGACGCCCAGCGCTACCAAACTGCGTCGCGCGAGCGGATTGACCATACCTTGGCGCTCAAAGAGCAACTGATGGGGGAGTTAGCTTCTTGGATCAGTGAGGCGCATCTTAAGCAAGGCGAAGCAGCCGAGATTTTGCACGTCACGCGGCCGCGCGTATCGGACGTCGTGAACAAGAAAACGGGCAAGTTTACGATCGATGCTCTGGTAGATATGCTTGCCCGTGTTGGGAAGCAGGTCAAAGTTGTGGTCGGATAGGCGCCACACAACTCTGAGACGACCCCTAGTTGTCATCCGCAAGTAGTAGAAGTCCCGCACTTTTCTATGGTGGCACGGTGGCACCATCGTCGTTGACTCCGCGCGGGAATATCTGCGTGTATTTCGTCAAAGACCTAGCCGATTCATATAAAGCGGCGGCGTGTCACTGAAACTGAAAATGACAAAGTTAATACAAACAACCTGACACCAGGTTAGGGTATAGCTCAGTCTGACGCATTGCATAAATCATTTTTAATCGTTAT
>JAZKFR010000030.1:0-4185 GCA_040386295.1 Pseudomonadota bacterium | reverse complement strand
AGTCCAATGAAGCGTAACTGTCCGTCTGAGAGCGTGATCAGTTTGCGAAAGGTTTCTCGCCACGCTTTAGGGGCTAGAAAAGGAATCGCGCCTTCAAAAATTAACATCAGCGCGAAGGCCAGAAATAATGTATCGCTCATTGCCAAACATCGCCTACGACGCGTTGCTTATTTTTTTGCACTGCTTTTGCCGACGTTTTTCATGTATTTGAAAAAGTCCGAACTGGGTTCGACTACAAGCACATCGCTCTTGCTTTTAAAGCTGTTGCGGTAGGCTTCCAGGCTGCGGTAAAAGCTGTAAAACTCAGGGTTCTGGCCAAATGCTTGGGCATAAATTGCCGACGCTTTAGCGTCGCCTTCGCCCTTCATTTTCTGCGCTTCGCGATAGGCCTCGGCGACGATGATTTCATGTTGCTTATCTGCGTTAGCGCGAATCTTCTCCGCTTCGGCAAAGCCCTCGGAGCGTAATTCGTTAGCCACGCGTTTGCGTTCAGCTTCCATACGACGGTAGACCGATTCACTCACTTCGGTCGGCAGGTCTACCCGCTTGACCCGTACGTCAACGATTTGTACGCCAATTTTTTTCGCGTCAAAATTCGCTTTTTCGCGCATCTGTTCCATGATTTGGTTGCGTTCGCCAGAAACCACGTCATGTACTGTGCGCTTACCAAACTCTTCGCGCAAACCGGCGTTAACCGTTTGTGATAAGCGTGTTTTGGCGCGTGTTTCATCGCCAGCAACCGAAACGTAGTAGAGCTTTGGATCAATAATTCGCCATTTGACGAAGGAATCAACCAATACGTTTTTCTTCTCAGAAGTGATAAAACGTTCCGGCTCAACGCTATCGAGGGTCAAAATACGTTTGTCGAAGTAGCGAACGTTTTGCAGCATTGGTAACTTGAAGTACAGCCCGGGTTCGGCGATGACGCTGCGTATTTCTCCGAGCTGAAAAACAATCGCGTATTGACGTTGATCAACCGTGAATATCGATAGGCTGAGCACCGAAAAAATGATGGCGATCAGAGGTGCGATCAGGTTTAAACCGGTTCTCATGGCCGTGCCTCCCGGTCACGTGAATTGAGATTGGCACGTGATCGTTTCTCGTTTTTGTCGTTGTTTTGGGTCGGCGCATCGTTGGCGATGCCCGCGTTGCTTCGTGTTTGGGCAGGCATTTCAGCGCTGCTACCGATACCGCCGTGGCCGATGTTGCCTGCGTTAGTGGCAGTTTCCTGCATCAGTTTATCGAGTGGCAAATAGAGCAAATTACCCGAGCCTTTGGTGTCGACCAGAATCTTGCTGGTGTTGGCATAAATTTGCTGCATCGTTTCCAGGTACATACGATTACGCGTGACTTCCGGTGCTTTAGCGTATTCGGTATTGATTTGCCGGAAGCGGCTCGCGTCCCCCTCGGCTGTGGCGATTAACCTTTGTTTGTAGCCATCAGCTTCTTGTAGGAGACGAGCCGCCGTTCCCTGTGCTTTGGGCACGATGTCGTTGGCGTAGGCCTGGCCTTCGTTCTTTTGCCGCTCACGGTCTTGACCTGCTTTTACGGCGTCGTCAAAAGCGGCTTGGACTTGCTCTGGCGGTTGGGCGTTTTGCATGGTGACTTTCGAGATCAGGATGCCCGTTTGGTAACGATCAAGAATCTCCTGCATCAGCTTTGAAGCGCTCACCGCAATTTGTTCGCGTCCTTCGTAGAGGACGAAGTCCATTTTGTTTTTACCCACAATTTCGCGGATGGCGGTTTCGGCAACCTGCATGACGGCATCGTCCGGGTGGCGGTTGTTGAAGATGTATTCGACGGGATCTTTGAGGATGTATTGCACCGCAAACTGGATATTGATGATGTTTTCATCATCCGTCAGCATCAAGGCTTCTTTGAGGATTTTGTTTTTCTCGCTGCCGCGATAACCAATTTCAATCGTCCGCACGCCTGAGATATTGACCAGTTCGTGCGATTGAATAGGGTAGGGCAGGCGCCAGCGTAGACCGGATTCAGTGGCTTCTTTGAATTTGCCAAATTGCAGCACCAGCCCACGTTGTGAGGCATCGACGATATAAAAGCCACTGGCCAGCCAAATTACCAGAACTAATAAAAGGATCAAGCCAATGCCGCCACCGAGAAATTTCTGATTAAAACCCGAAGGCGGTGGTGTGCCGCCGTGATTTGCGCCAGCTTTTTTCTTGTCAAAGAGATTGGCTAAACGTTGATTAAGGTCGCGCCAAAGCTCCTCAAGGTCGGGAGGTCCTTGGTTTGGACGTTTGCCACCGTTGTTGTTGCCCCATTGTGGGTCGTTAAGCGACATGAGTACTCCGATGCTTGCAATCATGGGAAGAGGCCTAGGTTTGAATCAGAAGCGTTATGAGTGGGGTTTGCCGCGTGGTCACTGATAGTTTGTGTGCGTGAGCATGCTCTTTTTTCGAGTGCTGCTTCAGTCAAGGCATCGCGCAAAAAAGCTAAGCCTGTACCGTTCTTGGCGCTGACATAAACGCGCCGGATTCTAGCACACGGATCGCGTTCGGATGCAGCAGGTAATTCGGGCAATTCGTTCAATTTGCTCTGAATGTGCAATGTTTCGCTGCTTTGCGCTGCTGGCGATTCGTTTAAGTCAATTTTGTTAAAAACTTCGATTTGAGTGATCGAGCCAGCGCCAATTTCAAGCAATACTTTATTGACATCAGCAATTTGTTGTTCGCGCGCTGTGCTGGCCGAGTCGATGACGTGTAAGAGCAAATCAGCTTGTATGCTGCTTTCTAGAGTGGCGTGAAAAGCAGCGACCAGGGTGTGTGGTAAATCTCGGATAAAGCCCACCGTATCAGAGATAACAATGTTGCCGACAGCACCCAACCAGAGTTTGCGTGAGGTGGTGTCTAGCGTGGCAAATAATTGGTCGGCAGCATGCACGTTGGCGTGGGTCAGTGCGTTGAAAAGACTTGATTTTCCCGCATTGGTATAGCCCACCAGGGCGACATTAAGGACTTCGCTGCGGCGTCGACTTTTACCTTGTATTCCCCGTTGACGCTCCAATTTGAGCAAGCGTTCTTTGAGCAGCTTGACGCGTTTTCCGAGTAAACGGCGGTCTGTCTCAAGCTGTGTTTCGCCCGGGCCGCGTAAGCCGATGCCACCTTTTTGTCGCTCTAGATGGGTCCAGCCGCGCACTAGACGCGTTGCTAAGTGCTCTAGTTGCGCTAGTTCGACTTGCAACTGTCCTTCGGCGCTATGGGCTCTTTGCGCAAAGATGTCGAGAATAAGTCGAGTACGGTCTACGACTCGGCATTGCAAAATGCGTTCTAAATTACGCTCTTGTGCAGGCGATAGTTCGTGATTAAAGATCACCAGTTCGGCTGAGTGCGTACTCATGGCGCTCAGTATTTCTTGTACCTTGCCCTTGCCAGCGTAGCTGGCTGGGTCTGGGCTGCGCCGCGCTCCGTATACCTCACTACAGACCAGGGCGCCGGCTGATTGCGCCAGTAGGCGCACTTCGGCCAGTTGTGCTGGCAAGTCATCGGCGCCGAAGTCAAGTTGCACAAGCACTGCACGTTCGTTTACTGACGGGCGTTCAATCATCTGATGATTTGTTGCGAGGAGGACTTATTCCGTTGCGCATTAGAGGCGATATTTCGTCGACTTGACTTGTTGGAGCAAGTACTACGGCTTGTCTTTGTATCTCGTTTTTAATCCGAGTGAGAACGGAGAGGAGAAGCGAAGTGGGCATTAAGCGTTCTGTTAAGAACAAGAATTGAAAACTAATCGGCTTCAGAGTGTAGGTGCTTTCTGTGGGTGTGCGTAGTTACGTGAAGGTGGGCGATTATGATGCTTCGGTATCGTGCTGGATATTCACCGCGCGCGCCGGGACTATGGTTGAAATGGCATGTTTGTAGACCATTTGCGTTACGGTGTTTTTGAGCAGTACTACGTATTGATCAAACGAATCTATTTGTCCCTGTAACTTAATACCGTTGACCAGGTAAATAGAAACTGGGATGTGTTCTCTGCGCAAAATATTGAGAAATGGATCTTGCAGTAATTGCCCTTTGTTACCCATCTGAAGCACTCCGTGTTGGGTCATGATTGAGTCATGATTGAATCGTTGGTGAAGCAGCTTAATTGATTTTCTCGCGCTTCGCTATAAGAAATAAGTACTTCTAAATACGTGTCGAGGTGCTTTTTAGTCTCAGGAACGCT
>JAZKFR010000029.1:0-28578 GCA_040386295.1 Pseudomonadota bacterium | reverse complement strand
CACCCGTGTTGTTGCCCGCTTTAGTCACGCCATCCTTGCGTTTTTTCATCACAGCCCCCTGCCGTAAGGCGCGCAAGACGAGTGCGCGCCAGCAAAACTATCGTCCTGCCTCGAGTCTAGTAGGGGGGGTATGTCGTTTCCTATTGGCCGAAGGTACTAGCTTGTTTTTTAACTTTAAATTGGAAAAGCAAGAAAGATTGTGGTGTAGCGCGCAAAACCTCGTTCAGCCTGCTGGCAATCTCCTTGATTCACCTTGATTCGATGCGCGTCCACAGTACATCGCTCTGACCAGCGGTTTTATTTAGCAGACGAGCGATGATGAACAGCAGGTCGGACAAACGGTTTAAGTACTGACGCAAAAACACCGAGACGACTGGCTCTGTGCTGTCGGCGCGCTCTGTTGCGCTGATTTCTGCTTTGACGCCAGCCACAGCGCTATTGGCTAGGCGTATCACTTGGCGTTCGGTGCGCCGGCAAATCGTGCGCGCTAGGTGTGCTACGGCAGCAGCGCGGGTGCCGCCGGGCAAAATAAATTCTTTCAGTGGCGACAAGTCCGCGTTGAAGGTTTCTACGTATTGCTCCAGGCGTTTGACGTGCGCCTCGTGCACCATCTGCATGCCTGGGATGCAGAGTTCGCCACCTAAATCGAACAGATCATTTTGAATACCGATCAGTGCTTTGCGTAAGACGGGCTCGATGCTTGCGGGCAACTCGGTGGTGAGTAAAACGCCGAGCATTGAGTTGAGTTCGTCAACCTGCCCCATCGCTTCGATGCGCACATCATCTTTGGTGACACGTGCGCCGTCGCCGAGGCTGGTGGTGCCTTGGTCACCGGTGCGTGTAACGATTTTGGAGAGACGATTGCCCATGTGATTTTTCCTGGTTGTGGGGTTGGGGGTAGGGGTGAATAGCGAAGCAAATTGCCGAATTTCGTACTAGCTAGTCGGTTTGTTTAGCATTGCCTTGAGCGCGGCTAAACGCGCGACGCCGCTTGCTTTGTCTGGTGCCTGTGCACTTTTATCGCCCGAAAAACGCAGTTGTTCTTTGCCCATTTCGTCAATAAAACGCGAGGCTTCGCAGGGAATCAGTTCCTTGCCCTGTTTGCGTTTTTCGCAATAACTAATGTGTAAAGAACGTTGTGCCCGAGTAATTCCGACATACATTAAACGTCGCTCCTCTTCGATTTTTTCATCACTTTGCGATTCGCGGTGCGGCAAGATGTTTTCTTCAATGCCGATGAGGAAGACGTGCTTAAATTCCAGCCCTTTTGCCGCGTGCAGCGTGGATAGCTGCACGGCGTCGAGCTCTTCGTCTTGTTTGTCGAGCAGATTGATCAAGGCGATTGTTTGCGTCAGCTCGATCAAACTTTTCTCATCAGCTTCCCCTTTTTTGCTCAGCCAGCTGGCAAATTCCTGCACATTCGCCCATTTGCTATCAGCCGCACGGGTTTCTTCGTGCTCGTAAAGCCAGGTTTCGTAGCCAATCGCGTTTAATAAATCGGGCATTACTTGGCCTGCGGGTTCACGGTTAGCGCGCCATTCCATGCGGTTGATGAATTCGCAAAATTCGAGCAAGGGTTCGAGTTGGCGCGCTTGTACACGTTGCGCAAAGCCCTGTTCAAAAGCCGCAGCGAAGAGCGAAATCTGGCGTCCTCCGGCGTAACTGCCGAGCGCTTCGAGCGTGCTGCTGCCGACGCCGCGTTTTGGGGTGGTTACCGCGCGAATAAAAGCTGGATCGTCGTCGCTATTGGCGAGCAAGCGCAGATAAGCGGTAATGTCTTTGATCTCCGCTTTTTCAAAGAACGATTGACCGCCGGATAGCAAATAAGGAATGCGCTGGTTGCGTAAGAACTGCTCCAACGCACGTGCCTGAAAATTGCCGCGATAGAGCACGGCGTAGTCGGCAAAGCTGCTGCGATGTTCAAACTTGTGCGCTTGCAGTTTCATGACGACGGACTCGGCTTCTTGTTCGTTGTCTTTGCAGATGCTGACGCGGATCGGATCGCCTTGCCCCAGATCCGACCACAGTCTTTTCTCAAATAACTTGGTGTTGTGCCCGATGAGTGCGTTGGCTGCGCTCAAAATGCTGACGGTAGAACGATAGTTTTGCTCGAGTTTGATCACTTTAAGCTGCGGGTAGTCCTGCGGTAAGCCGCGCAGATTCTCGACGTTAGCGCCACGCCAGCCATAAATCGCCTGATCGTCATCGCCCACCGCTGTAAATGCCGCGCGCGGTCCAGCCAAGAGTTTGAGCAACTGATACTGGCAAGTGTTGGTGTCTTGGTATTCGTCTACGAGTAAATAACGCAAGCGGTTCTGCCATTTGCCGAGAATCTCCGGGTGCTGCTCAAACAGGCTGACGGGGAGGGTGATCAAATCGTCAAAATCGACTGCTTGATACGCTTTGAGCGTTGCGGAATAACTCGCGTAGGCGCGCGCAGCCAAGGCTTCCCCCTCGTCTACTGCCTGCTTAAGCGCCTGGTCTGGATTGATCAGCGCGTTTTTCCAATTGGAAATAATGCTCTGCAGGCGGCGAATGGTCGCCTTGTCTACGCTGCCAGAAAGTTCGGCGACGATGCCAAAACAGTCGGTCGAATCAAAAATCGAGAACTTGGGTTTGTAGCCTAGCGTGCTCGCTTCGGCACGCAAAATGCGCATGCCGAGCGAGTGAAAAGTGGCGATGATCAAGCCTTTTGACGGTTTACCGACGAGCAATTGATCGACCCGTGTCTGCATCTCACGCGCGGCTTTATTGGTAAAGGTAATCGCCGCGATGTGATTTGGGCTAAATCCGCATTCCTCAATCAGGTAGGCGATTTTTTGCGTGATGACGCGCGTCTTACCCGATCCGGCGCCAGCCAGAACCAGCAGCGGTCCGTCGAGATAGCGCACCGCTTCACGTTGTGGTGGGTTGAGTGGATGTTTGATGTTGAGACTCAAGAAAAAGCGTTGGGCAAAGGGCTTGTCGTTCAGAGAAATTGGGGTTTTGCTGCGCTTAAAAATGCTGCAAGTTGGCTCAATCGAGAAGGCGGAATAGCTGACCGAGCATCCGGCCAAACAGCTTCTCGATTCCTTGCGGGCCGCCCTCTAGCTCACTCTGTCACGCTGAGCTCTAGCGGTAGCGCGTCTTCCACCCCGGCGCTGTGCGCTTGCTCATCAGCCCAGTAGCTAGAGCGCACCATCGGTCCGCAGGCAGCGCCGCTAAAGCCCATGGCTTTGGCTTCGCGTTCGTACATAGCGAAGGTGTCGGGATGGACGTAGCGGGCGACGGGGAGATGGTGATTCGACGGCGCTAAGTATTGGCCTATGGTCAGCATGTCAACCTGGTTGGCACGCAGATCGCGCAAGACTTCGAGAATTTCCTCGTCCGTTTCGCCCAGCCCCACCATCAAGCCGGACTTGGTTGGAATCTGCGGATAGCGCTGTTTAAAACCCTGCATAAAGGCCAGCGAATGCGCGTAATCGGCGCCGGGACGGGCTTGTTTGTACAGGCGTGGCACGGTTTCCATATTGTGGTTAAGCACATCGGGCAGCGCTTTGCCCAGCGTTTCGAGCGCAATGTCCATACGCCCACGAAAATCGGGCACCAGCGTTTCAATCGTCGTACTCGGCGATTTCTGGCGTACAGCGCTGATCACCTCCACGAAATGCTGCGCGCCGCCGTCACGAAGATCGTCACGGTCTACGCTGGTGATCACCACATAGCGCAACTTCAGCTGCGCCACGCTATCGGCTAGATGTTGCGGTTCGTTCACGTCGGGCGCCAAGGGCTTGCCGTGCCCCACATCGCAGAAGGGGCAGCGGCGCGTGCAAATATCGCCGAGGATCATGAAGGTCGCGGTGCCGCGCCCGAAGCATTCGCCGATATTCGGGCAGGCAGCTTCTTCACACACTGTGTGCAGTTTTTGCTCGCGCAGTAAACGCTTAATTTCGCCAAAGCGGCCGCTGTCATTGCCCGCCTTGACGCGAATCCAGGCAGGTTTGCGCAATGCTTCTTCGCTGCGCACAATTTTGATGGGAATGCGGGCTGTTTTCGCCTCACCCTTTTGTTTTACCCCGGCCTCACTCATTCTGTTCTTCCTTTTTCATGGTCTTCAAGTTGATTCTTTAGCTCAGCGATCAAGGCCTCAGCGGCCAGCTTGGGCGTCAGCGCTAAGCCCAAATCGCGCGTTTGCGTGACCGGCATGCCAGCGTAGCCACAAGGATTGATCGCCTTAAACGGCGTCAAGTCCATGTCTACGTTCAGGCTCAGCCCGTGATAACAGCAGCCTTTCTTGACACGCAAACCGAGGGCGGCAATTTTGCCATTGTGCTCATCAGCGTCACTCTGGCGGATATAAACCCCAGGTGCGCCGGCTTGCAGCACAGCGCTTACCCCTTGTTTGGCCAGTAGTTTGATCACTGCCTGCTCCATTCGCGCAACCAGTTCGCGCACTTTGAGTTGGCGCCGGTTTAAATCGAGCAGCAAATAAATCACCACCTGGCCAGGGCCGTGATAAGTGATTTGTCCGCCACGGTCAGATGCAATCAGCGGAATACCGATGTCTTGCAGCAAATGCTCTGCCTTGCCCGCCAGCCCCAAGGTATACACCGCAGGATGTTCGCAACACCATAATTCGTCGCCGCTTGCGCTGCTTCTGTTCGCGGTGAACTCAAGCATGGCTTGCCAGCTGCTCAAGTAATCAATGCGACCTAAATGGCGTATCGTCAGGGTCGGTTTTGTTTCTGCCTGTGCGTGTTCCAGCTCTATTTGCTTCATTCTGGTTGCGTCAGAGCACAAATTTGATCATTGGATGCCCCGACAGTTCGCGGTACAAAGCATCGAGTTGCGCTTGCGAGCTGGCTTGAATCGTACACGTCAGGCTCAGGTATTTGCCTCCGCGCGAGGCACGCATTTCCATGCTGGCGCCGTCAAAGTCAGGCGCGTGTTTATGCACAATGGCGAGCACGGTTTGCGCCAAATTTTCGCTTGCGGCGCCCATGATTTTGAGCGGAAAAGCGCAGGGGAATTCAAGTAGGCTGTGTTCAGTCATAGGATGTTTAGAGGGCGAATCGGCTGAGTGCCGAGGATTGCAGCAGTGCTTAGATCTTGCGTATTTAGACCTTGCGTGTTTAAACCTCGCGTCTTTGCGTGGGTACGGGTTTCCTCATCACGCCATCGCGAAAAAGCGCGTACCAAGAATACATTTGCTCAGCCCAGATTCCGGGTTTGCCAGAGCCAACAGCCTGTCCATCGAGCCGGGTAATCGGCAAAATTTCGCGGGTTGAAGAACACATCCAGAGCTCGTCGGCCGTCTCCAACTCTGCCGCCTGAATGTCGCGTACCTGATAAGGCATTGCGTGCTGCGCGGCGAGTTCAAGCACTACATCGTAGGTTACTCCGGGCAAAACGCGCTGATCCTTTGGCGGCGCCAGTAATACCCCGTTTTTGACCAGCAAAATGGTCGAGGCAGCCCCCTCGGTCAGCAAGCCGTCGCGCAACAGAATCGTCTCGGCACAATGCTGCTCGACAGCATCCTGGCGCAATAAAACATTCGCGAGCAAAGACGTGGTTTTGAGATCGCAGCGCAGCCAACGTGTATCCGTCGCCGTAATCGCCGCGACGCCCTGCGCACGTTGTGTAGCGGAGGGCGTGATTAGGGCGCTGCTAAAGGCAAAAACCGTCGGTTTGCTCTGCGCGGGAAAAGCATGATCGCGTTTAAACAAAGCGTCGGCACCGCGCGTGATTTGCAGATAAACCGATTGATCCTCGGCCTCGTGCTGCGCGATCACGGACTGGATCAAGCTGCGCCAGGCTTCTCGGCTATGCGGATTGGGCAGACGCAGCGCATGCAAACTATTCTCCAGGCGAGCCAGATGCTCATCCAAGCGAAAGGCTTGCCGCGCGTAGACCGGGATCAGCTCGTAGGCGCCGTCGCCAAAGAGAAAGCCACGATCGAAGGGCGAGATTTTGGCTTCGTCAATCGGCAAGAACTCGCCGTTCAGATAGACCATCATGTTTTGCATTACAGAGCCTCTGCTGCGCTTACTTCAACCACAGACGGACGCTATCGATCATGCGTCCGAACATACCTGCCACGGGCACGGCCTCAAGCGCGACCAAAGGATATTCGCCAAAAGCCTTGCCATCGAGCGTGAGCTTGATGCTGCCCACGACCTGGCCGAGCGCAATCGGTGCGATCAAAGGCTGTTGCGAGACAAGCTCAGCCTTAATTTTAGGCGCGTAGCCTTTGGGTACAGCCAGCACAAAGTCGTTTAAAAACCCGATCCGGGCGACCGATTCCTGCCCCTTCCAGACTTTGAGTGTAGAGACCGTTTGCTGCTTGGCGTAAAGCGAGACAGCGTCGTAAAACTGAAAGCCGTAATTCAATAGCTTGAGCGATTCTTGTGCGCGCACACTGTCCGACTGCGTGCCTAAGACCACCGAGAGCAGCCTGCGTTGTCCGCGTTTGGCTGAAGAGATCAAGCAATAACCCGCAGCATCGGTATGCCCGGTTTTCACCCCATCGACATTCGGGTCTAGCCACAACAAACGGTTGCGATTGGGTTGCGTGATGTTGTTGTAACGAAACTCTTTCAACGAATAGTACTTGGCGTACTCAACAGGAAAATCGCGGATCAGCGCCGTGGTCAGCAAGCTCAAATCGCGTGCAGTCGTGTAGTGCTGCGCGTCTGGCAGGCCGGTTGCGTTGCGGAAATGCGAGGCTTTCATCCCCAGGCGCTGTGCCTCACGGTTCATCATCTGGGCAAAATTCTCTTCACCGCCGGCGATGCCTTCCGCCAGCGTGATACACGCATCGTTGCCGGATTGCACGATCATGCCCTTGATCAAGTCTTCGACACGTACCTGCGTGCCAACTTGAATGAACATGCGAGAACCCTGCGTTTTCCAAGCGCGATCAGAAACAGGCAGCAGCTGATCCAACTTGATCGTGCCCTGCTTGAGCGCGGCAAAGCTCAAATACGCCGTCATCAACTTAGTCAAAGAAGCGGGTTCTAGCCGCTCATCAGCCGCTTGGCTAGCGAGTACCTGGCCGCTGCTGAATTCGGTGAGTAACCAGGATTTGGCGGCGAGGGCAGGCGGGGTAGGCAGTTGCTGCGCGCTGGCGAACCAGGGCAAGCAGGTGAATAAAGTCAGGGCAAAGAAGAACGAACGTTGGCGCATGAACAACCTTGGGCAAAGCGTCGATTATCGCGGAAAGCTCGCCTTGACGCCACCGCCTTCACTCTCTTTTAATGCGCTAAGCGCTGGGCTGCTTGCCCCCGGCCGGCCACGCTTGCGTCTCGTCTTCAATGGCTTCTGGAGCATCTCCAGGCTATCCATTAGATTGTGAGTAATAATTTCAGCACGATTTCTTACACGAAAAGCCAGGTCTAATAGATTAGAATCGCCCATCGTTTGAATCCTGGCAAGCAGTTCTGGCTCAAGTCGGTGCAGTTTATTGGTTAATGATTGTTCATTTTTTGGGATCGTCTTTATGTCGACTATTTTGATTTTTATCTTTGTTATCACCTATGCAGCGATTGCTTTTGAGCATCCTTTGCGCATCAATAAATCGGCCTCTGCTTTAATCGGTGCAGGTCTGTTGTGGACGATTTACGCTTTGTCGATCGGCGATGCGGCTCAACTCTCAGCGCAGTTGGGTGAATCGCTGATTAGTACGGCGCAGATCGTATTCTTTTTGATGGGCGCAATGGCGATCGTTGAAGTGGTCGATGCGCATAACGGCTTCGATGTCATCACAGCGCGGATCAAGACCTCTAAGCTCTCTAGCTTGATGTGGATTATTGGTTTTGTGACGTTCTTTCTTAGTGCCATCTTAGATAACCTGACGACAACCATCGTCATGATTTCTTTGGTGCAAAAGATGCTCGACAAACACGATGATCGGCTCTTCTTTGCCGGAATCATTGTCATCGCGGCGAACGCCGGAGGCGCTTGGTCGCCGATTGGTGACGTGACGACAACCATGTTGTGGATCGGTGGCCAGATTACGAGTTTGGGCATTATGCAGGGGGTGTTCCTACCGTCCTTGGTCAGCATGCTGGTGCCCTTGGCAGTTACGGCTAACATTTTGCGTAATCGAGTCGTCATTGCGCCGCAAAAAGTAACTGAGCCGGATATGAGCCACGCGAGTCAAGCCATGGTGCATTCGAGCGTTCATTCCTGCCATTCCAGCGTCTTCGAGCGTAATTTGATGTTCTTTGCCGGTTTGGGCATTTTGCTCCTGGTTCCGTTTTTCAAAGTTGTGACGCATCTGCCCCCATTCATGGGCATCTTTTTCGGCTTGGGTATCGTTTGGTTGATTGGTGATTTGGTGCATAGGCGTAAAGACGAGGAGACTAAGCAACGTTTAACCTTGGTTCATGCCTTGACCAAAATTGATATGTCTTCCCTAGTGTTTTTTATCGGTATTTTGCTGGCGGTGGCCGCTTTAGAGCACACCCACATCTTGAGTGCCCTAGCACACTGGTTGGATACCGTTGTCGGTCGGCAAGACGTGATTGTGTTGCTGATTGGACTGGTCAGTGCGGTGGTGGACAACGTGCCGCTGGTTGCGGCTTCGATGAGTATGTACAGCCTGGCTGACTACCCAACTGACCACTTTCTTTGGGAGTTTTTAGCCTATTGCGCGGGCACGGGGGGATCGATTCTGATCATCGGTTCTGCCGCCGGAATTGCTGCGATGGGTATGGAGAAAATACACTTCTTTTGGTATGTCAAAAGAGTGAGTGGCTTGGCTCTGCTTGGCTATTTTTCGGGCGCTGCCGTCTATCTTGTCGAGCAGATGCTGTTTGGCTGATTGCTCAGTTGTGCTGCTACGGCACCGGTCTGCGTAACAGCGAAAATGTAGGAGGGGCATCGAAGGGACGCGCCAGGAGCCGAGTTACAGCCGATTTTCCTGGCCGACGCTTTAAGCGGCCTTGCGCCCGCCGCTAACCCGCTCGATGCCGTTGTCATCAAGCCAGCTACGTACCTGGCTAAATCCGTTTTCTGACAAGAGCGCTCGCACCTGCTCGGCTTGATCGTAGCCGTGCTCAAGCAGCAGGTGTCCCTGCGCGCTCAGATAAGTCGGTGCAGCACAGATAATCTGCTCGATGCAGCTCAGCCCATTTCCCCCCGCGACCCCGTCGCTGAGCGCCATCGACGGCTCGAACGGCAGTCCGTTTTGGCTTAGGTGCGGATCGCCGTGGGCGATATAAGGGGGGTTGCTGACGATTAAATGGCTACGGCCAAAGAACTCTGCGCCGAGCTGAGCGAACCAATTGCTTTCGATCAAGCGCACCGGCGCGGCGTGCCGTTCAGCGTTGCCGCGCGCGATGGCGAGGGCTGCGCTCGACACATCCAGCGCGTTTATTTCGGCCTGCGCACAGTGCAGCGCTAGGCTGACGGCGACAATGCCGGAGCCCGTGCCGAGCTCTAATACGCAAGGCCTGGCCACGCCGCCTTGCAGGGTTTCTTGCAAGGCTTGCAGCCCTAGCGAAACGAGCAGTTCGGTTTCTGGGCGGGGAATCAGAACGGCGGGGGAAACTTCAAACTCAAGATCGTAAAAGCAAGCACTGCCGAGTAAATAGGCCAGTGGTTCGCCCTGCGCTGCGCGTTCGAGTAACGCGGCTAGTTGTGCTGCTTCGGCTGCGCTGAGCGGACGCTCGGGGTGCGCCAACAGATCTGCGTGTCGGCAGGCGCAGACGTATTCGACCAGGCGCCGCGCGTCGTTTCGCGCCAGATGCTCGCTGGCAAAGCGCCAGGCAGCGCCTAGATTGATCGGGGTTTGCATTGCATTGTGCCTAGCAGGTGCCGAGCGTCAATTTTGTATGCGCCAAGATGGCTGACCTAGCTGCGCTGCTCGCCATGCTTGCTTAGGCACTGCCTTCCGCCAGCAGTGCCAATTGTTCGGCCTGATGTTCGCTGGCCAGCGCGGCGAGCAGTTCGTCTATATCGCCGTCCATCATCGCGTCGATTTTGTATAGGGTGAGATTGATGCGATGGTCGGTGACCCTGCCCTGCGGGAAATTGTAAGTACGAATCCGTTCTGAGCGGTCGCCACTGCCGATCAGGCTTTTGCGTGTTGAGGCGATTTGCGCGTGTTGCGCCCGCTCTTGTGCGTCTTTGATTCTGGCCACCAGGACGGATAAGGCTTGCGCTTTATTTTTGTGTTGCGAGCGATCGTCTTGGCATTCGACAACGATGCCGGTCGGCAGGTGGGTGATACGTACTGCTGAATCAGTTTTGTTGATGTGCTGTCCGCCCGCGCCAGACGCGCGAAAGGTGTCGACACGGATGTCGGCAGGATTGATTTCGACAGCGGCCAGCTCGTCTGCCTCGGGCATCACGGCGACCGTGCAGGCCGAGGTGTGGATGCGTCCCTGTGCTTCGGTTTCAGGTACGCGCTGAACACGATGGCCGCCCGATTCAAATTTGAGCTTGGCATAGACGCCTTGGCCGATGATGCGCGCGATGATTTCTTTGTAGCCGCCGATTTCGGAGGGCGTTGACGAAACGATCTCGAGTTGCCAACGCTGGCGTTCGGCGTAGCGCGCATAGAGGCGAAACAGGTTGCCGGCAAACAGGGCAGACTCGTCGCCCCCGGTGCCGGCGCGGATTTCGAGAAAAACATTGCGTTCGTCGCTTGCGTCTTTGGGCAGGAGCAGGCGCTGCAAATCGTCTTCAATTTCTGGCAGACGCGCCTTTGCCGCCTTCATTTCAACTTCGGCGAGGTCTTTGATCTCCGGGTCAGTCATCATTTCTAAGGCTGCTTGCAAATCCGCTGCGGTCTTGCGCCAAGTTTCGTAGAGCGCGACGACCGGGGTTAACTCAGCATGTTCGCGCGTTAATTTGCGGTATTGATCACGATCGCGTGTGCTTTCGCTATTGGCCAGGATGCGGTCTAGCTCGTCTAAGCGGCCGCGTAAATGTTCCAGTTTGTCGAGAATGCTTTGTTTCATCTGCTTCACTATTTGATGGATGAGTCGGCTGATACTGATAGCACCGGGTAGGGAATTACTCGTGTTCGCGCCGATGCGCTGGCGGTTTCGGCAACGCGGTTATTTCGCTGGGTTCCGCGTTCTGCAGCAGCTGGTGCAGTTGCTGCTTGAACTGTTCTGGATCTGTATTGGCCTGCTTTAAGGCATGCGTTGGAATGTGCAGCAGTTTGTTACATAAACGCTGTGACATTTGTTCTAGTACCTGCTCTGGCGGGTTGCCCGCCGTGAGTAGTTTGAGCGCACGGGCTAGTTCTTGCGCACGCGCTTGCTCTGCCGCGTCGCGCAGCGAGCGAAGCAGCGGGATCGCGGTGCGCGTTTGCTGCCAACGCAAAAAGGCATTAACTCGTTCGCTGATCATGGCTTCGGCGTTCAAAACAGCTGCTTGCCGCGAAGCTAAACCGGACTGCACGACCTGCGCTAGGTCATCAAGGGTGTACAAAAAAACATCGTCAAGCGCCGCTACTTCGCCCTCAATATCGCGCGGTACGGCCAGGTCGACCATAAACATGGGGCGATGACGTCGCGTCTTGATAGCGCGTTCAACCATGCCCAGCCCGATGATCGGCAGGCGACTTGCTGTGCACGAAATGACGATGTCGAATTCACCCAAGCGCTCAGCAATTGCATCCAGCCGCAGTGCGCTGCCGCCGACGCGCTGCGCTAATTGTTCGGCACGGGCGCTGCTGCGGTTTGCGATGACCATGCTTGGCGCGCCTTGTGCAGCAAAATGCGTGGCGCAGCGTTCGATCATTTCTCCGGCACCGACAAAAAGGATTTTTTGTTCGGCGATGCGTTCAAAAATCCGTGCCGCTAAATGCACCGTTGCGGCAGCCATTGAAACGATATTGGTCCCAATAGCCGTCCCGCTGCGCACCGCTTTTGCCGTGGCGAAGGCGTCTTGGAACAGCTGGTGTAGCGTGCTGCCAACGCAGCCGGCCGCCTGGGCGATGCGCATCGCATCCTTCATCTGCCCGAGAATCTGTGGTTCGCCGATGACCATAGAATCGAGGCCACTGGCGACGCGAAAAGCATGGCGTACCGCATCTGCGTCGAAATGCGTGTACAGGTGGGGCGCTAAGCTGTCCGGCGCAACACGGTGGTAATGCGCAAGCCAAGCGGCAACCGACTCGGCGCTGTGCGCCGCACAATAGAGTTCGGTTCGGTTACAGGTCGATAAAATGGCCGCCTCAGAAACGCCTTGGCTACGTCTCAAGTCGTGCAGCGCCTGCGTTAGCTGCTCAAGATCAAAAGCCAATTGCTCGCGCACGGCAAGCGGCGAGGTGTGGTGATTGATGCCGAGAGCCAATAGCGCCATGCGGGGGGGAAGCCTACGAAGGTAATCAAATGAGGCGTGCCGTGCCGAATCCAAAGAATCCAAGCACAGCACAAACCGTCTGTGATTCTACCATCTCACCCCGGGCTAGCCTAAGACAACAAGCTCAGTACAGGGTCAGCCCGGTCGCTGCACACTATTTCAGTAAAAGCCCCAAACGACGCGCTAACCAAGCCGTGGTCGGCGCTTGAATCAAAATCGTCATCAAGACGGCGATAAAAGTGACCGAGGCAATCATCTCCGCACCCGGTGCTTTCAGCCCTAACAAAAGCCCTGCCAGAACCGCTGGGATCACCCCTGTTTCACGCGTCCAGCACATGAACAAAAGCTCGTTCATTTGCTATTTGCTGCGTCGATCAACACCGGCCAAATGAACACGGTGATCGGTCTGGCCACCAGCATGAGTACGTCAACCACAGCAGCGCCCCCGACCAGATAACGGTTCATTAGGGCGAAATCTCTTTGAGCACCTTCAGTCTTAAAGAAGCTCCGCCGTCAAACAGGATGTAGCAAGCGCCGAAAATCAGGATCAACTGGTTCAAAGGAGAGTCCGCTTTGACATCAACGAAGTTCAAAATACCAGGCTCGAGCGCAATGCCCGCAAGCAGAAAAATAGCGACATCGGGGATTTTTAATTTCTTAGCCAAGAGGCCTGAAAACATACCTACGTCGAGAATCGAGCCAACAATTGCCAGTATGTGTTTGGCAACATCAATTGCGTGCGACGACGCCACTGTGTTTTCCCGAACACGATGAAAGATTGGGATAAGCAATGTGCGTGTCAATGTGCGTGTTTAAGGGAGGTGCTTTCAAGGGGGCTCGATTGCATTGGCTTTTACTGGCTTGGGCGAACAAATGAACGCAGCCAGCCGCCTATAGAACAATTTGGCGAGATTTTTACTGATACAAAGGGTGATCCTTTGACTTATCCAATCGGCAGATCCAGTTCGGCAGGCCGCTGGCAAACGCAGGAGCCAATACCTGAAGCTGAAGATATCTGCGACAATGCCGCCCCTTTGCTTTTTCCTTTTTGTTTTTAGAGTTTTTAAATAGTGACCATGTCCGAAACGCCTAATGATTTTCCGAATAAACAGCCAACGCTGCGTGTGATGCCGATGCCGGCAGACGTTAATCCGAATGGCGATATCTTTGGTGGTTGGATCATGGCGCAGGTCGATTTGGCTGGCGCTATTCCGGCGATGCGTCGCGCTCGTGGGCGGGTAGTGACCGTTTCGGTTGACGCTTTTTTATTCAAGCAAAAGGTTTCCGTCGGTGATGTGCTGAGTTTTTTTGCCGAGATTGTGCATACGGGTAGAACCTCGCTACGCGTTAACGTAGAAGTATTTGCCGAACGTAATCCTGCCGATCCGATTACGGTCAAAGTCACCGAGGCAACGCTGACCTATGTTGCAATTGACCAACAAGGCGTCAAGCGAGAGCTGCCTGATCTTGAAGTGCACCGTTGATTTTTTATGCTGAGCGCGTCGATACTCGTGACCGGCCAAGTTGATCACCGTCTTTTGTCTATCAAAGTAAGGAGAATCATGATGAAAATGAAAAAATCGCCACGCCGACTGGCGAGTCCTTGTGTACTCGCTCTGTCGCAGACATTATTCGCATTACTCGCTTCAATTGGCGGGGTGAATGTGGCTGCAGCCGCTGGCTTTCAGTTGCTTGAACAAAATGCCAGCGGCTTGGGCAATGCCTACGCGGGTTCTGCTGCCGTTGCCGAAAACGCCAGTACGATTTTCTTTAACCCAGCCGGCATGACGCAGCTACCTGCTCGTTCTTTCTCATTAGGTGCGGTGGCTATTGATGCTGACTATCGCTTTATAGACAACGGCTCAGCCACCGGCAGTTTGAGCGGTAACGGTTTGCAGAGCCACGATTTGGCTGTGTTGCCCAACACCTACCTGGCGTGGGCAGTGCAACCGGATCTTTATCTTGGCATTGGGGTGAGCGCGCCGTTCGGCTTGAAAACTGAGTACAGCAGCCCATGGACCGGTGCTGCGCAATCGACCGCATTTTCAGTCAATACCCTGAACGTCAACCCCTCCTTGGCCTACCGCGTGAACGAGGCTTTTTCGTTTGGTTTTGGTTTGGATTGGCAAAAACTAGACGCCGAGTACACACGTACCGTCGGCCTGAGCGCGGGCAGCACATCGTCTGTACAAGCCAAAACTAAGCTCTCGGGTACAGCGCTCGGCTGGAACGCGGGGGCTTTATTCACCCTGTCACCGATGACCAAGGTGGGTATCGCTTACCGCTCTGCCTTGAAGTTTAAAACCAGTGGCTTGGTTGGCTTGAGCAACGACGGTACGGCGGGTGGCATCGCGACCATGAATGCGCTGAACGCGCTAGGGGTCAGCAGCGATGTGCGGGCAGAGCTTGAATTGCCCAGCATCTTCATCCTCAGCGTTAGCCAAAAATTGAGCGAACAATGGACCATGCTCGGCGACCTGTCGCGCACGGCTTGGTCTTCTATTCCTTACGTCAACATCGTTCATTCCTCTGGTGTCGCCGACGGAACGACGCTGCAAACTCTGGACACGCGTTTCCGCAACACCTGGCGTATTGCTTTAGGCAGCACTTACACGGTGAATGACGCATGGAAGGCTAAGTTCGGCCTCGCCTACGATCAAACGCCGGTGCCAAACGCAAACTACCGGATGACATCGCTGCCTGATAACAACCGTTTCTGGCTGTCCGTAGGCGGGCAGTGGAAGCCAAGCAAAGAGTCGGCAATCGATTTCGGCCTGGCTCGCTTGTTCTTCAAAGAGTCGTCTATTAACAACGATCAAACCAGCGGTGAGACGATTCCCCGTGGTGTCGTTAATGGAACTTATCGTGACAGCGCCTGGCTGTTTGGCGGACAGTACTCGCTCTCGTACTAAGTTTTATCTCGGCAAAAAAGCCCTGTAGATGTTTTTCTACAGGGCTTTTTCTATGCGTCGCTTATTTCCCTCTTTCGACGTTGGCGAGGAGGTCAATCTTGACAATTTTTTTAAATTTTACAGCCAAAAGAAATGCAGGTCGTGAGCTGGTTTCTGTGTCACCACCGGCGCTTTATTTTGCGTCTCCTGTTTTTGTACTACCGGCTGCGCCTCCTGTATTTGCACTGCCGGCGCCTTAGTTGGCGCCACCTTATCATCAAATCCGCTGCAAAATTTTACTGCCTCCATCGACCTGGAAAGTGCTTGAATGTGCCTGTCACATCTATTGAGTACTGCAAACGGTTCTTTCTGCGGAAAACGGGAGTGCTCATTATTTAGGCAGACGATCAGAGCATTAGCATGTGTTACAGCTCTTTTCTTCTCTTTCTCACGAAGCTCAGAGATCGATATACCGCGGGCAGCCCGTGGGCAAGAGAATGGGTTATCCCCGTCCGACCCCACCTTAAGACCTGGGGCTGCATTGTGATCAGGTTCTCCAACACCACCAGCCGGTTTAGCACCTAAGCCAAAAAAACGGCTTACTGCGCTGCTTATTCCTGGACCCATTTTTTATTCCTCGTTAAAAAACTAGATTGATTAAAACAACATGCGTGCGTTGGATACATGCGCATGGCAAATTTTTCTTCAGCCTGTCTGACTTCATACTGACAACGGCGTTGGCAAAGAAGCCGTGTTTGCCATGCCTCCGTTCGGCGGCACTAGCGCCGTGCCGCCTAAATCCACTGGATGTGCCTCTAAGTTGCCCGCTGGCTGATAAGCCCGACTCAAAAGAACGCTTCCAGGAAAGTTGACAAAGCAGTGGATCAAGCCTGCGCACAATGAATCTTCATGCACACCGAGCTTGTTTACGCATGTTGTTCCCAAGTCAGCAGTCGTTCCGGCAGCTGATTGAATTAAAGGTAAGGGGTGCAAAACCAGATCGAGAGTACCCAGCATGTCCTTTAAATTACGCGCTCCGCTTCCTGTGTTGAGACCTAGCATGACCCACTCCTTGATTAAATAACATGATGCTCAAAAAATTTTTGCTCACCATGATTTAGTAACGAGTGTGCGCAAAAAGTTCCATCCGACACCATTGCATTAAATAAGCAGAGAAAAACGCGTCTAGGTGATGGGTGCAGAAGTCGGTACCTGGTGCAGCGGGATCGATTGCCGGTTATGTTCGCGCCAAACAGCCGACAACTCCGCTGCACGCTAATCTATCGCTAGAACGCGTACGCTAGAGATTCTTGCAACTCCTTTGCTTTCAAAGCCTCGGCCTTGCGCTGCGCGTCTGCGATTACTTCTTCAAGCCGATGCTTTTCGCTCTCTAGTGCTTGCAGGCGTTGTCTCAGTCTGGGGTTCATGCCGCCTTGTCGGCTGTGCCATTCGTCATACGTTGCGCGGCTTATGCCATTTGTTCGACATAGATCGTCTATCGATGTCCCCGTTTGAGCTTGTTCCAAGATTGCAATGATTTCACGCTCGCTAAATCTGCTCGACTCTGTTTTTATTTGACGTTCCTCATAAGGTTGGAGAACGCTGCTGAGAGAGGCTCTGAGTTGCTTAAGCCTGACAGGTTCAGGGTTATCGGCTTGCGTTGCTACTGCTCCTACCGCCGCTGTTGTGAGCGCGCGGTCGATGGCTTTTATGGTCAAGCTTAAATTGCCCATAAGGTCTTCCTTCTTGTCGGCTAGCGCTTGTTGTAGGTTTACGAAAATCGTAGGGTGTTGCTGTTCAAGCACTGTGAGCGTTTCTTTCATCGACGTCCTTCCCCACAGGTCGGTAAAAATAGGTCGTTCTGCTCCGCTTTGAGTCATTATTTTTAACTCTGCCAATGATTGCTGTAGCTCAGCGTTTAAGCCCTCGCCTAAGCTGGCTACGAGTTCGTCTCTGAGGCTATTAGAGCTATTAGGAATTTTATTGAACAAGACTGCAAGCGACTTCAGCAGCGCGGCACCTTGCTCTGGTGTTTTTGCCACAGCAAAAGCAGTTTGCAGGGTATTGGGCGGACATAGCGCGAACAATTCTTCCCGGTCGGTGAGCGCTACGTAGACCTCTAGATTCCAAGCGGGTTCGCGGTGCACCCGACTGATCAGGCTGACGAGTGCGTCGATGTTGCTGGGTATGCCCGACGCCAGTGCCGCTTTAACTACAGGCTGTAATGCGGCAACGCGTTGCGCCGTCGACTGTGTGAGCAAGCGCTGTTGTAGCTTGGCAATCCTGCTCGTTAGCGCTTGAGGAGCAAGGTTTTTTTCTGCGCTAGTCGACATGCCTCCCTTGCTTGAAGTTTCGGCATTGCTCTGCTGCTCAGCCGGCAATGTCCCAGCTGTCCCTGAAAAGTACTGAACTAATTCGTCGCATGCTGTTTCTAGCTCAGTTGCATGCTGTGCAGCATAAGCCGTGAGTGTGGCGACAGTTTTTTGGTTGAAGACTCGGAAGCGGTCTTCGCTTTTTTGCGCTTCAAATGCTTGCATACTCGCCGACAATCTCGCCTGCGCGGCCAGTGGCATGGCGGCTACAGCTTCTTGATAGTAAGCACTATGGTTCCAGCAGCCCATGCGGTCATAAATTTCTTTGCTTGAAACCGTTCTGTAACCGAGCTGCTGATTTTTATCGGCTAATGGTTTTTCCGTGCGCAGCTCTGCTAGCCGATTGGGATCGAGCATTTCTAGTTGCAGTTCGGGGTCGAGCAGTTCAAAAATGGCTAAAGACAGTCCGCGAACCTTCTCGAGCTCATAGCCATTGCGATTCTTCTGTTTAAATAGAGCAGTGACAGCGTCGGGTGCGAGTAGTAGATCCAGTCTCACGCCATGTTGCTTGGCGATCACTTCGCGCAAAATCATCGAGCGTTGCGCAGGGGTAGGCACGGCGCGCAAGAGTTCATGCAGGTATTGCACTGCCGTGGGGGAATAAGCTAAGGCTTCTGTGATGCAAGCGCTGGGTAATCCGGGATGGTCAAAGCCTTGCGCAGAGGCGGCTTGCGGCGCGAAAAAGGCTTTTAGTTGAGACTCGAAGTCAGCCACAGAGTGCTCTGTGGCTTGGGTGCGGCATCCGTATACGCTTGCGGCTAATCGATTTATGGCGGCTGTTTTTTCTGCCAGCCAGATTTCTGGCGATTTTTTGCCGGCGCTCTGTGCTGAGTAACCCAGTGCGCCTAGGGGTACACGGAGTGCTCGTGCAGCTGCTGTTTTCCACGGTGTGGCTTGTGCTTTGAGCGCACGAAAGGGCTCGGCGATCGCTGCGACAAGATTGTTTCCTGCCGCACTTTGTGCTGCGATGTTTGCTTGTAGCGTCTCGTAGAAGCTAGCGTAGCAAGCGTCTTGCCACTCGGGTGAGTAGGCGTCACGGTACATTTTAAAAACCGCCCCAATCGTGCGCAGGATAAGGGTGTGTGCGTCGCGTTCTGTTAGTGCTCTCCCGTCGGGTTGCTGCTGATTAAAGGTCTCAAGTAGGTGCATGGCAGTCGCGATGGCATAGTCTCTTAGCCTTTTGTCGCCTTGTTCGGGATGCTGGTTGACTGAGCCAGGCGGGAAAGAATCACTTAGCGCGCTTGTGATCTCATTGTCTAGCGTATTCGCGGTCGCCAAAATCACGTCAGTACCGCCGTAGTAATAAGGGCCAGCGAAGTGCTGGGTGATCGCGGCTACTACTCTCTCGCATTGCGCTTCAACGTTTGTCCTGTTTGCAAGTGATACGGCGCTGTATGCCATTCCACTGCCATTTCCCCAGGCCGGGTTTTCATGCGGCGGCATGACAGTGTACGGAGCAGTCATATCAATTCTGTTAGAGCCGAACATGGTGTTTCCTTTCGAAGGCTGAGTTTTTCTGCTGAGTTTTTCTGAGTTGCCAGGGCGTTGCGAATGTGTCCGGCGCGGTGTGATGCAACTTAATGAGTGCACTGCGTCTGTGTTAACCAGCGGTCGCTCAGTCAAGTGGCGGGCGATTTTAGCAGAGCGTCTGCTTCGTTTTGTGACTGCCCGAGAGGGTAAAGCAGCGAGCCTATGGGTCTTATGCGCGCTTTGTCTCAAGCTTAGGCCTTGAGCAACTCTTCGCGTTCGCCCAGCCAGCGTTTGAGGTGCCGTTCGGCACCGTCTGGGTCTTCTGCCAGCAAGCGTTCGGCCAGTTCGCGCGCTGGCTCGAGGAGCGCTGCATCTTGTTCGAGGTCGGCGTAGCGCAAGAGCGGCACGCCGGATTGGCGGCTGCCAATAAACTCGCCTGGGCCGCGCAGGTTCAAGTCTTGGCGTGCGATTTCAAAGCCGTCGGTATGCGCAAAGATAATGTTGAGTCTTGCCCGTGCTAGGCGTGAGAGGGGTTGCTGGTAGAGCAGAACGCATGCCGAATCGTGTTTGCCGCGTCCGACGCGACCACGTAGCTGATGCAGTTGCGATAAACCGAAGCGCTCGGCGTGTTCGATCACCATCAGGCTGGCGTTGGCTACGTCTACGCCGACTTCGATCACCGTGGTGGCAACCAATACATCGATCTCTCCAGCGGCAAAAGCGGCCATGGTCTCGGCTTTTTCTTGTGCTTTGAGTCGGCCATGCACTAGGCCGATACGTAGGCTGCTGAGCTCTGCGCTAAGCGCCGCGTGCGTATCAATCGCGGTTTGCAGTTGTAATTTTTCGGACTCTTCAATCAGTGGGCAAACCCAATACGCTTGCCGGCCATGTCCAACGGCAACGCGCAGACGGTTGATCACTTCTTGCCGCCGCAAGTCTGAAATCACACGCGTGCTAATCGGCGTTCGTCCGGGGGGTAATTCGTCGAGTAGCGAAACGTCTAGGTCGGCGTAATAACTCATCGCTAAGGTGCGCGGAATCGGCGTTGCAGACATCATCAGTTGGTGTGGATTGCCGCCTTTGCGCCTGAGTTCTAAGCGCTGAGCGACGCCAAAACGATGTTGCTCGTCGATGATGACCAAGCCCAAACGGGCAAAGTCGACGCTGCTTTGGATCAGCGCGTGGGTGCCGATGACCAACTGTGCATCGCCTGCGGTATGCGCCTGCATACTGCTTTTGAGCGATTTTTTGAGGCTGCCTGACAGATAGCTCAGGCTGACGCCGAGCGGCCTTAGACAGGCATCCAGCTTTTGGTAATGCTGTTCGGCCAGAATCTCGGTTGGTGCCATCAAGGCGGCTTGATAGCCGGATTCAATCGCCTGGCAGGCGGCGAGCGCGGCGACGATGGTTTTGCCGCTGCCAACGTCGCCCTGGAGCAATCTTTGCATCGGGTAGGGCTGCGCCAGGTCGTGCGCAATTTCTTGGCTAACGCGTTGCTGCGCGGCGGTCAGCGCGAAGGGTAGGGCGCTGACTAATTGCTGGCTCAGGCGCGACGTCATCCCCAGGATGGGTGCGCCGATTTGCCGGCGTGCCAAATAAGCGCGGCGCAGCGACAACTGTTGCGCCAGCAGCTCGTCGAATTTAATGCGTTGCCAAGCAGGGTGTGTTCTTTCTTCTAAGGCGCTGAGTGTAGTGTGTGCAGTCTGCGTAGTGTGTGCAATCGGGGCGTGCAGTTGATTCAGCGCGTCGGCAAAACTGAGCAAGCCGTGGCGCTGATAGTAATCGGGCGCGATGACCTCGCTTAGATCGGCCGTCTTCAGCGCCGGTTGAATCAGCTTGCGCAAGGCGTTTTGCGAGACGCCCGCTGTGCTGGGATAAACCGGGGTAAGCGACGGTGCTAGCGGCGTTTCTGCGCTGACGACGCGATAGCGCGGATGCACCATTTCCACACCAAAAAAGCCATCGCGAATTTCGCCAAAAACGCGCAACAAACTTTTGTTTGTGCAGGCTGCGTTCAGCTCTTTGCTTTGGCTGCCATAAAAATTGAGGAAACGCAGGGTCAGCTCGCTGCTCTGATCGTGCTCCTCTTGCAGCCGACACAGCAGCTGACGCCGTCCGCTGCTGTGCAGCGAAACTTCGAGCAAACGCCCCTGTATCTGCACGCTGCTGCCTACCACTGCTGTCTTCAGCGTGCTCAGACGTGTTTCGTCTTCGTAGCGTAGCGGCAGATGGAGCAACAAATCGCGCGTCGATAACAAACCCAGTTTGCGCAATTTTTCTTTCAGCTGCGGCGCGGCTTTGATTTCCTCTGCGTCTGTTCGTGCTCCTGCCCCTGCGTCCGAGTTGCTCATGCTTGCGCCTAGAGATGCCTAGCTTAGTCGCCTAGCACCATGACGGCGTCGGCTTCGACCAGCGCGCCACGCGGCAGGGCAGAAACGCCGAGCGCGGCACGTGCCGGGAAAGGCGCCTTGAAATGTCGGCTCATCGCCGCATTAACCTGCGCAAAGTTGCCTAGATCCGTCAAAAAAACCGTCAGCTTCACAACGTCCGCGAGCGAGCCGCCAGCCGCTTGTGCCACTGCATTTAGGTTCGTGAAAACCTGTTCAATTTGCGCGTCAATGCCTTCGACCATCTGCATGCTGAGCGGATCAAGACCAATTTGGCCGGACAAATAAACCGTATCGCCAGCCCGAATAGCTTGCGAATAAGTACCAATCGCGGCGGGTGCCTGCTCCGTACTGATCACCGTCTTGTTTGTTTTGTTTTGCGTTGGCATGGCACATCTCCTTTAGAATGAGCGCCCGCAGAGCGCCCAAGCCGCGCATTTTATAGGACGCGGCTGCGGCGATGACGACGATTTCTTAAACAAAGTGCTTGCGCCCATTCAGACCCACCTCTTTACACCCATGCCAAGACAAGCGATTTTTCTATGAGCCGGTTGCCCCCGTTGCCCCTGTTGCCAGCGTATTCCCCATCGTACTTTCAGTCTCTTGTACGCGCCTGTTCGTTTTACGAGTTACGTATTGGTTTGCGTTACACCAGAACCAAGCGGCGCAATCACTTTATTTCCTTCATTTCGCTGATTTCAATGCTCGGCATGGCCTTGGGCGTAGCCGCTTTGATCATCGTTTTATCCGTGATGAACGGCTTTCAGAGCGAACTGCGTGATCGTATTTTGGCCGTTGTTTCGCACGTGCAAATTAGTGCGGACGGCAGCGCCTTGGGCGGGCTCGCCGCCTGGGAAGCGCTGGCAAAGCAGGCCGTGCAAGCGCCACATGTGCTCGCCGCAGCGCCTTTTGTGCAGACGCAAGGCATGCTCGCCTACGGGCAGGCGGTGCAGGGCGTATTAGTGCGCGGCATTGTGCCGAGCGAAGAAGATAAGGTCGTCGACTTCTCATCGCACATGAAAAGTGGTCGTCTTGATTTGCTGACACCGGATTCGTTCAACATCGTGCTGGGTGCAGAACTGGCGCGTTCACTCGGTGTTTTTGTCGGCGACAAACTGAGCTTGATCGCACCGCAAGGCGTGGTGACCCCGGCGGGGGTTGTGCCACGCTTAAAAACATTCACCGTCGTCGGCTTATTTGAAGTCGGCATGTTCGAGTACGACAACGGTTTGGCTTTAATTCGTATGGAAGATGCGCAACGCTTGTACCGCATGGGCGATCGTGTCTCAGGCGTGCGCCTCAAACTCGACGATCTATTTACCGCACCGCGTGTGGCACGTGCTTTGGCTGGCAGCATTAAGCAAGATGTCTCGATCAGCGATTGGACGCGTAGCCATGCCAACTTTTTCCGCGCGGTGCAAATCGAAAAAAACATGATGTTCATCATCCTGTCGCTGATCGTCGCCGTCGCTGCCTTCAACATCGTGTCCACCTTGGTAATGGCCGTTACCGACAAACAGGCAGACATCGCGATTCTGCGCACCCTAGGCGCTAGCCCGACGAGCATCATGGCGATTTTTATGGTGCAAGGCGCTTTAATCGGCTTCATTGGCCTAGGTTTGGGCATTGCGGGCGGGGTGGCGGTCGCACTCAATATCGACGTCGTCGTGCCCTTTATCGAGCGTGTGCTCGGCATGCAGTTCTTAGCCAAAGAGGTGTACTACATCTCAGAGCTGCCCTCCGAATTGCAGTGGCGTGATGTCAGCACCATCACCGCTGTCGCCTTCGTTCTCTCCTTGCTGGCCACGCTCTACCCAAGTTGGCGTGCATCGCGAGTTAATCCTGCCGAGGCTTTGCGCTATGAATGAACGCATCCCAAGCTCTGCGACGCCCGTTTTGGCTTGCCAGGGCTTAAGCAAAATCTACCGGCAAGGCGCTGTTGATGTGCCGGTCTTGCTTAACATTGAGCTAAACATTGTGGCCGGAGAACGCCTGGCGATCGTCGGCGCTTCGGGTTCGGGTAAAAGCACCTTGCTGCATTTGTTGGGCGGCTTAGATAGCCCCACGGCGGGTCAAATACACGTGATGGGGCGCGATTTATCAAGCCTCAACGAGGCGGAACGCAGCGTTTGGCGTAATCGTCATCTCGGTTTCGTTTACCAATTTCATCATCTGCTCGCCGAGTTTACTGCGCTCGAAAACGTCGCTATGCCCTTGTTAATTCGCCGTTTGCCGAAAAGCGAAGCGGAGGATCGCGCGGCGCACGTACTCGCAGAAGTTGGTTTGGCGCATAGACTCCAGCACCGTCCCGCCGAACTATCCGGCGGCGAGCGCCAGCGCGCAGCCATCGCCCGTGCCTTAGTCACCGAGCCTGCCTGCGTTCTCGCAGACGAACCCACCGGCAACCTCGACCGCAAAACCGCAGAAGCCGTTTTTGAACTCATGCTCGCGCTCAATCGTTCGCGCCAAACCAGCTTTATCATCGTCACGCACGATTTAAAACTAGCCGCGCACGCAGAGCGCATCGTCAGTCTCAGCGACGGTGTTTTGGCTCCTGCGGGCTAATTAAGTGTTCAATTTCAGCGTTCAATTTTTTGACTTCATGGCCGCATCTTGAGCCGAGTTTTGCTGAGCGCAGCGTCGTTCAGCATTGCCCCCAAGCGCCCCATGTGCCACTCATGGCCGTTCATGGGAGTACTAAACTTAAAAAATCAAGGAAAAATCATGCTCAAACTTTTTTTGCGTTGCCTACTCAAGGCGCTTTTCCGTGTCGAGCTGCGCGGTGACCCGGCGGTATTTCACAATCCGCGAACCTTGATTGTTGCCAACCACGAATCTTTCATCGATGGTTTGTTGCTCGGTTTATTGATGCCGATAGACGCCGTCTTTGTCGTGCATAGCCAAATCGCTAGCCGTCCTTTGTTTCGTTTGCTGTTGCGCTTTGTGCCGCACCTTGCCGTTGATTCGGCCAGTCCCTTGGCGATGAAACAGATCGTCAAGCTGGTGCTGACGGGGCAACCCGTGGTGATTTTCCCGGAAGGTCGTATTACCAACACCGGTTCGTTGATGAAGGTCTATGACGGCGCCGCTTTCGTTGCCGCCAAAACCGGCGCCGTCGTCGTGCCGGTTCGCATTGATGGCGCAGCGCGAAGCTACTTTGGGCGTTTGGCTGGCGTTTACCCACGCAAACTATTGCCGAAAGTGACGATCAATATTCAGCCGCGCCGCACGATTCCGATGCCGGATTTACCCTCAGCGAAACAACGTCGGCGCCGCGCGGGCACCTTACTGCGCGCTATTTTGCTCGACATGCTGGTGGCGACTCGGCCACAACGCACCTTGTTTGAGGCGTTTCTCGACGGCAAAAACACATTTGGACGTCATTACAAATTGGTTGAAGACGTGCGTTTGATCGAAGAGTCGTATGGCTCATTGCTCAAAATGTCGCTCGGCATGCAGCGCTTGATGTCTCGTTTGAGCAAGGCCGGAGAGGTAATCGGTGTACTGACGCCCAATGCCGCGCCAACGCTGAGCTTGATCCTGGCGCTGACGGCGGGCAAGCGCATTCCCGCGATGCTCAATTACACAGCAGGCGCCGAGGGGCTACGTGCTGCGTGCACAGCAGCAAAAATTAAAACCATCATCGCTTCACGCAGCTTTCTCGAGAAAGCGCGCCTCACCTCGCTGGTTGAGCAACTTCCCGGCGTGACGGTGTACTTCCTCGAAGACTTAAAAGCCCAATTTGGGCTGCGCGACAAACTGTGGGTGTTGTGGCACTTGCTCGTACCGCGCCGCGCCATGCTGAGTCAACAAGCCGATGATCCCGCCCTCGTGCTATTTACCTCAGGCTCAGAAGGCAAGCCGAAAGGCGTTGTTCATTCGCACGCCTCTCTGCTCTCCAACGTGGCGCAGGTGCGCGCCGTTGCGGACTTTACCCCGCTTGATAAATTCATGATGGCGCTCCCTTTGTTTCACTCGTTTGGTTTGACCTGTGGCGTTTTATTGCCTTTAGTTTCTGGCTGTAAGGTTTTTCTCTACCCGAGTCCGCTGCATTACCGAGTGATTCCAGAAATCGTCTATGACCGTGATTGCACCGTGCTGTTCGGCACCTCAACTTTTCTTGGCAATTACGCCAAGTTTGCCCACCCCTACGATTTTGGCCGCTTACGTTACGTTGTTGCGGGCGCCGAAAAACTGTCAGAAGAAGTGCGTCAAACATGGATTGATAAGTTCGGAATCCGTATTCTCGAAGGTTACGGCGTCACCGAATGCGCCCCTGTGGTCGCCGTCAATGTGCCCATGGCGTGCAAGATCGGCAGCGTCGGGCAGCTGCTGCCCGGAATGGAGTACCAGCTCGAAGCAGTTCCCGGAATTGAGGGCGCGGCTGCGCTCCATGTCAAAGGCCCGAATCTGATGAAAGGCTATTTTCTGTTTGATCAACCAGGCGTGATTCAAGCGCCAGAATCAATCCGCGAGGGCTGGTACTCAACCGGCGATATTGTGCATCGTGACGAGGAAGGCTTTTTGCACATTCGAGGCCGCATCAAGCGTTTTGCCAAAATTGCTGGCGAAATGGTTTCACTGGAGGTGGTTGAAAAGATTGCCGCAACAGCGGCTCCAGGCTTTGCCCACGCGGCCTCGACACGCGCTGACGCAGCCAAAGGCGAGGCACTGGTGCTCTTTAGCAACGCCCCGACATTAGCCCGCGAGCAATTACTCAGCGCCGCCCGCAGTCTAGGCACAGCTGAGCTAGCTGTGCCGCGAATCATCCATCATCTAGCGACGATCCCGCTGCTCGGCTCAGGCAAAACAGACTACGTCACGCTCAAACGACTGGCCGAAGAAAGCGCCTAAATTTGAACACGCTCTCCAAGCCAAGGTTGTTTATGTGCTGCGGATTGTGTGCTGTGAGTTGTGTCTGTGAATTGTCTATTCAAGGCAGCGTGAACACTCAGTTTGGCCTCGACCCTTTTTGCCCTGATTGCCCTAGCGCTGGCTTTGCGTAGTCCCTCTGTTCCTCTCCCCTCTGTTAGCGAGCAGTGAGAAGCTTGGACAGAGAAGCGGCTAACTGAGGTGATGCAACACAAGCAGCGATCTCGAACCCAGTCACGCTAATCGCGCCCCCAGCTTGCGCCGCCCAGCCGGGTCGATGTTGTGCTGTTTTAGAAAATTTATGGAACTTTCTTTGCGCAGCAACCACCAACAATAAAGCTGCGGCTTTCTGTGAAATTTTTTAAGGAGTAATCATGAATTCTGCTTCGTTAAAGCAAGTCGGTACAGTGCAAGACACTAAAACATTGATAGAGCAGAAAGCAAAAACGCAGGCTTCAACAGCTAATACTGGCACTAAAATCGCTTTGGGGATGACGGTAGATCATTATGCTGTAGGGGAAAAACTCGACGATTCGAAGCTTAAAAGACCCTTGATTGCTAATTTTGCGGGACTCCCGACGCTTGATCTGCTACTTAGCATCGATGTGGGCAATAATCGCCCCAAGTTTGAGGATCGCGTCGGTGATTTTAGAATTAATGAGGTGCGTTTTCCGAAGGACAACCGGCTAGAAGATTTTTTACAGAAGAATGGGCTGCTGGATACTCTGTATGCGTACGGATATCAACCCGCCGATCAGGGGAGTGTAGAACGTTGGGTACGCGACCCGAATTGGCGGGTAGAAGTGTCTGCCCCTGAGACGCATTTTTATGGGGTGCTGCAAGACAAGACAGAAATTAAGCACAATCCAGCCCATGCCTCTGGCCACAAGCCTTTTATCAGTTTCGATACCGATCCTGAGAGCCCTCGGGAGTTTGCCATTGATTTTTATGATCGCCCTTTAGCAGAGATTCCAATAGACGAACTGGACACCATTCTGCGCCAAAATCCAGCAGCGCTACGCCTCAAATTTCCATTGAATCATGCACCAAGCTTGGCACAGCAAGCCCTTTTCGAAAAACATGGTTTCAGTGTGCCGGAGCGGCACATAAGCGATCCCCGAGTTTTTCAATGCTTCCGTAAGAGGATTACGTGTAATCAGTATTGGGGGGCATTGCATAGGCCCATGGCATACGAAGTTCTCTCGCAAGCAAGCGCAAATTCATTGAACTACAGCGCAGACGTACGGAAAACAGCGTTTGACCCAGAGAATCGAGTTATTTCGCTAGTGAATGACAATCTGGAAGATATAACAGAGGCAGAATTGCGGCAGCTTGTTGGGCGTGGCGCAACAAGACTGTGTATCTCCACAACGCAGACAGTAAATTACCGAGCCAACCTAGAGAATGTGATGCTTGAGGCAGGGTACCGCTTTATGGATCAATCTCATTACGATATCTGGTATTCCACGATGCCATTGCAGAAAGAGCGTGATTTTATCTCGAGTCACGATTTGAATGCCCGGTATCCAGGTTTTCGACAGCATGATCTGAGCCATCAAGGGATGGCTGTACGATCACCGGTAGTGGTGAATGCGCAACCGGCAACTCCGCCAGCTGTCGTCATTGCAACTCCAGCCACGGCAATTCCAGTTACGAGCCCTGCGCCAGCTATGCCTCAAGCTAGTGGAGCTAGAAAACCCAATAGGCAAGGATCAGTCGTTGCAACTCAGACATCGAGCGCTACTTCCTCATCTCTGGTCTTAGGCGGGGCGCCACAAGGCCGGCGGCTAGGGTTTTTCTCAAGGTTGAGAAATTTGTTTGGGTAGTGTCGTCATGAGATTAAATTTATAATTCCCGTTAATCGTTAATGCTGATAAAAAGGGGGAAAGAAGATGGGCGTTGCAGCACACCGTAGGCACGATATTTCGGATCACGTTTGGCATCTTCTGGAACCACACTTGCCGGGCAGGAAAGGATCTTGGGGCGGCGAAGCACGGGATAATCGGCTGTTTATCAACGCGGTTTTTTGGATTCTGCGGACGGGTGCGCCGTGGCGAGACCTGCCGACGGAGTATGGGGACTGGAAAAACACGCAGCGTCGTTTTTGTCGATGGCGAGATAGTGGCACTTGGGAAGGGTTGTTAGAGCAACTTATTGACGCACCGGATTTTGAATGGCTGATGATTGACGTAAGTCACATCAAGGTGCACCCGCATGCAGCAGGCGCTCAGGGCGGCAACCAAGACATGAGCCGTACAAAAGGGGGCTCAACACGAAGCTACATCT
>JAZKFR010000028.1:0-7615 GCA_040386295.1 Pseudomonadota bacterium | reverse complement strand
CAGAACTTACGGCGCTTGAACAAGCCGCTGCCGCGTTTTTTGACGTTTTTGTCATCTTTCTTTTTGAAAAATCTACCCATTTTGTTCTTCCTCTACAAATTCGATCATGGTTATGTGCAGTCTAAGCTGCTTACTCTTCTGGCTTTTGACGGCGAGAAAGCCATTTAAATGCACAGATACGCCCGGGTTTGCCGCTTGCAGCCAGCGCGCCGTTGAACCAATCGCAATCGCCTGAATTTCACACTGAATCTGTCTTGGTAGCCCCGACTCTAGTTGTTCCGACTGGTGCTCAATGACGCATTCCGTAACAGGAACCCCTGCTGGCGTGAAGCGCTGCGCCTTGCGTTCAAGCAAAATGCCCGTTAGCTCGACCTGATTTAACGCGTTTTTTTTGGCTTTATCTGTGCTATCGCTTGGCAAAATTTTATTCGGCGGCGCTGAGGCCAACATCACGAGCGTCCGCATCAGCCGTTTCAGACAAGTCTTTGGCCTCTGCTCTGCCTTCTAGCATGGATCTAGATTTCTCTTCTTTCATCATGGGCGATGGCGTGACGACCGCTTTTTTCATCTTGATGATCAAGTGACGTAAGACGGCATCGTTGAATTTGAAAGCGTGCTCAAACTCCTTGAGCGTAGCGCTGTCGCACTCAATGTTCATCAGAACGTAGTGTGCTTTGTGCATTTTTTGAATCGGGTAAGCCATTTGGCGACGTCCCCAATCTTCGAGTCGGTGAATCTGGCCGCCGTGCGTGGCTAAAAGCGCTTTGTAACGCTCAACCATCGCCGGAACCTGTTCACTCTGATCAGGGTGAACAATAAAAACAACTTCGTAATGACGCATGTGTACTCCTTATGGAATGAACTCCCCCGCATGCGACGGGTGGAGCAAGGTGGAAAAACCGAAAGGTCGACGATTCTACCTGCTCTGAGCGGTATTGATCAAGGAAATCAGACTTTCTGGGCGTAAATCAAAATCAATGGGGTCAGAGTAGGTTGATTCTTAATTAGGACCTGAAGCGGCGAATAGCATGCTCGCCAAGGTGTGTTCTTCTTGGACAACCGAAACAGATCAACACGCGTTGTTATGATCGAAATCAACCGAATCTGACCCCATTGATTTTTGACCCCATTGATTTTCAGTAGGGTGAGGGCTAGCAGTAGATGGCGGGTGAGGCGTTTGGGCAGCGTTTGATCTTTGCATTTTTAAACTTACGTTAATTGCTGGCTTAATTTTTCGCGCAGCACATCCGCCTCAAAAGGTTTGCTGATGAAATCATTCATGCCTGAGGTGTGGGCGGATTGGATGCTGCCTTCGCTGAAGTTACCTGTGAGCGCAAGGATAGGTAGATTCTGGTAACGCGCTTGTGCGCGTATGGTGCGGGTAGTTTCCATGCCGCTTAAGCCCGGCATTTCCATGTCCATCAAGACGATGTCAACCTTGATGCCTTGGTTGATCAATAGTTCAAGTACCTCCGCGCCATGCGAGGCTTCTACAATTTTCATGCCCCAGCGTGCCGCGTAAGCACCAGCAATTTTTCGGTTGATGTCAACGTCGTCGGCGATCAGTATGGTTTTTCCTGTCAACACATCTGCCGCAGCTTCAATCTTCGTTTGTTGTTCAGCTTGTTTTAACGCTTCTTGCAAGACCTCAATGAGTTCAAGCTGACTACATGCTTTGCTCACGAAACCATTCATTCCTACCTTTTGCGTTTTGACGCTTGCCATGTGCGCAGACTCGTTGGTGGAAGCCACAATCGGCACGAGCTTGGCTCGGGGTACAACGCCTGCGCGGATTTTTTCGGTGGTGGCGTAGGCGTCTAGTGCAGGCATATTTAGATCAATAACGATTAGGTCGTAGTGGGTTTTTTGTAATTGATTCAATGCTAACTGGCCGTTCTCTGCTTCGTCGAGGAGGCAATCCATGCCTTGCAGCATGTGTCGGGTGGCGGCGCGCTGTGTCGTGGAATCGTCAACGATGAGGATGCGTTTGCCCTTGAAAAGCACTTGTGCTGAGTGCAATAACTGCGCCCGATGGGCATCAAGCTCAGCTTGCGCGACAGGTGAAAAACTCAGGGTAAATGTTGTGTACTCGCCCAGCACGGAAGCGCAGGTGATCGATCCGCCAAAAGCCTGCATGGCGCGCTGGCAGTAGGCCAAACCTAACCCCGTGCCATCCGATTTTCCTGAAGTTTTGAATGCTTGGAAGAGCTGTGCGAGCAGCTGCTTTGGTATACCTGGCCCCGTGTCTCTGACGATCACGTTAGGTCTGTCAATGGTGATCGTAATGCTGGCATCTGGGCGCTGCTTGAAGTAATACAGGGCATTTTTGATGAGGTTGAACAGCACGAAGAGGTAGCTGGTTTCGTTGCCTTTGAAAGTGAAATCATTGAACACCACCACCTTGATTTTCTGACGCTCGTTCTCGCTTTCGTAGCTGTATTCGTCGACTGCTTGTTGCGTTGTTTTGGCGGCGGACAGGTAGGAGAAATTGCTTGCATCGATAGGCTTGGCGCTCACTTCGTCCAATGTCATGGCGATGACTTGCAAACCACGTTTAATTGCGATTTGTCCTTGAGCCAGCTGCTGGTAAAGAACGGCCAATTCTTGTGTGGGTACTTGGGTACAGGCAGTGGTTGTCGGTGCTGGTAGGGTGTGACCTATGGTATCCAGGCTGTATTTGATTTGGCTCATGGGGTTGCGCATTTCGTGAGCGATGGAAGCGGCCAGCGCTTGCAGCACCTTAGTTCTTCCCTGGGCGAGATGACCCTTTAAATTGCTGTAACTGAAGATAACCGCAGCCGTTGTGGCGAAGATCAAAGCTGGTAAATAAACGAACAAAAATAAATGTTGATCAAAATAAAGAGCGCTTGGGATGGTTATGTAGGCGTAGCCAATGGCCAGAAGAACGCCAAGCCCTATATTGATTGCCTGGATCAAATAACCTGGTACGACTGTAACGATGAAGAAAGCAACGGCCATCTCACCCATCGACCACAGTGTTGAGTAATGACTGGCGATGAGGTAGTACGTAAAAAAGAACGGCAGGGTGTAGAGCACCGTACAAAACCAGTACGCATAGAAGAATCTTTTCAGCCTTTTAGGCCAGTGGTTTTTCAGTAAGAGTAGGAAGCACAATATCGTGCCGATGATCCTGAGCTTCAAATCTTCATAAGGCTGAGGCGCAACAAATGTCCACCAAAGCCAAAACAAAGGATGGCCGACTGATCCCATAGCACCAACCGCGAAGACGTTATAGTCCGAAGACCGAACACCATCGATCAGTTTTTTTTGTAGATTTTCCAGAAAACAAAACGTTGGGCGCATAAAAACCTCAGCGTCTCAGAGTACAAAATTAATGATGCCAAATGACATTCCGGCACGCTCAACTTAGCCACAGCACCTGGTCATCGCGTTTTAATGCGCTATCGTTTTTTGCCGTGATATGGCGGCAGGAACAGAGGCTGAAACAAGGTTTCCGGTGTTTTGATAGATGTGATAAATCTTCTCGGATATGCCCGCTTTCTTTCCATAACCAGTCCAGGCTGTTTTTGAAGAGGCGTGTGTAAACACAATATCGATCTCGCTTTTTTTGATCGGTAAATTTTTGATGCTCAACGGTAGTTCTAAATCAGCATGCTCGTGGAGGTCGTGACCAAATGAGGTGAATCTCATCGCGCCATTTTTTCCGATTTTTTCAGTGGGGTGACAGAAGCCTTCGTACCCGTTCATTGGGATAGTGCACAGGTCAGAAAGATCAGGTTTTGCATGAAAATGAAATTTGAAATTCTCTGGTTTGTGCGGGAATAGTAAGCTTGCAGTAGCTGCTTCGCCAATGGTGAACGATGGCATGAGGTATTCGAGTTGATGCTTAGCTTCGAGATTAAAGTTATCCGGGTAGAGCGGTCCGCCTTCCGTCATGTTGAACTCTGCATTGACGATCATGGCGTTTTTATATTTGCCGGTTTTAAACAAGCTATCGACTAGAGACATCGCTCTGGCCCAACTCATGCACGCATCAATCACGTCGAAGCACTCAGCGTTTTTAAAGCCCAGTGCTTTTGCGATCATGTAGCTGTTGCCCGGCTCAAGAAAGCCCCGGCCAATGCCAACATAAATAAAAAGTTCAATATGCGCTGCTTGTAAGTACGACTCCGACAAGCTGCCTCGTACTGCCATGGCGACATGATCAAGCGGAGATTCGTGGTGTGCGCACCAGTTTCTGGTGATCAGGCCGCTTTTGTCTAAAAGCGTTTTAATGAGTCTGGAGAGGTGCTCCAGATCGTCTTGGTAATTCTTTGAGTGAAATTTAATTAGATCGACAACCTCTTCATTCGTCACTTTTCGTGAGGGGAAGCTTGCGGCAATACCTTTGATGATCATGTTGTACTTCTCATGCTTTATGTAATTCGGTGCTGCCTTTGTCGCCACTGGTGGGTGTGATTGATAAGGGGGTGGGTATGTATTGGCTAGGGCAAATCAAGTGCACCTGACTCTATTGATTTATGACGCCCTAGCACTCCACTTTGCCCCCAGCCTTGCATGGTAGCGATCTAACTAGCCTCAAAGGCCTTAATGATTTCCCTGCAAGATCTCAAAATATCCTCCTGGGCATCCGAGACAAAGCGTTGCATTGTAACCGTCCAGCCGCCCCGCCTATAATCCCGTCGCGCCACCGCGCAAAATTGCCCTTCTCACAAAAGGGTAAAACACATGGACAGGCAAACCCAAACCACCTACTGGACAAACCATCTTGCTGGCTGGCGACAAAGCGGGCTGACGCAACGCGCCTACCGCGCGCGGCAAGGCATTTGGTTCAAAATCTTCAGCCATTGGCGCACCCAAGAGCTCGCAGGCCAATTGAATCCGCCAACGCCCATCACCCCAGCTCTAACGCTCATCCCCGTCACATCGACCACCCCTAAAGCAAGCGTCAGCGCGCACAAACGAAGCACTGCCCCCAAACACCCGAGCCATCCGCCTGCACCATCCGCCCGGACTGTGCAGGCGGATGGTGCATCGAATGGCCAGCGTTGTACCGTTACGCCAGCGATTCAGAGTTTGCTCGCGACCGCGAAGCTCAACGGTATTGAGCAGCCGCTTGGTTGGCGCAGATGCTGGAAAAGTTGCCGACCTGCCGTCAGAGCCAGGTCGATTTGTTGCTGCCATTGCGTGGTGATGAGTTGAAGTGAAGGTGGGGCGGTTGCTAGAGGCGGCCTAGTAAGACTTCAAAGACGAAGCGGCTGCCTACGTAGGCTATGAGCAAAATGAAGAAGCCGCTGAGGGTCCAGCGTAGGGCTGTGCGTCCGCGCCAGCCGTAGGCGTGGCGTCCGAGCAGTAGGGCGGCAAAAACTAGCCAGGCGGCTAGGGCGAAAACGGTTTTGTGGTCAAACGTGGCGGCGCGAGAAAAGAGTTGTTCGGAAAAGAAGAAGCCGCTGGCCAAGGTTAGGGTTAGTAAGGAGAAGGCGAGCCAGATGATGCGAAATAGCGAGGCTTCCATGGCCAAAATGGGGGGCAGGCTGGCGAGACGTTGCGATAGTACGCCGCGATGCAGCCTGCGTTCGATGATGCTCATAAAGACTGCGTGTAGGGCGGCTAGGGTGAATAAGCCGTAGGCGAGCATGGCGACCAGGAAGTGAACTTTGAAGCCCCAGGTGTCGGCGTGCTCGATTTGCCGTAGGTGGGGGAAGTACAGCGGAAGTGCGCTGCTGATTGCTGCCAGGGGCAGGATGACGGCTTGTAGACCATCCATGCGTAGGCGGAAGCTTTCTAGCCAGTAGAAGAGTGCCGCTAGCCAGAGCATTGAGGAGATGGCGTAGCTAAACGAGAAATGCAGGCTGTTGGCGCCGAATAGGCCGGTATATAGGGCGACGCCATGCACAGCGAGGGCGAGGGCGATGCTGGCTCTTTCCCAGTTACGCATTGTGTGCGTTGTGCGTGTTGTGCGCGTTGAAACGGCGGTGCTTGGGGTGTGGCTTGCGTTGTGCGTTGCGTCTTGAGCCGTGTTTTGGTACCAGCGGGTGTAGAAGAAATACAGTCCGAGCACCGCATAAAGCAGTGTTGCGGCGGCATGTAGGGGAAGGTGCAGTAGAATGTCGAGCATTTTTGAAGTCTACACTAAGCCGGGAAAACCATGCTCGATAACCTGACACAACGCCTTGCCAGCGTGATGAAGAACCTACGCGGTGAAGCGCGTTTAAGCGAAAACAACATCGCAGATGCTTTGCGCGAGGTGCGCCTTGCGTTGTTGGAGGCCGACGTTGCTTTGCCTGTGGTGAAGGAGTTTATTGCGGCGGTGAAGGAGCGCGCGATTGGCGAGGCGGTGATTGGTTCGCTCAATCCAGGCCAGGCGTTGATTGGGGTGGTGCATAAAGAATTGACGCGGATTATGGGCGGCAGTCAGGAGGGCATCAATCTGGCGACGCAGGCGCCGGCGATTATTTTGATGGCGGGTTTGCAGGGGGCGGGGAAGACGACCACGGTGGGCAAGCTGGCTAAGCTGTTGCGCGAAACGCAGAAGAAGAAAGTCTTGCTTGTTTCGTGTGACGTTTATCGTCCGGCTGCGATTGAGCAGCTTAAAACCTTGGCAGTCCAGGCTGAGGTTGATTTTTTTCCGTCTAGTGTTGATGAGACGCCCTTGGCGATTGCGCAGCATGCTGTGGATTGGGCTAAGCGGCATCATCACGATATTTTGCTCGTTGATACGGCGGGACGTTTGGCGATAGACCAGGCGATGATGCGAGAAATCGTCGAGTTGCATGCTGCCCTTAAGCCCATTGAAACTTTGTTTGTGGTCGACGCCATGCTTGGTCAAGATGCGGTGAATACGGCGAAGGCTTTCGGCGAGGCCTTGCCGTTGACCGGGATTGTGCTGACTAAACTCGATGGCGATGCGCGCGGCGGCGCGGCGCTCTCGGTGCGGCATGTGACGGGGTGTCCGATTAAGTACGCCGGGGTTGGCGAGAAGTTGAGCGGGCTTGAGGTGTTTCATCCTGAGCGGATGGCCTCGCGTATTTTGGGCATGGGCGATGTGTTGTCCTTGATCGAAGAGGTGCAGAAGAGCGTCGACAACGAGAAGGCGCAGGCGTTTGCGCAGAAGATTAAATCGGGTAAGGGTTTTGATCTCAACGACTTTAAGGCGCAAATTGCCCAGATGCGCCAAATGGGCGGCATGTCTGCTTTGCTCGATAAGTTGCCAGCGCAGTTTGCCCAAGCTGCCAGCCAGATGCCGAACGCGATTCCGGGCGCCGAGGATAAAAGCATTGCGCGGATTGAGGGGATCATCAATTCAATGACGCCGCTTGAGCGTCGTCAGCCAGAGTTGATCAAGGCTTCACGTAAGCGTCGCATTGCCTCGGGTTCTGGTGTTCAGGTGCAGGAGGTGAATCGTTTGCTGAAGCAGTTTGAGCAAATGCAGAAGATGATGAAGCAGTTGTCTAAAGGCGGTATGGGTAAGTTGATGCGCGGGATGAAGGGCATGCTGCCGGGGATGCGTTGATTTGCTCTGCTTTGTAATGTTTGCCAATGCGCTTGTTGCCGTACTTTTTGCGCTGGCTGAGTGCATTCCCTCTCCCGCCCCTGCCGGGGCACCCTCTCCCACGAGTGTGAGAGGGGAAGG
>JAZKFR010000027.1:0-6017 GCA_040386295.1 Pseudomonadota bacterium | reverse complement strand
GCCTGCCGAGCTTGGACATTGGCACCGGACCTATGTGCGTTTTTCCCGCTGGCGCGAGAAGGGGGTGTAGTGGTCAAGTATTTTCGGACACTACACCTGCCGTTCTTTCATTTCATACTCCTCTTCTAGGTTAATTATGACCTAGTGAGGTGTCCTAATTTATTAGACCACTACAGTGCTTTAGATACGGTCACGTCATAAATTACCTTGCTCAGACAACCGAAGTGGCGCAGTCTTATGTGGCTCTATGCCTCGGCGACAATTGACCTACTCAGGCGGAAATCGGAGCTTTGAAAACGTGCGTCCGGCCTGCACGGCTCGGCGTTCAATCTCGGACGCCGACGCAATCCAGCCCTTCTGTTCTAGGAACGTCAGGAAGGCGCGAGTACTAATCTTCTGGCAGGTGTCAGGCAGCAAAAAGCTCGTGCGCGCAATCTTGTGGTCCTCGAACAGGAATACGCCAACCTTCGGCGGCACCATGAGGGCAAACTCGTTCATGGTTTCCTGAACGGCCAACTCGCCCAGGTTGTTCTTCCTCGGCGCAGCGTTCGCGGTACTGGCCTGCCTAAAGTGCGCGAAGGTCTTGGTCGGCAAGACCGGTATCTGTTTGGCAGTAGCCCATTCAGCCAGCTTGTTGCTGGTCGGCGTCTGATTACGGGTGACTTCGTGCAGAACCATGTCGACCAGCATGACGGTCCAGCCCGGTTTGAACAGGACATCGAGCGCGTCCGCGTAAGCCAGCGTGATCAGCGGCCCCGCGTCGGGCAGCAGGGCAATATCCTTGGGCGAGGTCACGGCAAAATCAGACGGTCGGCAAGGACTTCAGTTGCTCGGCCATGCTTTGCGTCATTGCGTCCGCCAGCCTCGGCATCGGCAAATGCGCCTGTGCCATCAGCAGAAAAAGGTCTTCATCGTTGTCGATACCCAGGGCGCGCATGGCTTCGTCGTTGGCGAGCCGCCCGAGCGAGAAGTCCAGCAGCACTTTGAAGTTCTGGTTACCGGCCGACTCCGACGCCTCGAAGGTTTCGACGAGATAGCGCAGTTCGGCATTGAACAAGGCGTTGATCGAGGTATCGGACTTGGCAGCGATCACCTTGGCGCGCTTGAGTAAGTCGCGGTCAACGGACCCGGTGAAATTAACGTTGCTAGCCATGCTGAGCCTCATCAAAGGATTTAACACATAAATAAGTGTAACACACAAGCGTGTGCCTCGATATTTGTTCGCACGATCGTCGGGTCACTCGGTGCGACTTCAGAAGGGGCGGCCCAGAGTACATCAGCGGCGCCTTTAGCCTTTGGGCAGCGCGGCAAGGTATCCGGCGGCACCACATCCAGCCCGGTAATCCGCAGCAGAATGCCTATATCGAACGCTACAACCGAACGGTCCGCTACGACTGGCTCAGCCACTCCCTGTTCGAGTCGATTGAAGAGGTGCAGACTATGCCACTGACTGGATGTGGATCTACAATCACGAGCGCCCTAACATAGCGCTCGGCGGCATCACCCCAAAACAGAGGTCCGCTCTTTTAATTCTCTCTACTTCTGACCGATGCTGAAAATGGGGGGATTACCAGGTGCCCTGATTTATAGACCACTACAGGGTTATCCCTCTTTTAAAAATCAAGGATAACCCGCACGGTCTAACAGCTTTTGTGCTGCCGCTTGACGCGCACCGATGCGTTCAACCGACAAGGTATCTACTTTGAAAGCGCCTAAGGACTCTAGCGCAAGGTTTTCTGACGCACGATTGTTATCTGTTAGCTTGACAGCTGGCCACTCATTGTTACCGTTGGCAAAATAAATCTGTGCGGCATCACTCGCCAAATAATCAAGAAATTTTCTTGCAGCCTCAGGGTTTGGCGCGTACTTTAGTACCCCGCCACCTGCAATATTCATGTGTGTCCCGGTGTTTTTTTGGTTGGGCCAAATAAAACCAACACGACTGACGATTTCTTTGTCTTGGGGATTAGCTGAACGTAGCAAACGCACCCAGTAGTAGCTATTGGTAAGCGCTACGCCACATTCACCACTTGCCACAGCTTTGATTTGATCGGTGTCACCTCCCTGTGGCTTACGAGCCATATTGGCCACAACTTGGCGCGCCCATTTTTCGGTCGCCTGCTCACCCTGGTGTTCAATCATTGAGCCGACTAACGACAGCATGTAAGGATGTGCCCCAGAACGAGTGCACACCCTGCCCGCCATTTTTGGGCTGGCTAAATCCTCATAGCTTTGAACATCGTCTGGTTTAATGCTCGCCTTGTTGTAAACAATGACCCGCGCACGTGTCGAAAAAGCAAACCACTCGATACCCTTATCGCCGGCTTGGGCGCGTAAATTTGCTGGAATGCGTGCATTGAGAAGCGCAGAATTAACGGGTTGAAATAAGCCTTCTGCTTGAGCTTTCCATAAACGTGCCGCATCGACTAAGAGCAACACATCCGCTGGACTATGCCGACCCTCTTGGCGAACTCTTTCTAGCAAAGGCTCGTCACCAGCCTCAATGCGATTGATTTTAATGCCGGTGCGTTTAGTAAAGTCGTTATAAAGCGCCTCATCCGTCTGATAATGCCGCGCCGAATAGAGATTAAGCACGGCGTCAGCAGCGCAAGCTACATTCAAAAAAGAGAAAATCGTAGCGCCAAAAATCGTTAACAAAACACGAGAGGCGAAGCGTTGAGTCAGCACAAAAAACTCCTTTCGTTGAAGAAAGGGGCATATTAGCTCAACCCAGCAAAATTGAAAATGATAATCATTCTTGTTTAAGCTTTGAGTGCGTAGAATTTGCGGGTATCGACTGCGGAAAAGTAATGACGTGCCCCAACTCTAAAAAAATACCAATTTTTTGCCCGACGGCATGGTCATGATGGCTGGGCACATTCGCCAAAACCAAGTCCCCCGAGGCCAAGCGCAAGGTGTACAAAAAATCAGCGCCGCGAAATATTTTGCGCACAACTTCAGCTTGTATTTGACTGGCATCGTCATGACGCACATCATCCGGCCGCAACAGCACGTCAACCGGTTGCGGCCTTGCGTGCAGAGAGGTTTCTACGCAATCAGCGGCATGAGGCAGATCACACACCCCCAACTCTAAGTGCACCCGTTGCCCTAATTCTGTGCACTCCAAAGATCCCGGAACAAAAACGCCTTGACCCACAAATTCAGCAACAAAACGGGTGCTCGGCTGGTGATAAAGGTTATAAGGCGTATCCCACTGCGCAATTCGACCCGCATGCAAAACACCAACCGAATCGGCCAAGGCAAACGCTTCTAATTGGTCGTGGGTGACAAAAATAGCGGTTGTTTCAGCGTCTTTGAGAATGTCACGAACTTCAAGACTTAAGCGCTCTCGCAATGTCACATCTAAGTTCGAAAAAGGCTCGTCTAAAAGCAACAAAGCGGGCTGTGGTGCCAAAGCGCGTGCTAATGCAACGCGCTGCTGTTGCCCGCCGGATAATTCGTGCGGATATTTTTTTTGATGTGCGCTTAAACCAACCAAACTGAGCATCGCACTGATTCGCGCACTGCGATGCTCGCGCCGCCAAGCCCGTAAACCAAACGCGATATTGTCAAACACCGTTAAGTGCGGGAACAGTGCGTATTCTTGAAAAACCAAACCAACGCGCCGTTGCTCGGGTGGCAAGTTATCAGTGGGCGTTGCCACAGTTTGGCCTTCAAGCCGAATCTGTCCAGACTGAATCGTTTGAAAGCCAGCAATTGCGCGTAAGAGCGTCGTCTTACCGCAGCCCGAAACACCTAACAAACAAGCAATTTCCCCTTGCTGAACAGTCAAAGATAATCTCTTGATCAATGGCTGTGATGCTGCTTTGCCCGCAATATCAATACTGACATCCAAAACTTCAAGACAAGCGTGCAAGGAGGATTGGGTAAGTGAAGCGAGCGGGTCGGTTACGGATGACGACATGGTTCCATGAAAAAAATAATGCCGAGACTGCTTGGATATAGAAGACTTTCGTATAACCCTGAACAATCGCAAGAGGTAACGGACAACAGCAGATTTAGGATGAGCAATAAATTATGCAAAGGCCTTTATAATTAAGAATCATTCTTAATTGAATTCTACAGGATGCACAACACCCTAGTTTGCATGAAACATCAATTTAAAAAAACATCTACGCAGCAAATACTCAACCTGTAGCCACCCAATCAAGCGGGACTATCAATCGTCTTGCGCACAAGCACTGAAACGACCAACAGGTTGCCATTACATCAAGCCCCTTCTTTTGCTGTCACCCCACACCATGCGCCGTCAGAATCTTTTTTTACACTTGAGCTCAGGATTGATCGCCCTGTTAATCGTCATGCCGGTGCTCAGCGTGCTATCGAGTTTTTTTCAATCAAAAAGCCTCGCCGCAGATCAAACAGCTTGGCAACACCTAAGCACCACTGTCTTACCCGGCTATGTCTTAACCACCCTCGGCTTACTGGGTTTGATTGCTTTAGGCGTCGTGATTGGTGGCGTGTTAGCTGCTTGGTTAATCGCTGTTTATGAATTTCCCGGGCGCCGCTGGCTAGAGTGGTCGTTGATTTTACCGCTGGCAATGCCGGCTTATGTCAGCGGCTATGCGTATACCGATTTTTTGCAATATAGCGGACCCTTACAATCCGCCTTACGCGCTGGTTTCGGCTGGGCACATGGAGACTATTGGTTTCCCGAAATCCGCTCACTAGGCGGCGCAGCGACCATGTTTATTTTTGTCTTGTACCCTTACGTTTACTTGCTCGCCCGCAACGCATTTTTGGAACGAAGCCCCGCCATGTTGGATGTGGCGCGAAGTTTAGGTGAAAACACCTGGGGCACACTTTGGCGGGTTGCGCTACCACTCGCACGACCCGCTATCGCAGCAGGTACCGCACTCGCCTTAATGGAAGTATTAGCCGATTACGGCACCGTCTCTTATTTCGGCGTCAATACATTGACCACCGGAATTTATCGCGCCTGGTTCAGCTTGGGAGACCACCAAGGCGCCATGCAATTGGCCAGCCTGTTGCTGTTATTTGTGTTGGTATTACTGGTTAGCGAGCAATCGGCTCGAGGTCGCGCCCGCTTTTATAGCGTGGGGCATCGGCTGCATGGCGCACCACGAAAAATTTTACGCGGTAGCGCCGCTTACTTAGCCAGCTTGTTTTGCCTCATTCCAATTGTTTTAGGATTTGTCTTACCGGTGTTGATATTGCTACAGTTAATCTACCTCGACTGGCAAGCCATCGCATACGACAGCCACGCTGAATTTCTGGCAACAACGCACTATCACCGATACCTGGGTTGGCTCGGCAACAGCCTAAAGTTAGCAGGCATAACCGCCATACTCGCCGTAACGATTTCTTTGCTACTCGCCTACGCACTGCGCCTACGGCCAAGCTACTGGCAACAGGCGTGCAATCGCTTAATCAGCCTGGGGTACGGCATTCCCGGAACCCTAATTGCGGTTGGCATTTTGACCTCTCTCACGTACGTCGATAACCACCTGATTGAGTGGATAAAAACGCACTTTAATTACCGGGTAGATTTACTGCTGAGCGGTACCGTGTTAGCGCTGATCTACGCCTACCTGATTCGTTTTTCAGCCGTCAGCTACCAAACCATTGAAGCCGGACTACAAAAAATCACACCCGCCATGGATGCCAGCGCACGTTGTTTAGGTCTTGGCGTGTGGCAAGTCCTACAAAAAATACATACACCCCTACTGTGGCGTTCGCTGCTCACTGCGACCCTATTAGTGTTTATTGATGTTATGAAAGAATTACCGGCGACCTTGATTTTGCGACCTTTTAATTACGACACCCTCGCCGTAATTGCGCATCAGTTGGCGACCGATGAACGGCTTAATCAAGCGGCATTGCCCGCATTAAGCATTGTCTTAGTCAGTTTGCTGCCGGTCATGCTGTTGTCACGCACGATTGCACGATAAACCCGAACACTTTTAAGGAAGCACTGATTTAAGACCTCTGCACAACCGTAGCGCGCCACAAAGACAAGCCTGAAGACCGGCTTG
>JAZKFR010000026.1:5267-20543 GCA_040386295.1 Pseudomonadota bacterium | reverse complement strand
GACTTGCTTTAGACTAAACGCTGATCGCGCGAATTAAGCAGCAGATTCGTCAGAACACGACACCGCGCCATGTGCCGAGCAAAGTCGTGCAAGTGCTCGATATTCCGCGTACTAAAAGCGGCAAAATCGTCGAACTGGCTGTGCGGCACGTAGTGCATGGCCGCCCAGTCAAGAACCGTGAGGCCTTGGCTAATCCTGAGGCGCTGGCGTATTTTCAAGATCGTCCTGAATTGGCTAATTAGTGAGCAACTTAATTGGCAACTAATCAGCCAATTAAGTTGCTCGTCAGCGCTTAGAGCAGGTCGTTAAGCGCTGGTTTTGTCTGGCGCTGAGTTCTAGGCTGCCAGCATCTAAAGCGAAATTTGAGCCCCAACGCTGCACAGCATTTTGTCGCGGACGTACTTTTTTTCCTTGGCTTGTAGTATTTTCAGGGCGAGCAGTGCAAAACTAAGTTGGCGTCCGTTAGGATTCCTCGGTACTGAGTGTTTGTTGAGTTGCACCCCTCATGAGAAAGTGCCTACGACGATCATGTCACCAGAAATAAAACCAGAGCATCACGTTGCTGCGGATCAGTTACGCGTTGGTCTTTATATTTACATTGACCTGCCTTGGTTCCGTCATCCGTTCACGCTCAATAGTTTCAAAATCAGCTCGGCAGACCAGCTGCGTTCTTTACGTGCACTGGGTTTGACGCAGTTCCGTTACGACCCCGAGCGTAGTGATAGTCCAGCCTTTGTCGACGTCGAGCCTGATACGCCTGAAGCGCAAAATGTGCACGCTGTCGAAGCTGAACTGATGCCTAGTCTCGATCCGGCAATGCTTGAGAAAAATGCGCGCATCGTGCAGCTGGAAGAGCGGAAAAAAGCGGTGGCGCTGATGGAAAAAGCTTTTTTGCAAGCCGCCACCGTGATGCGCAATATCACTAAAAATTTGATGTCTCGCCCGAAAGAAACCTTAGCGGAGATGGAAAAATTGATTGACCAAATGGTCTCTGTTTTTCTTGATTCGCCAGCCTTGACCTTGCAGGTGATGGGCGAGAAATGCGGTGGCGAGGATGCTTATTACCATGGGCTGAATGTCTCCATTCTGTCCATGCTGTTGGCGAAAGAGCTGAATTTCTCACGCGAGCAAGCCCGTCTCTTGGCGGCGGGGGCGATGTTGCACGACATCGGCCTGCTTGAGATTCCCGATCGGGTCTTGCGCAAATCGCCGACCGAGTATTCGCGGCCGGAGCGAGAGCTGCGCGCTATGCACGTCGAATACAGTGTGAATATAGGTCGTCAGCTCGGCTTACCGTCTGGGGTCTTGTTGATCTTGGCGCAGCACCATGAATACGTCGATGGCAGCGGTTATCCGGGTGCGTTGAAGGCAGACAAAATGAGCCCGCTGACACAGTTGGTTTCGCTCGTTAATTATTACGACAATTTGTGCAACCCACTTGATTTTAACGAGGCGATGACGCCGCATGAGGCCTTGTCGCACATGTTCGCGCATCAACGCACGAAATTTGACGGCAAGATGTTGCAGCTGATGATTCGTTCATTAGGTGTTTATCCGCCGGGTTCGATTGTCAAATTATCGAACGAGGCGATTGCTATGGTGGTTTCGATCAATCCGCAAAAAGCTTTGCGTCCCTGGGTGCTTTTGTACGATCCCGCCGTGCCTAAAGAGGAAGCCATTATGCTCAATCTCGAGGATATGCCAGAGCTGTCGATCAGCAAGGCGATTCGTCCAGCTTTGTTGCCGCCAAGGGTCTACGCCTACCTCAGTCCGCGCAAGCGTGTCACCTATTTCTTCGACAGCGATTCGACCACCCCCGCGACTAAAGCGTGAATGATGAGTGCGCATTTAGATACGCTTTTATTGCAGCACACGCGTGACATCCTGCTGCTTGTCGAACGCGCGCAGCTAACGATTGTTTACGCTAGCGAACCTACTTTACGTATTTTGGGCTACGCGCAGGAACAATTGATTGGTCGCCCGATTGCCGATCTAGAGTGTGCCCTCGCCGACGTTTTTTTCTGGGAAGAGGTGGCGCAGCAAGTGTACGCGCCAGCGGGGACAGACTGTTTGTTTGCGCGCGGAGCAAAAGAAGGCGCTTATCTTTGCGCCGATGGTCAGGTGTTGCCGGTCAGTAAAACAGTGCTTTTGGTCGATGGCGACGCCAGCAAACTGTTGGTGCGCGCCGAGTTGCTCGATTCGCGTCACCAGATTGAGAACGAGTTGGCGTACGTCAGCTCGCGCTTACGCGCAACGCTAGAAGCGACAGCAGATGGCGTGTTACTGGTTGATCGGCTGGGGCGTATCGTCAATATGAATCAGCGTTTCTCACAGATGTGGGTGCTTTCTGATGAGCTTCTGATCAAGCACGACGATGCCCAAATTTTTGCTTTTATGGCCAGTGCGTTTGATGATCCAGATGCCTATTGTCGTGCGCTTGCCGCCATTGAGCCTGATGCCGAGGACGAAACCTTCGATGTGCTTTATCTGGCCGATGGCCGTGTTTTTGAACGTAAGTCCAGACCGGCTTTACACGGCGAACAGATTATCGGGCGTGTCTTTTCTTTCTCTGACGCGACGGAGCGCATGCGTACCCAGCAAGCTTTGATTGATGCGCGCGATCAAGCAAAAGAAGCGAGTCGAGCTAAGAGTGAATTCTTGGCCATGATGTCGCACGAAATTCGCACGCCGATGAATGGCGTGATCGGCATGGCGCAGCTATTGGCGATGACGCCGTTGAACACGGAGCAAGCGGAGTATGCACATACCATCTGCTCTAGCGGTGAGGCGCTGTTGTCGATCATTAACGACATTCTGGATTACTCAAAAATTGAGGCGAAAAAGCTTAGCTTGGAGTCTGTAGACTTCAGCCTGCCCGAATTATTGCGCGAAGTTGAGCAGCTGTTTACGGCGCACGTCGGCAGTAGTGAGGTGCGCTATAGCAGCCGTTTGGGCTTTGGCCTGCCGGTGATGGTGAAAGGGGATGCCCTACGCTTGCGGCAAATTCTGGTCAATCTGATTGGCAATGCCTTCAAATTTACGAGTCGTGGTCAGGTCAGCCTTGATGTGCGTGAGATCAAAGCGCCCCCAGGCAAAATTGTTCTGCGTTTCTCTGTGCAAGATACGGGTATTGGCATTCCAAAACAGAAGCTTGAGCGGATATTTCGTCCCTTTGAACAGGCTGATTCATCAACCACACGACGTTACGGTGGGAGTGGTTTAGGGCTGTCGATTTGTAGCCTGCTGACTGAGATGATGGGCGGGGAGATGGGCGTTGAAAGTGAAGAGGGTAAAGGCTCAGATTTTTGGTTCACCGTATTGATGCAACGGGTTGAGACGAGTCAGGTGCTGAGACCGGTGCTGATTGCCGAAACAATTTTGCGCCGTGATATTCGCATTTTGATCGCTGAAGATAATCAGGTAAATCAAGTGGTGTTGCGCAATATGTTGGGCAAGCTAGGCGCCCACGAGGTGGTGATGGTCGGTAACGGTGAAGCTGCGCTCGACGCTTGTCGCCAAGAAAAATTCGATCTAATTTTTATGGACGTCTACATGCCTGAAATGGATGGGCTGCAAGCGAGCAATCTCTTGCGCGCAGAAGGCGTCAAGGCGCGCATCATTGGCGTCAGCGCGGGTGTGCTCAACGAGCACAAGCAAGCGGCGTTTGTGCACGGCATGGACGATTATTTGCCCAAGCCGATTACCCTGAAAGCGCTCAAAGAAGTCATCGCGCGTTGGCGCGATACGATGCGCGCTGTCGAGTGATGATGAGCCGCATGGCCCGCTAGTGCTGTCTAATTCCGATTTGCACCCTTTGTACCCTCTGCACCACGCACCATTCGCACTAAAACCGGCGCTTGCTTGCCTTATTTTCTGCCATCTGCTGCGTTTGTTTTTTGACTAAGTGAGCAAGCTCAGCGCGTGGATTTGTACCCAGACAGTTTGTCCGCACTGCAAGCCCAGATCGGCGACTGCGCGCCGCGTCATGCGTGCCAAGAGCATGGTTTTGCCGCAACGAACGCGCAGCATGACGTGCGCCGGGTGCTGCTCTGCTGTGATCGTTTCAACGACGCCAGCGAGCTGATTCTGGATGCCGTGCTCAGGCGCGCGCGCGTAGCTGATCGTCACATCGCGCGCCTGAGCGCGCAGCCGTACTTTATTCCCCAGCGCCATGCCTGGATCGCTGAGCCAAACGCTGCCGCCATCAAGACTGACACGCACCAAATGCCAGGTGGGATCACGTTCGCTGATCTCGCCCTCGAGCAATACGCCCGCCTCTTCGCCGACGAGAATGGCCGGTTCGCTGTTGGCTAAGACTTCGGCTGCTGGTCCACTCGCCTTGACCTTGCCCTGCTCTAAAACCACTAGCCAGTCGGCTAAACGAAACAACTCATCCACTGAGTGTGTGACGTAGAGCATGGGGATTTGCAATTCGTCGCGCAAACGGCCTAACCACGGCAATAGCTCAGCGCGCCGCGCGTTATCTAGTGCGTTAAGCGGCTCGTCGAGCAGGAGAATTTCTGGTTGCGTCGCCAGTGCTCGAGCGATGGCGACGCGTTGGCGTTCGCCGCCAGAAAGTTGATCTACTCGGCGTTCTAGCAGATGGCTGATGCCGAGCAGCTCGATTGTTTGCGCTAAGCTTTGCGCTGCACTTTTGCCTGCGTCGCGCAGTCCGTAGCGCAGATTGCCTAAGACCTTGAGGTGAGGGAATAGGCTCGTTTCTTGAAAGACGTAGGCGATTGCTCTTTGCCAAGTAGGGATAAACAGGCCGCTTGGCTTGAACGTCTCGTCCTGCCACGTGTGTCCGTTAATCTGAATCAAGCTAGTGCGCGCACGCTCTAAGCCAGCAACGCAGCGTAGCAAGCTGGTTTTGCCTGAGCCTGATGCGCCAAAAATGACGCTAATCCCCCGGCTCGGTAGGTGCAGATCGAGCTCCAGAACAAAATCGCTACGCGCCAGCGATAGCTTGATGCGGTTCTCTTTGTGCGCCTCTGAGCAGGGCGCTGTGTACTGTTGCTGCTGCTTCATGCGCTTTGCTCTGCCTGGCGGCGATTGAGTAAGCCCAAAGCGAGTAGGACGCAGAAGGAAAACACCAGCATAGTCGCCGCTAGCCAGTGTGCTTGCGTGTACTCCATAGCGTCGACGTGCGCGTAAATTTGTGTTGAGACGAGGCGAGTTTTGCCCGGGATGTTGCCGCCGATCATCAACACCACGCCAAACTCGCCGATGCAGTGCGCAAAGCTCAGTACGCCTGCCGTGATAAAACCGCTGCGGGCAAGCGGCAGGGCGACGGTGAAAAAGGCTTTGAGTGGACTGGCGCGCAAAGTGGCCGCCACTTCCATGGGGCGTTTGCCGACCAAAATAAATGCGTGTTGCAGTGGTTGCAGTGCGAAAGGCAGTGAGTAAATTAAGGAAGCGAGTAGCAATCCGCCGAAGCTGAAGGCCAGACTATCCAGTCCGAGCAGCAGGGTGATCTTGCCGATGAACCCCTGAGCGCCGAAGGCGATTAGCAAATAAAAGCCAATAACGGTTGGGGGTAAAACCAGGGGTAAAGTCAGGATCGCATTGAGCGGAGCGCGCCAACGCGAGCTGGTGTGTGCTAACCACCACGCCAAGGGCGTGCTCAGCACGAGCAGTAGCCCGGTGCTGAGGCTGGCTAATTGCAGGCTGAGGACAATCGCTTGCAGTGTTTCCGGGCTAAAGCGCATGGTGTTCGGTGAACAGAAAAAATAGCCAGGGCATAGGGTGGATGAGGGTGGGCGCCTTAAAACGTCTTAAGCCTCGTCGTCGATTAGGACAAAAATCTCGCGATAACTAATGTAAAAGCTGGCGAACAGGGTCGGCACCAAGACAAAAATCAGGGGCAATGTGATCAAGCTGGACAGCGTGTTAATGCTGAACGGCAAAACGCTGGCCAGCAGAATTAACAATAAGCTGGGCAACACTATGCTGAACAAAGCGGTGGCGAGACCATAGCCGAGGAAGGCGCGCCAATTACGCAGGCAAGCGACGCTGCTAAAAAACAGTGCTTTGTTAATCGGCAAATCGTGCCAAGCGACGAGTACGGGCGCGTACCAGTAGGCCATCATCAGGGGTGAGAGTAGAAGTAGGGCGATTTCAATCGCATTGATGAATTCTGCATCGGCCAGGTTTGCTGCACTGAGTGGTGCGCCCAAGAGCACCGCGCGCATTAAGACGCCACCGTCGGCCAGTGCCGAAATGGCGAGTGCGCAGACGCTGGCGACGAGGTAGAGCACGCCTAACCAGAGCAGTTGTTTCAGATTTTCTGAGAAGCCCGAAAACAATAAATGTAGACCGGTAATTCTGTCTTGCTCTAGCTCGCGGCAGGCGTGCATCAGACTGACCGAAAAAGCAGGTAAGCACAGCGTCGCCACGATAGCGCCAACGAACGGAATCTTGTTAAGCGCAACGACGATCAGCCAGTAGCAAATGATGATCAGACTGAGGAAACCAGGGCGTTTGCGAAAGAGGGCGAAGCCCCGGGTAAACCATAGCCAACCTTGGCGTGACGAGAGTTTGAGTGCTTGCATGGGTTTTTCTGTGCAGAGAGTGAGGGGTAAGGAATAAGGAATAAGTGCTTAGATCGCGACAAAAATATCTTTGTAGGCTGCGTAGAGAGAGCCAAAAACGAGTGGGAAAAAAATCAGCAATCCGAGCCCCAACGGCACGATGGCGATGATTGCGAGCAAGAGCAAAAGGAGACCGTATAGGCAAAATGCGGGCATGTTTTTTAGATTGGCGTTGAGGCTGGCGATTAACGCGGGTAAAGCCGACATTTGATTAAAGACGATTAAGGCCGGGGCGAACCAGAGTGCCATAGACATCATGATGGAGAGGGTTACGGCGCAGAGGATCAAGACGAGTCCTACCGCTAGCGTTAGATAAGCGCCGAACGGGCTACTCAGCAAAATGCTGGCGAGCATGCCGCCTCCGAGTAAAGCGCTGAAGAGTAGAAACAGAAGGTAGAGGACGAGAAAGCTGCCTAAGTAGAGCAGTCCTAGCAGGATTAAGCTGTGCAGCGTGGTGTGCGGGTAGAACCCATGAAATAAGGCGCTGACGCTGACCTTCTGTTCATGCACTGCTTGGTGACTGGCGAAAACGCAGCCTGCAATGAGCACCGGTGTGAGCACTTGCGCGAGCAGGCTGCCTAGCCATGGCAAGGCAGACAGCCCGAGAAGGATCAGCCAAAACAGAATCGTGATGGCGATCCAGGCGGCTGGCTTGACCTGAAAAATAAACCAAGCTTGTTTAATCCAATCCAGCGCGTTACCCGCAGGAACTTTGCGGCAGCTGCCTTGAAACGGGGGGGCGGCTAAGGGAAAGTGATCCATGGTGTTCATCCTGATTGAGGGTTTTGGCTTGTCCGCTATTCGCTGCGCTTGCTTGTTGCGTTTGCCTCTTTGTCGGCCAGCGCGATCTCGGCGTCTGCTTTTGGCTGAGCATGACGAGCCGACGCAAGGCGATTAAGCGTTGCCATTCAGCCAGGGTTGTTTTTTGCCCGCCGCAATTCTGGCCAGCAGGATATTTTGGTATTGCTGTGGATCACGCTGGCTGATGAGATCGCCTGTGCGCGGCCTATGGGTGTCTGTTAAGCGCGACAGCCAAAAGCGTAGGGCGGCGGCACGCAGCAATGTCGGCCAGGCTGCGCGTTCGCTGCTGTTCAACGCGCGTTCAGCGTGGTACGCCTGTAGCAGCGCCTGACATTTTGCTTTATCGAGCTGTATGCCGTCGTCATCGCAACACCAGTCGTTGACCGTGACGGCGACGTCAAACAGGAGGTCGTCTACGCCAGCAAAATAGAAATCGAGCACACCGCTGAGCTCAGTCTGCACAAACAGCACATTGTCGCGAAAGAGGTCGGCGTGGATGACGCCGCGTGGCAAATGCGTAGGGCGATGCGTTTGCTGATAGCGCAGCTCCTGGTGCAGCAGGGTTTGCTCTTCTGGTTGTAAAAAAGGCTGTACTTGTACCGCGCTAGCACGGCACCAGGCTGCGTCGCGCGGATGCTTTTTTTGTCCGTCGAAGTGGCTGCTCGCTTGATGCAGCTTGCCGAGCAGGCTGCCGATTGCGCCACAATGCGCAACGCTGGCGACAGCGATCGATTGCCCGGGCAATCGACTAACGAGCAGAGCAGGCTTGCCTCGCAGTTCGCTGAGATAGTCGCCGTCAAGGTTAGCAATCGGTTTTGGGCAGGGAATCCCTTGCTCAGCTAAGTGCGTCATCAGCGCTATGTAAAACCCCAGCTCTTCGTAGCGCAGCTGTTCAAAAATCGTTAAGACATAGGCGCCGTGCACCGTGTCTAAAAAGAAATTTGAATTTTGTATTCCCGTCGCGATGCCGGTGCAGCTGAGCAGGGTAGCGAGCTCGTAACGACTAAGCCAGCGTTCAGCCTGTGCCAAGTTGATCGGGGTGAAAACAGACATGAGACCCCATTCTTTGAGCTGTGTTCGATTGCTAAAGCGATTGCCGATGTGGTTAATGGACTGCGCAAGCGCAAGGTTTGTGGCGTATATCCTTGATTCTGATTTGCGTTTTTGGCAGCGCAAAATAAAACTGGCGAGGCGGAGCTCTATGCTCGTGCCTCGCTCTTTTCTTGCTCTGGCGTCTGGAAGGTAGAGCGAAAAATTAGAAGGTACCGATAACCCATTGCGGTACGCTGAGCCCGCTATCCAAGCCCTCCATGCGTGAAAAATTGCCGTTGCCTTGTTGGTCGATCAAGTAATAAGGTGCGCCTCGAGTTGGCGTTACTTTGATCAGATAAAGTTTGCCGTTCATACGGAACTCTTCGACGTTGTTACCGTCCTGTTTTTTGATCGTCACCTGCGGCTCTAAACTAGCGTCAAAAGGAATGATCTCCGGGGGAGGCGGGACGCTGACCGTTGTGACGGTCTCGCCTTTACCTTCGGCAAAGGCGTTATTGCCCAGGCCAAGCGGCGACAGTAAAGCGCACAACGCCAGCGTGCTTATCTTGAGGCGAGAAGCCAGAAAAAGCGGGCGCGTAGTGCGCCGAGGAGCGCGTGGGGCAGTAAGGGACATAAAACGTTTTCCAAGTCAGTTCAGTTAGAGCGCGCTGAGGGGCACGCTAAGTAGGGCAGTGCACATTAGGCTAGCGCAAATGGCCGCGCTGCCTGGTTTGTGCGTGCTGCATATCGTGCGGGCGACAAGCGCGCGATTGTATTACAGATTGAGCAGCATCTCGCGCTCAAACGGCAGGGGTGCAAAGCCGCGTGTTTCGTAGTGTTTGAAAATGGCTTCGACAACTGCGGCGGGTTCGTCGATCAGTTGCACCAAATCAAGATCGTTGGCGCCTATCATTTTTTCTTCGACCAGGCGTTCACGTACCCAGTCGAGTAAGCCGCTCCAGAAAGGCGTGCACACGAGAATGATTGGGATTTTACGGCTCTTGCCCGTTTGAATCAGGGTCAACGCTTCGAACAACTCGTCTAGCGTGCCGAAGCCCCCTGGCAGTACAACGTAGGCGCTGGCAAATTTGACGAACATAAATTTGCGCGCAAAAAAATGGCGAAAAGTTTGCGAAATGTCTTGATAGGCGTTGCCGTGTTGCTCATGCGGCAATTGAATGTTGAGGCCGATGCTGGGCGATTTGCCAAAAAAAGCGCCCTTGTTAGCCGCTTCCATGATGCCCGGGCCGCCGCCGGAAATCACCGAAAACCCGGCGTCGGACAAGCGTCTGGCAATGTCTTCGGCGAGTGCGTAGTAGGGTGAGTCGACTGCGGTGCGCGCACTGCCAAAAATCGAGACGGCGGGACGAATCTCAGCTAAGCGTTCGGTCGCCTCGACGAACTCTGCCATAATTCCGAGGATTCGCCAGGATTCCCGGGTCGATGCGGCTTCACCTGCGGCGTCTGGGTGCGCCATGCGCGGTAATTTTGGGCGAGGTTTTTGGGGTGTTGTTTCTGCCATAGTGGTTCGTTGCTCGTTTAGGTGAGATGTATGCCGACGTTATTATTGGTTGATGGGTCTTCGTACCTGTACCGTGCTTTTCATGCCATGCCTGATTTACGTAACCAGCAGCAAGAGCCGACTGGGGCGATTTACGGGGTGCTCAATATGCTGCGCCGCCTAGAGGCTGATTTTCAAACACAGGGCGTTGATTATAAGGCCTGTGTTTTTGACGCCAAAGGTAAAACCTTTCGTGATGATTGGTACCCAGAGTATAAAGCGCAGCGTCCGCCGATGCCGGACGATATGGTGCGGCAAATTGACACGTTACACGCCGCGATTGAAGCCTCTGGCTGGCCGCTGTTGAGGATGGACGGGGTGGAAGCGGACGATGTGATCGGCACCTTGGCGCGGCAAGCGGCAGCGCAGGGCGTGGATGTCGTGGTGTCGACCGGCGATAAGGATTTGGCGCAGCTGGTGAGCGCGCGCATTAAGTTGGTCAATACGATGAGCAACGAGGTGCTCGATCAGGCGGGTGTGCTGGCCAAGTTTGGCGTTACGCCAGAGCAAATCGTCGATTATTTGACCTTGGTCGGAGATGTCGTCGACAACGTCCCCGGCGTAGAAAAAGTCGGCCCGAAAACAGCCGTTAAATGGTTGGCGCAGTATGGGTCGCTGGATGGCGTTATCGCTGCAGCGCCCGAGATAGGGGGCGTTGTCGGCAGTAATTTACGGCGTGCGCTTGACTTTTTGCCCTTGGGGCGACGTTTAGTGACCGTGCGCTGCGATCTTGAATTAGCGCTGAGTTGGTCAGATTTGGCACCGCGCGCGCAGGATCGTCAGCGCTTGATCGCCTTGTTCTCGCGTTGTGAGTTTAAAAGCTGGTTAAAGGCTTTGCAGGGCGAAGTGCCGGATGCGCTGCCGTTCACGCTGACCGCGTCGCCCTCGGGTGCTACGGCGAGTGCATCGCCTAATGTCGCGCCAGGGCAGTTCAGTGCGGGCGAGCTTGGTCATTTGCCGGTCTCGAACGAGGCGCCATCTACTTCCGCAGCACATCGCGCCGATTACGCCGTGATTCGCGATTGGGACAGTTTTGAGCTGTGGCTGGGCAAAATTGAAGCGGCGCCGTTGACCGCGCTGGATACGGAAACCAGCAGCCTTGATCCCTTCGCCGCGCGTCTTGTCGGCATTTCTTTCGCAGTGGCGCCGGGTGAAGCAGCTTATCTACCGCTGGCGCACGATTACCCAGGCGTCCCAGCACAGCTTGCGCTAGACGCGGTGCTTGAACGCCTTAAACCCTGGCTGGCTTCGTCTCAGCACGCCAAGATTGGGCAAAATCTCAAATACGATCAGCATGTGTTTGCCAACTACGGCATCCCTTTGCGCGGGGTGGCGCACGATACCTTGCTCCAATCGTATGTGCTTGAATCAGGCAAAGATGGTGTGCGCGGGCACGATCTGGGTCAGTTAGCGCGGCGCCACCTGGGGTTGGAAACGATTGCATACGAAGCGCTCTGCGGTAAAGGTGTGAATCAAATTGGCTTCGCGCAGGTCGCACTAGAGCAGGCCGCGCCCTACGCCGCCGAAGACGCCGATCTGTGTTTGCGTTTGCACCAAAAACTATATCCGCAGATTACGGCTGACTCCGGTTTGCAGCGCATCTACAGCGAAATTGAGCTGCCTGTGCGTGAGGTGCTGTATCACATCGAACGCACCGGCGTGTTGATCGACGCCGATTTGCTGGCGGCGCAGAGCCAAGAGCTCGGCGAGCGCTTGCATGGCTTAGAAGCAGAAGCCTATGTGGCGGCTGGCCAGGTGTTTAACCTCAATTCTCCGAAGCAACTCGCTGAGATTTTGTTCGATAAATTAGCCCTGCCGGTGAAAAAGAAAACGCCTACCGGGACGCCGTCTACCGACGAGGCTGTTTTGTCCGAGTTGGCTTTGGACTATCCCCTGCCCAAAATTTTGCTCGAATCGCGCCAGCTGTCGAAATTAAAAAGCACCTATACCGACAAATTGCCGAAGATGGTCAACCTGCAGACAGGCCGCGTGCACACCCATTACGCGCAAGCGGTTGCCGTGACGGGGCGCTTGGCGTCGAGCGAGCCAAATTTGCAAAACATCCCGATCCGTACGGCGGAAGGGCGCCGTATCCGTGCGGCTTTTGTTGCGCCTGCCGGAGCCTCAATAGTCTCGGCGGACTACTCGCAGATTGAATTGCGCATCATGGCGCACCTCTCGCAAGACGAAGGTTTGCTCGGTGCGTTTTTGCGTGGCGAAGACGTACATCGCGCCACGGCTGCCGAAATTTTTGGGCTGACGCCGATTGAAGTTGGCGCTGAGCAAAGGCGTGTCGCCAAAGTCATTAACTTCGGGCTGATTTACGGCATGAGCGCTTTTGGTCTGGCGCGCCAACTCAATCTTGAGCGCAGTGCTGCGCAGGCCTATATCGAGCGTTATTTCGCGCGCTATCCCGGGGTGGCGCGTTATATGGAAAATACACGTCAAGCGGCGAAAGAACAGGGCTATGTCGAGACGGTTTTTGGCCGTCGTTTGTGGCTGCCCGAAATTCACGCAAGCCAAGCAAGTCGTCGCCAGGGCGCTGAGCGCGCGGCGATCAACGCGCCGATGCAAGGTACCGCTGCTGACTTAATCAAGCTGGCGATGATCGCTGCCGAACAATGGATCGTGCAGCAACAGCTGGCGTCACGGGTGATCATGCAGGTGCACGACGAATTGGTGCTAGAAGTGCCGAATAGCGAACTGAGCGTCATCCGCGCGGCGCTGCCTGGGCTGATGGCGCAAGTGGCTCAATTGCGCGTACCCCTGATCGCCGAGCTGGGGAGTGGGGCAAATTGGGACGAGGCGCATTGATAGCACTGACGCTTTACCGCTGCTGTCTGCTGCGTGATCGACGTGTGCCAAGTCTTCGCTAATGCACTCGCCTTCAAGCACTCACTTTAATTGCGCGAGAGATTAAGCGCGGGATAGATGTTGTGCGTATGGATGTTCTTTTTGCAAAAAGACCGGTATAATCCGCGCCTCGTTTGCTCGCTGATTTTGCGAACGACTGCTGGGGAGTCGCCAAGCTGGTTAAGGCACCGGATTTTGATTCCGGCATGCGAAGGTTCGAATCCTTCTTCCCCAGCCACTGAAACAGCGGTGTCCGTCATTGTTTTGCGTATGACGTATTCGTACTTTGTACTTCGGATTTCGATTTCGATTTCAATTGACTTCGGCCTGCTGCTGCATTCCCGATATTGCCGTGCAAGGTGTCCGCTAGATGCTATTGCTTTACAAATGATTGGCAGCAATCGATCGCGCCATGTGTTTTTCGCTGTGCTACTAGCTCTGGTTTCAGTCAAGCACCACTCAACGTCCAACCCCCTAAACCAGAGAATTCGCTATGGCTTACGATAGCCTGATGGTCTTCACCGGTAACGCCAATCCCAAGCTTGCTTCAGATGTGGTTAAACGACTCAATATATCGCTGGGTCGAGCCAATGTAGGGCGCTTTTCGGACGGCGAAGTGACAGTCGAGATTCAAGAGCACGTGCGCGGTAAAGACGTTTTTATCTTGCAATCGACCTGTGCGCCGTCAAACGAAAATTTGATGGAACTGCTGATCATGGCCGACGCCTTAAAGCGCGCTTCGGCTGCTCGCATTACCGCAGCGATTCCGTATTTTGGCTACGCTCGCCAGGATCGTCGAGTCCGTTCGGCGCGGGTGTCGATTGCGGCCAAACTGGTCGCCGATCTACTCTCTGCGGCGGGCGTGCACCGCGTGTTGACGATGGATCTGCACGCCGATCAGATCCAAGGATTCTTCAATATCCCAGTTGATAACATCTACTCTCTGCCCATTTTATTGGCAGACGTCTGGAAGAAAAACTTCAGCGATCTGATGGTCGTTTCGCCCGACGTGGGCGGCGTGATTCGCGCCCGCGCTCTGGCCAAACGTTTGGAATGCGATTTGGCGATCATCGATAAGCGTCGTCCTAAAGCCAACGTTTCCGAAGTGATGAATATCATTGGCGAGGTATCAGGTCGAACCTGTGTCCTAATGGACGATATGGTCGATACCGCTGGCACCCTGTGCAAAGCTGCGGCTGCCTTGAAAGAACAAGGCGCCACTAAGGTGCTCGCCTACTGTACTCACCCTGTGCTGTCGGGCGGTGCAGTCGAACGTATCGACGCGTCGGCGCTTGATGAGTTGGTCGTGACCGATACCATCCCGCTGCGCGAGGACGCGCGGCAATGTAGCAAGATTCGCCAATTATCCGTGGCTGATGTGATGGCAGAAACGATTCGCCGGATCAGTAACGAAGACTCCGTTTCCTCTTTGTTTATCGAATAAGAAATCCTGTTTTTTTAACCCCCTGTCTGGTCGCGGACAGGGTTTGTTGTACTTAGGAGTTGTTCATGAAATTTGAATTAAACGCGAAAAAACGCACCTTGCAGGGGTCCGGAGCGAGCCGCCGCCTGCGTCTGGCGAAGCAAGTTCCTGCCATTGTGTACGGCGGAAAAACGGCACCCCAACTGATCAGTCTTGAGCACAATCAGATTTTGCTGAGTCTGCGTAAAGAAGCGTTTCACGCCTCGGTGTTAACGCTCAATATCGAAGGCGTCAGCGAAACGGTTCTGTTGCGCGATGCGCAAATGCATGCTTACAAACCGCTCGTTCTGCACGTTGATTTTTTACGTGTTGATACAACACATGTTATTCAGCAAAAAGTGCCTTTGCACTTCATCAATGCGGATATTGCGCCTGGCGTCAAACTCTCCGGTGGCAGTGTTTCACACGTTCTGAACGAAATCGAAGTCAGCTGTTTGCCGCAAGATTTGCCTGTGTTTATCGAGGTAGATTTGAAGGATCTGGCAGCAGGCCATTCCGTGCATATTTCACAGTTGAACTTCCCAGTCGGCGTCAAGCCTGTAGTGCATGGCGATGATGGCGTGGTTGCCATGATTCAGCTGAAGAAGGGAAGCGCTGCTGAAACTACCGAAGAGACTGCATAAGCCGTGTTTCGCCTTCTGTCTCTGAGGCTAATTAAAGCTAGTTAAGCTGATCAGCACAAAGAAAAACCGCCTGAGGGCGGTTTTTCTTTGTGGCGTATATTTGGCAGAGTCTTTGGCAGAGACCCATTGTTCATCGGGTTTTTGTAACACTCCCTGGTTTACAAAGGCATAAGGTCTCCCTATCCAGCACGCGCTGCGCAGACATGTAGCGAGAGCGTGTTGCTGCAGATAGATAGACACATGCCATTAGATTCAAATTTTTATCTACATACTTTGCCATGACCTCTATGACAGCGCCTCGACTCATCGTCGGTTTAGGTAATCCCGGCAGCG
>JAZKFR010000026.1:0-5257 GCA_040386295.1 Pseudomonadota bacterium | reverse complement strand
CGCCACACATCGGCACAATCTTGGTTTCTGGTTCATCGATCAGCTGGCGTGCGATTTGAAGGTTCAATTGACGCCGCAAGCAAAATTCTTTGGCCAACTTGGGCGTGCAGACTCGTCTAATTTAGTCGCTGGTGCCTCGCCTCGTCCACTTTGGCTTCTACAGCCAAGCACCTACATGAATCATTCCGGTCAGGCAGTGGCTGCTCTGGCCAAGTTTTATCAAATTGAAGTAGCAGAAATATTGGTCGTGCACGACGAACTTGATTTACCCCCAGGCGGAATCCGTCTCAAACAAGGTGGGGGTAATGGTGGGCATAACGGGCTCAAAGACATTCAAGCGCAACTCGGCTCCGCCGATTTTTGGCGCTTACGTCTGGGTATCGGACATCCTGGTGTGCGCCACGAAGTCATCAATTACGTACTCAAGGCGCCGCGCCGTGAAGAGCAGGCGCTCATCGATACAGCGCTCAATCGTTGTCGCATTGCCTGGCCTTTGATGGCGCGTGGAGACTACGCAAAAGCGCAACAAAGTCTTCATATAGCAGCGACAATTTAAGTGCGCTTAAGCTTTGATGCCAATTTCGCAATGTGCATGAAGCGGAATAGAGGCTAACTTTACGCGCCGTAGACATTGCTGTAGCAAGGCAAGGCGAAGTCAGTAATGCAACAACGCAACTCTCTGCCGGTTTTAATGCGCAGGGTTTTTATCCGATCAATGTGCTTTGGTTTTTGTGCCGGGGGCGTATGCGATAGTCGCGCTATCGCATACGCCCCCGGCGTTCACTTCAAGTGCCCGTGCCTAAGCTGCTGCTTGTGTCGGTGCGCTACTGCTACTCTCTACGTCCAAACTCTGGCGCAGTGCGTTACGTTTCTTCTGAGTTTGCGCCACTGCTGCCGCTTTAACGTGCCCGTAGCCGCGAATTTCTTCAGGTAACTTAGCCAACTCAATGGCGTTGCCTAGCTGCGGGCGGGTATTGATGCGTTTCAGCGTTTTGATGATCAGTTCAATATCAGCCTCATAGTCCGCGATCAGTTGCCGCTCCATACGGCGTTCTGCCGTGTACGAAAACAAGTCGAAGGCCGTTCCGCGCAGTCCTTTGAGTTTGGCCAAGACTTTGAACGCGTTCATCATCCAAGCGCCGTAACTGCGTTTGGCAATTTTGCCGCTGACGGGGTCTGGCTTTGACAGCAAGGGCGGTGCCAAGTGGAAGCGCAGACGAAAATCGCCTTCAAAACTTTCGTTCAAGCGCTGCATGAAGGCGGGGTCGGTGTACAAACGAGCCACCTCGTATTCATCCTTAATCGCCAACAATTTGAAGTAATAGCGTGCAACGGCTTCGGTCAGGGCGGTTGATTGCGCTGAGGCCTCATGTTCAGCCGCACGTACCTGTTCGACCAAGCGGCGATACCTTTCTGCGTAAGCCTCATTCTGGTAGGCGCGCAATGTTTCGCTACGACGTCGTATCAGCTCGTCTACACCATTAGACGAGCTTGTTTGGATCGACAGTACTTTGTTCGGGGCGATAAAGCGTTGCACTGCTTCTAAGTCGTGTGCCGCGCGACGACCCCAAGTGAATGCCTTGCGGTTTTGCTCAACCGCTGCCCCGTTCAGCTCAATTGACTTATCAATTGCCGCCAGTGACAGCGGCACTAAGCCTTGTTGCCAAGCGACACCAAGTAGGAAAAGGTTGCCGTAAAGCGCGTCTCCCATCAGTCGGGTTGCCATTTGCTGCGTGTCAAGAAAGAGCACCTGATCTTTGCCGCAAGCCTCGATCACTTGATTCTGCATCGCTTGTTTTGGGAACTGCCAAGCTGGGTTGCCAATGAAATCGGCGGTGGGGGTTTCGGCCACATTGACGACGGCTCGTGTTTTGCCCGCCAATACTTTGGATAAGGCTTCTGCTCCTGCCGTGACAACTAGGTCGCCCCCAATCAGGGCGTCTGCTTCGCCTGTGGCAATCCTGGCTGCATGCAGGTCTTCGGGTCGATCAGCAATCCGTAAGTGCGAAAAAACAGCGCCGTACTTTTGTGCCAGGCCAGTCATATCTAGCACTGAAACGCCCTTGCCGTCGATGTGTGCGGCCATTCCAAGAAGCGCGCCCAAGGTGATCACGCCGGTACCGCCGACGCCAGTAATCAACATATTGAAGGGACGGCTGGTGCTCGGCAGGGTCGGCAGCGGCAATTCGGCAAACAGCTGCTCATCCGCCGCGAGCGCACGTCCTTTGCGTAGCTTGCCCCCTTCAACCGTGACAAAGCTTGGGCAGAAGCCCTTGACGCAGGAATAGTCTTTGTTGCACGACGACTGATCAATCGCCCGTTTGCGCCCAAACTCGGTCTCGATTGGCACTACCGATAAGCAGCTCGATTGCACGCTACAGTCGCCACAGCCTTCGCAGACGGCTTCGTTGATGAAGACGCGTTTGGCCGGATCAAGCAATTTACCCCGCTTGCGCCGACGTCGTTTTTCAGTAGCGCAGGTCTGGTCGTAAATCAAGATTGAGACTTGCGGATATTCGCGCAAGCTACGCTGCACAGTGTCGAGTTGGTCACGGTGATAAATCGGAGTGTTGGGCACCAAGCCTTGCATTTGCTCGTATTTCTCTGGCTCATCGGTGACGATGACTATTTTTTTCACGCCTTCGGCTTCCAGCTCGCGCGTCATTTGGGCAACGCTCATCGTGCCATCAACGGGCTGGCCACCCGTCATGGCCACCGCATCGTTAAACAGAATTTTGTAGGTGATTGCCACCTTGGCTGCGATCGATTGGCGAATCGCCAGCAGGCCGGAGTGGAAATAGGTGCCGTCACCTAAGTTTGAAAAAATATGCTTTTCGTTTGTGAAGGGTGCTTGGCCGACCCAGGTCACACCTTCACCCCCCATGTGTGTGAAGGTGTCCGTATTGCGATCCATCCACGTCACCATGTAGTGGCAGCCAATACCTGCCACGGCGCGTGACCCTTCTGGTACGTGTGTAGAGGTGTTGTGCGGGCAGCCCGAGCAGAAGTAAGGGGTACGTTGAATGGCCAGCTTGCCACTGCTGCTGCCTAAAATGATTGCCGTCGATTGCGCTTTTTGCTTTTGTTCAATCAAGGCCAGTCGCGCTTCAATCGTTGGCGAAGTGAAAAAACGGGCAATGCGAGAAGCCAGCGCACGCGCAATCTGCGCAACCGAAAGCTCGCCCGCCGCAGGCAGCAACCAATCACCTTGAATCAAATGTCCATTGCCGCTGGGGATGCGCGACCATTCGCCTTTGTCGTCAAATTTGCCAATGACGTGTGGGCGTACGTCTTCACGCCAGTTGTACAGCTCTTCTTTCAGCTGGTATTCAATCAGCTGGCGTTTTTCTTCAATGACAAAAATTTCTTCCAGGCCTTCTGCGAAGCGGCGTACGCCTTCCGCTTCAAGCGGCCAAACCATCCCAATTTTGTACAAGCGAATGCCGATGCTGGCTGCCAGTTCGTCGGTAATCCCCAGTTCATCGAAGGCTTGACGTACGTCTAAATAAGATTTGCCGCTGGTGATGATGCCAAAGCGTGGCTTTGGACTGTCGATGATGATGCGGTTAAGTTTATTGGCGCGACAATACGCCAGCGCTGCGTACAGCTTGTGATTGATCAGCCGTGCTTCTTGTTGTAGCGGTGGATCTGGCCAACGAATATTCAGCCCATGCGGATCGTCTTGCGGCAGCTCAAAATCTTCAGGCAATTGAATCAGCGGCGAATGCAAATCTATCGAAACAGAAGAAGAAGTCTCGACGGTGTCAGCCAAAGCTTTCATCGCCACCCAGCAACCCGAATAACGGCTCATCGCCCAGCCATGCAAGCCGTAGTCTAGGTACTCCTGAACGTTTGCTGGATACAACACCGGCATCATCACTGCTTTAAAAATGTGCTCGGTTTGATGCGGTAAGGTTGAGGATTTTGCCGCATGGTCATCGCCTGCGATAACCAGTACACCGCCCAGCTTGGCAGAGCCAGCCGCATTAGCGTGGCGAAAAACGTCGCCACAACGATCAACACCGGGGCCTTTGCCGTACCACATGGCAAACACGCCATCGTATTTCGCACCAGGAAACAAATTGAGCTGCTGTGATCCCCAAATCGCAGTTGCAGCCAGATCTTCATTGACGCCAGGCTGAAAAACAATACGTTGCGCGTCAAGGTGTTTTTTGGCTTTCCATAAGCCCTGATCTAATCCGCCCAGCGGGCTGCCGCGATAACCCGAGATAAAGCCGGCAGTATTCAAACCCGCTGCTTCGTCACGCATACGCTGCAACATCGGCAAGCGAACCAGCGCCTGTGTTCCGGTCAGAAAAACACGCCCTGAATGCGCCGTATAGCGGTCGTCCAGCGTGATCGAAAGGTCGCTCATGAAACTCTCCTAGTAGAGGAATAGCAGTCGCACATCTTGTGAATGCACGCCGTCCTTAATTGGTCTGCCGCAGATAAGCGGTCGCGCATTGTATCTAATTGCTTTGGCGCTGTAATCTTGCGTTGCAGCACTGAAGATTTGTTTTATTAGATTTATTCGATTTACCCTGCGCAAAAATAAACAGGGCTGCTTTCCCAGGCGCCTTCTATTTGCTCTTGGCTTTTCTGCACCGGGTTGTGCCGAGCTTTTTGAGTTAATAGAGAGCCGAATCTCGCTGAGCAAATGGTGTTCGGGCACAGATACTGCTAGAATGAGTCCCCTCGCTCAAAAATTATTTGACATTTCGCGCTTAAAGCGTCAAAATTTTGGGTTCTGAAGTTGGAGGGATACCCAAGCGGTCAACGGGATCAGACTGTAAATCTGACGGCTCTGCCTTCGAAGGTTCGAATCCTTCTCCCTCCACCAAGTTTTCGCTAAAAGTAAAAAGTATACTAAGCATCGAAGTACTAAGCATCGTTTACGCCGTGGGAATAGTGTCCGAGTTTTTTTCTGGGTTTTGCGGGTGTAGCTTAATGGTAGAGCTGAAGCCTTCCAAGCTTAAGACGAGGGTTCGATTCCCTTCACCCGCTCCACGATGTTTTTGGTGAGCAGGCAGGACGCCCATGTAGCTCAGTGGCAGAGCACTCCCTTGGTAAGGGAGAGGCCGGCAGTTCAATCCTGCCCATGGGCACCAAGATTTGTTCTAGTGTTTGCGTTTTTTGATTAAAGCACTCGATGTTCCTCACTGTTGTTTATGTTCCATGTATTTCTTTCGTAACTTCTAATGTTTTGAGGTACCGGTAATGGCTAAGGAAAAATTTGAGCGTAAGAAGCCGCACGTTA
>JAZKFR010000025.1:7187-10078 GCA_040386295.1 Pseudomonadota bacterium | reverse complement strand
TCTACGGTCTCGCATTTGGCGTGATGTTTGCGGTGGATGGCGGCCCATTCTTTGGTCACCATGCCGGTACTTAGCCATAGCCAGCACCGAAAAAAATGCGCTGGCAGCGGATGCAGATCCAGCGCGCGATGCGCTTGATGTCGGTGCAGATAAATCGTGACTGCGGCAATGGTGACATGGGTCAAGCCCAGTGTTAGTAAGACGTAGCCCCACCACGGCCAATCGACTATTCCTGCATACATAGCTTAATCCTGATCAATAAAATAAGTTGAAGCCATGATTCTAAAAGATTGACCGACTATTGGGCAGATTAAATCTGCCTGTTGTTTGTCTTTGCTTTACGCCTTGGTGCTTGCAAAGTGCCCGCGTATTGAGATTGTTTGCTGCTCTGTTTCTGCTTTGACGAGCTTGCGCCTTGCTTGCGTTTTAAGCGCTGCCCGTGCAGTCCTCAATGTGCTCGATCATCAATTGCGGGCTTTGCACGCCGTTGTAATCGTTAATCGAGATACGGTAGGTGGCGCGGATGCTGTTGCCTGGGCTGTTTTTGAAGTTGAACTGAATTGCGTCGATTCTTTGATTGCCTTTGCGCAGGCGCATCTTCAGGTGTTTTTCTTTGAGTATGCGTTGGCTTTCGACGACAAATTCGTCTTCAAAAATAGGTGCTGGGAAACCTTGTCCCCAGACTTCGCGTTCGAGCATATGTACGGTTTCTAGCGAGAGGTAAGCGGATTCCAGTTTGCCGTCAGTCTCTATGGTGCGCGTGCGTTCGGCCGGAGAGAGTAATGCGTCGGCGATCTCGGCAAACAGTTCGCGAAAGCGCGCAAAGTCGCGCTCTAGCAGGCTGGCGCCGGCGGCCATGGCGTGTCCGCCAAAGCGAATGAGTAGGCCGGGTGCGCGTTTTGATACGAGGTCTAGGGCATCGCGTAGATGTAGACCGGGTATAGAGCGTCCAGAGCCTTTGATTTCGCCGTTTTCGCCACGGGCAAAAGCGAACACGGGACGGTGTTTTTGTTCTTTGATGCGCGAGGCGAGAATGCCGACCACGCCTTGATGCCAGTCGGGGTGGAATAGGGCGATTCCCGCTGCTTCGTTAGGTGTTTCATCTGTCTTGTCTGCTTGTTCCTGTTCCAGCTGTTGCAGCAGTATTTGTGCTTTTTCCTGCATTTCGGCTTCGATGCTGCGTCGTTCGCGGTTGAGTACGTCGAGCTGCTGCGCGATGTTGAGCGCGCGCGCCGGGTCGTCGGTGATTAAGCATTCGATGCCGAGCGACATATCGGCGAGTCGTCCGGCGGCGTTCAGGCGCGGGCCGATCATAAAGCCCATGTCCATTGCCGAAGCTTGCGCGGGATCGCGTCCGGCGGCGTGGAATAGGGCGTCTAAGCCAGGCGAGAGTTTGCCTGTGCGCATGCGTTTTAAACCTTCGCTGACGAGAATCCGGTTGTTGCGATCGAGCTTGACGACGTCAGCAACCGTGCCCAGTGCGACGAGGTCGAGCAGCGCAGCGAGATTAGGTTCGCGCCTGCCGCTGTCTGCGCCGAACCAGTCGCGTGCGCGTAGTTCGGCGCGTAAGGCGAGCATGACGTAAAACATGACGCCGACGCCGGCGATGCACTTACTGGGAAAAGAGCAGCCGGCTTGATTTGGATTGACGATGCAATCGGCTGCGGGCAGCGTTTCGCCCGGTAAATGGTGATCTGTGATCAGCGTAGCAATGCCCAAGGCCTGTGCACGGGCAACGCCTTCAACGCTGGCGATGCCGTTGTCTACGGTGACGATTAAATCAGGACAGCCAAAGGGACTGGCGCTGGCGGCGAGGTCAACGATTTCTGGCGAAAGTCCGTAGCCGTAGGTGAAGCGATTGGGCACTAGGTAATCGATTTGCGCCGCACAGTTTTGACTCATGGCGCGTAGCGCGCGCATGCCGACCGCGCAGGCGGTTGCGCCGTCGCAGTCGTAATCGGCAACGATCAGAATCTTGGCTTCGCTCTCTAGCGCATCGGCCAACAAGATCGCTGCCGTTTCGGTGTTGCTCAGCAGCGCGGGCGGGAGCAGCGCTTTCAGCTCGTAATCGAGTTCGCTCCGCTTGACGATGCCGCGTGCGGCGTAGATGCGTGCCAATAGGGGATGCAGGCCTTCTTGTTCGAGTTGCCATTGCACATTGGGTGCGACCGTGCGCGTGCGGGTATGTGTTGTCGTGTTTGTTTGGGGTGAAGGACTGGGCATGCTGTTCTCGTGGCGGGGTGACAAAGCGGTAAAGGAAAAGGACTGACGTTGAATACTAGATGCCAATTCGTATTATCCCTGACCCTCGCGATGCAAGGCGGTAATCATGGCTTGCATATGCTCTTCCTGAAGCTGCGCGGTTTTTTCCAAGAGCTTCATAGCGAAAGGGTTTGGGGTCTTCGCTCATCAGTTTGCCTACTGGGGAGGAGCGTCCGACAGGGCGGGATGGTTCTTCAGAAACGCCACGACGCCGTGCATATTTTGCAAAACTTCGCTGACCGCTATGCGAATGACCACCAGTCCCAAGCTATGTAGATAGGCATCTCGATCTGCGTCGTACACTTCCCGCCCAATATGCGAAGCGCCATCCGCTTCGATCACGACGCCTTTTACGGCACAGAAGTAATCAACGATATAGTTACCGATGATCTTCTGTCGATCGAAATCCAATCCGTTGAGGTTTTTCCGTTTGAGCTGATTCCATAGCAAAGCCTCGTGCAGCATCCCCGCTTTACGAAGCGCCTTGGCGCGTTCTTTCAGTGCAGGGTTAAAGGGTAGAGACATGTAAGCGTTTGTATTCCTCATCTCTGCGTATTCTCCCCTTGTGGAAGGATGTTAGACGAAGCCCCCCGTGCTATTCCCCTCCCGTGGAGGGGTGGCAGGCGAAG
>JAZKFR010000025.1:0-7087 GCA_040386295.1 Pseudomonadota bacterium | reverse complement strand
CCTGACGGGGTGGTTGTTCTGCCAGGCGACCACCCCGCCCTTCGGGCACCCCTCCGCAGGAGGGGAATTTTTTAGAGGTGAGCATCTGGTCGCGGTAATGCGCGTACTGAGGGCGGCGTGCCGCTCGCCCTGCATGCGGAAGTGTGGCCGGCGAAGCCCCTCGGTCACCAGCAATCTGTATCCCCCGTGCTATTCCCCTCCCGTGGAGGGGTGGCAGGCGAAGCCTGACGGGGTGGTTGTTCTGCCAGGCGACCACCCCGCCCTTCGGGCACCCCTCCCCAGGAGGGGAATTTTTTAGAGGTGAGTAGCTGGTCGTGGTAATGCGCGTACTGAGGGCGGCGTGCCGCTCGCTCTGTCTAGCTTGGGTTTTGCCTAGCGGTTTTCGTTGGGTGATTCGGCCAGCGTTTTTGCTAGTTTGCAGAGACTGGGTGTGGTCCGCCAAATTTTCCATTGATCTAGCGCCGTGCTGTGCCAGTGTAAATTGCCGTAGGCACTGCTGCTGATCAGGTTGAGACGGCGCAGTTGGCGCTTACGCAAGGCTTGATGTAGTGGCGCAAACCAGCCTTGATCGAGTCCGCCTAGGGTGTTGCGGTAGGCCTCGGCTTCTTGTTTTTGCGTCGCGTCGATCAGGTCTTCAAGCAGCACTAGATGATGTTCGCCAGGCTGCATTTGCGCGAAGAGTTTTGCCGCTGTGCTGGGCGGATTGTGCTGCGCTATTTGCGCGGCGCGCGCTAGGCCGATGGCGAGCGTTTGTGTGCTCCATACGGCTTGAAAAGGGCTGTTGAGCCGTATCGGCAGCGCTTCTGCTGAGCTGCCCCACAGCCACAGACTGTTGAGCGTGCTTTGCCCGGCGTTGCTGCGTGCCGTATTGAACGGATGTACGTGCAGCAACATTTGAATTTCGTTGAGCAGCTTGCGCAGGCTGCGCGCCGCTTTTGTTTCCGGCAGGGGTTGCTGCAGCGCCTGTCCGGCGACGTGCGACAGGGGTTGAATTTTTGCGCTGGCCAGCGTGTGCGCTAATTCTGCGTAGGCGCTGGCTGTCGGCGCAGTCAGTGCTAAATACCAACGCTCTGCACTGGCAGGGGATAAACACGCTTTCAGGCCGATGTGCTCAGTCAGCCCAGCTAGGCTGTGATTGAGGTCTGCTGCCAGGGTTTGCATTGCGTTGAGGCTGAGTTCGAGCTGGTCGCCGGGGACGACAATGAATTTGTCTTGCTGAAAGTTGAGATGAACTGGGTCGGCGCACAGCCAGAGTGATGCGCTTGCGTTGGCGTCGGGCGTGTCGCTTGCCGCTGTGCCAGATTCGGGCGCGATGGGGCTTGATTCTCCAAGCTGGCGTAAGGCGGCGTAGGGGAAGTCATTCGCCAAGGCGGGCGGCCAAGTGAATTGTTGTGCCAGCGTGTATTCCAGCGCTTGTTGCGGCGCTCGTTGCAAGCTACTGCGTGCGAGGAGCTTGCTGAGCGCGTGGGCGATGGGTTTGCCTTCTGCTGTGGCGCTAAAGGCGCTGCGCTCGTTTGCTTGTGGCCAGATGAGTTCGGGGATGATTAGGGTGAGTTGCATGCGGCCTTAACTTGGTCGGACTTCGTTTGGCAGGGTAAGCAGAGACTGGCATTTAATCGGGGCTAAGCTGGCCGCAGCTGGTCGCAGATGAGGTTTTAAGGCCAGGTAGGCTTGGCGTTTTGCTCTAGCGATGTTTGAATTTTGCTTTGCGTTTTTCGAGGAAGGCGGACATGCCTTCTTTTGGATCGGCCAGCGCAAAGCTGGCGTGAAAAACGCGGCGTTCAAACAAAATGCCTTCGTTGAGATGCGTTTCAAAAGCGCGATTGATTGTTTCTTTGATCATCATCGCGGCGGGCAACGAGGCCTCGGCGATTTTTTGTGCGCAGGCGAGCGCTTCGCTACGCAGTTGCTCGCTGGCGATGACGCGTGCGACTAAGCCGCTACATTCGGCCTCGTTAGCGTCCATCAGCCGACCGGTTAGGCACATTTCCATCGCTTTGGCTTTGCCAATCGCACGCGGTAAACGTTGCGTTCCACCCGCGCCAGGGAGGGTGCCCAGTTTGATTTCTGGCATGCCGAATTGGGCGTTTTCGCCGGCTAGAATAAAGTCGCACATCATCGCCAGCTCGCAGCCACCGCCGAGCGCGTAGCCGGCGACGGCGGCAATGACCGGTTTGCGACAGCTTCTGACGCGTTCCCAGTTGCGCGTTACGTAGTCGTTTAAATAGGCGTCTTGATAGCTGAGGTTTTGTAGCGCACTGATGTCGGCGCCGGCTGCGAACACGGTGTCTGAGCCGGTGATGACGATCGCGCCGATGTCTGGCGAGGCTTCTAGGAGGTCGAGCGCTTGTGTTAGTTCGTTGACCAGTTCTTCGCACAAGGCGTTGCGTTGTTGTGGGCGGTTGAGCGCGATGAGGCCGACCCGGCCATGGCGTTCAAGCAGAATGTTTTGGTAGGGGGCGTGTTCCGTCATGGTGCGAACTCCTTGGGTCGGCGCTGAGTTTGGTTGGGCGAATGCGGGTTTGGGCTGGACGCGGCACTTTGCCTGGCTGCAATCTTTGGTTTTGGCTTATTCGCCCGTTCGGACATTGTTGCTTTTGCCGCTAGCGGGTTCGTTGTTTTTGCGCGGTTGAATAATGGCGCGGACTCGGTTGTCTGAGTTATCTGAGTTGTCTTTCGTGCTGTTGGCTTTGCCCGTTTTGTTCTCGTTTGCGCTGCCTGAATTGACTTGGTATTTTTCGGTCAAAGCGTCGTAGACGATGTAGTTTCCGCGAATTTCGTCCTGTCCGTTTTTGATCCAAGCACGCGCCGTAAATTGAGTCTTTTCGTTGCGCATATCGTGTTCTATGCGCTCTGCTTCGCCTTCGATGAATTCGTCTTTGCCTTCGCGTTTTTGCCGGAAGTAGGCGAGTCCCTTGGCGCTGCTGGCGCCGCCTACTGCGGTTCCGGTCTGAAAGCCGTCGGGATTCTGCGCGACGGTTAAACGATGCGCGCGAATCTGTAAGCTGCCTTGCGTCAGAATGACTTTGCCCTCAAAGGTCTGTAGTTTTTTTACATCATCGACGCTGATGCGGTCTGCTTCAATATGAATCGGTTTGTCCCGGTCTGCGCGTTCGCCCCAAGCCGTTGAGGTGAAGGCGCTACCCAGCAGCAGGCTGAGGGTGAGTAAATACGGTGAGATGCGTGGTTTCATGGCGAGTGCTTTTGCGTTGATTGTTGCGTTGATTGTTGCGTTGATTGTTGTGTTGGGCTGTTGCGCGGTGAGAGTTCAGCAAGCGCTTGGGATTCCAGGCGGTAGGTTCCTTGCGCGTGGTCTATGCTCAGACCCACTCCTTTAAGCCAGGATGAGCCTTGTGTGATCAGCACGGCATCGGGGGTGTACGCGGTTTCTTCGTCCGGGCGAACCGTAAGCTGAGCCGTTTCGGCCAGCATGGGCGCTTGGCTATCGGTGCCAGCGCGCCGTACCTGAACGTTCTGGACAAAATCAACTTGTTTGCCATCTTGGCTGATGTGCGCTGAGTTACTGCTAATGGTCGTTTGCGGCCGGCTCGGGTGTAGATACAGTAATTCAGGCAAACGCAGATCGGTTGTGTCGTCGTCCGGGAAGTGCTTTATCTGCTCTGCTTTCAGTATGTATTGCAGTTGTCCTGCGGCGTCCAATTTACGCAATTTAAGTTGTTCAATGACGTAATCAGGATCGTGACGCGTGTGGCCGTCTTTGCGCTCTTCGGGCAGCTCAATAGCGTGCCTTAGCCAAAAGGTCAGGCTGGTGAGAGTCAACAAAATGGCCAGCGGCAGGCGCGCACTGCTCCAGTTCTTCATCGTTAGTGTGCAGCCGAATGCGCAGCTGACGCTGGCTTAACTTGCCGTGTCGGATATTTGTCTTGCGCACGCAGGATGAAATCGCAGACCTCGCGTACAGCGCCACGCCCGCCGCCCCGTGTGCTGATGAAGTGCGCGTGCGGGGCGACATCAGGGTGTCCATCTGCCGTGCTTGCCGCAAAGCCGAGCGCTTGCATCAGTTCGAGATCGACTGTGTCATCGCCCATATAACCGGCGTGAGCCGCGTCTATGCCCAGCTGTGCGAGCAACTGTCGCATCGTCTCAAGCTTATGTTCGATGCCTTGAAAGAGGTGGTGTATGCCCAAGTTTTCGGCACGCAATGCGAGGCATTTAGAGCGTCGTCCGGTGATGATGGCGACTTCGATTCCGGCCTGAAGCAATAGCTTGATGCCGTGGCCGTCTAGGGTGTTGAAGGCTTTGCTTTCAACCCCGTTGTCGCTGTAATAAAGGCTGCCGTCGGTCATCACCCCGTCGACGTCGAAGGCCATCAGTTTGAGTTCTTTCGCCGCCGCCTTGGCGTCTTTGTGCTGCGTCATCAAATCACCTTGGCCTTAAAAAGATCGTGCATATTCAGTGCGCCAAGCAGATGGCCTGCGTTATCGACGACGGGGAGTTGGTTGATTTTGTAGCGTTCCATCATGTCGACCGCTTCGGCTGCCAGCTGCTCTGCGCCGATGGTGCGTGGTTTATCACGCATGACATCGAATACGTGCAAGCTACGCAAGTCTAGGTTTTGGCCAAAAGCGCGCCGTAGGTCGCCGTCGGTAAAAATGCCGATGACTTGATTGCTACTGCTGACGACCACGCTCATGCCGATGCCACCGCGCGATATTTCCAGAATGGCGTCAGTAACCGCCTGACTAGGCAGCACTTTGGGTACATCCGCGCCGCTGCGCATGACATCACGCACCCGGGTGAGCAAGCGACGACCTAAGCTGCCGCCGGGGTGCGAGCGGGCAAAATCTTCTGCGCCAAAGCCGCGTGCGTCGAGTAAGGCGACCGCCAACGCGTCGCCCAGCGCCAGCGCGACCGTGGTGCTGGCGGTGGGCGCTAGGTTAAGCGGGCAAGCTTCTTGCGCTACCGCCGCATCAAGATGCACGTCGGCGCTGCGTGCCAGGGCAGAGTTCGGATTGCCCGTTAGGCTGATCAGCTTGGCGCCTTGACGCTTGATCGACGGCAAAATGGCCAGTAGCTCTTCGCTTTCGCCCGAATTGGATAAGGCAATCAAGACATCGTCCCGCGTAATCATGCCCAGGTCGCCGTGGCGCGCTTCAGCAGGATGTACAAAGTACGCAGGTGTGCCGGTACTGGCCAGCGTTGAGGCAATTTTGCGCGCGATGTGGCCTGATTTGCCGATGCCGCTGACGATGACACGGCCTGCACAATTGAGGATTAGGGATAGGGCCTGTAGAAAGGCGCCGTCGATACGCTCGGCCAAAGCCAATACGGCATGCGCCTCAATCTGCAAAACTTGGCGCGCTAGCGCTAATGCCTGCGGCTTGATTTTAATCGGCGTGTTAGGCGCAGTGGCAGCGCTAGGTTTGGACGGGTCAATGGAGGTTGGCATGGTTGGTCTAACATCTGGTGAGGCGCAACGCTCGATTATATCAGAAGCTTGGAAACACTAGATTTGCACCGAGATGATGGCTGGCGAGGTTGCATCAGACTGAGGCTAATCTGAGCCTCCTCTGTGCACGATTCATGCAAAATTTTGCCGACGGACAGACTGGGCTTGCTCACCCCGCTGCCGAGGGCTGCAACGCCACTGCCTAGCGCGACTATTTCTGGTGCGCCTTTGCGCCGCAAGGCGTTGACAAAAATGATCGCCATGCTGATGGCAGGCGATTCCATCAAGAGCATGGCGGCCGCCATGTGTCCACCACCGTAGGCGATGTTCTGGTTTTCCAGGTATTGAACGCTTGTGACAAAGGTCGCTGCGCTGACCGATCCATAAGTCGCTGCAAGATGAAATTCCGTCCAGACATACGGCTTGAACTGGGCAACAATGAAGCCATCAAAGAACCCGTGGCGAGCGGATTGGGGGTCGGCGTGATCTCCCGCCATGCTTTACACGGGCATTAAAAGGAGCACGGGGGTCAGCAGCATCGGCATGAAGGGTTTTCCCTTGCCCTCTGCCTGGCACATCGTGCACCCGGCGAGCAAAAAGCTGTCACCACTGGCGGTAGCGTTCAAGCGGCACGTGCTCAAAGAAATTAGTCGAGGCAAATGGCATCAGATTTAGCTTTATGCCGAAGCAAAGGCCTGCCGGAGGAAGGGGAGGTCGGAGAAAGTGGCAGAGGAGGATTGCGCCCATTGTGTTTTTAAATCATCCTGCGCCGACTGCCGTCCATTTTCTGGGCGAGCCATAGCGCCGTGCTAGATGCGCTCTGTTCGACCAACTCACCGCAGTAGAAAGCTTAAGTGATGGACAAGCTGCCGATTATTTTGCTGCTCCTAGGGGCCTCAGTGTTGTCGGTGATCGCTTGTCGTCGTTTCAGTTTGCCGCCAGCGCTTGGCTATCTCTTGGTCGGCAGCTTGATCGGGCCCCATGCTTTAGGGCTGCTTGGCCGTTTCTCCGGTGCCGAACACCTTGCCGAATTTGGCGTCGTTTTTCTCATGTTTTCGATTGGCTTGGAATTCTCGCTGTCCAAGCTTTACGCCATGAAACGCATCGTCTTTGGTTTGGGTTTGTTGCAGGTGTTGTCTACCCTGCTGGTCGTCAGTGCCTTGGCTTATTGTTTTGATTTGAGCTGGCAAGCGGGGATTGCTCTGGGGGGTGTGGTGGCGATGTCGTCGACCGCCTTGCTCACCAAGATGCTGATCGAGCGCCAAGAGTTAGACGCGAAGCATGGGCGTGAAGTTATGGGGGTTTTGTTGTTTCAAGATTTAGCGGTCGTGCCCCTGCTGATTTTGATCCCCGCGTTTTCGCATTCGGCGGAACAGATGTTGATGGCCTTGGGCATTGCGCTGTTGAAAGCGGCGCTTATTCTCGGCTTTGTGTTGTTTTGGGGCCAGGCTCTATTGCGTCAATGGTTTCACATCGTCGCGCACGGAAAATCTTCCGAGCTGTTTATGCTCAACGTGCTGCTGATCACACTCGGCTTGGCCTACCTCACCGAACTCGCTGGCTTGTCTTTGGCTTTAGGTGCTTTTGTTGCGGGCATGCTGATTTCTGAAACGGAATATCGTTATCGCGTTGAAGAAGACATCAAGCCTTTTCGCGATGTCTTGATGGGTCTCTTTT
>JAZKFR010000024.1:422-1986 GCA_040386295.1 Pseudomonadota bacterium | reverse complement strand
TTGGTCGCCCCCTGACAGCGGAACAACAACGGATACGCCAACTGGAACAAGAGAATCGTCAGCTGCGCTCGGACAACGACCTGCTAAAAAAAGCGTCGGCCTTTTTTGCCCGCGCGGTGAAATGATCCCCAAAATGATCGATCACTGGCAAAAGAAGGTCTGCATAGCGCAAGCGTGTCGGGTACTGGGCGTTAGCCGATCAGGCTACTACGCAGCACTTCGGCGTCCGAACCCAGAGCGTGCTATTTGTGCCACCACAACCCATTTAAAAGCAGCGTTTAAAGCGACGGGTTCTTGCTACGGCAGCCGCCGTCTCGCCACCGAACTGGCTGATCGTGGGTTCAAAATTGGCCGCTACAAAGTACGTCGCTTAATGCGCCAAGCGCAGATCAAACCCGTCTGGAAACAGAAATTTGTCAATACCACCGACAGCAAACACACCTTGCCGATCGCAGAAAACAAGCTCAACCGGCAATTTAACCCTGCGCAGCCGAACCAAGCGTGGACATCCGACATCACCTACATCCGCACCCGCAGCGGCTGGGTTTATCTCGCCGTGGTGATGGACTTGTGCTCGCGCAAAATCATCGGCTGGGCGATGGACTCCAGCATGCCTGCTGAGCTGGTTTGTCGGGCATTAACCCTCGCCGTCGGGCAAAGAAAACCACTGCCTGGTGTGATCATCCACTCGGATCGAGGCAGCCAGTATGCCCGTCATGAATATCAACAATTGCTCAAACAACACGGCATGATTTGCAGCATGAGTCGCAAAGCAAACTGCTGGGAAAATAAGCGCAGCATTTCAGAGCAGGCTAATGCGCGTAGCGCGTTATGCCGGAGCTATAACGCGGTGATGGAACGTTTCTTTTTAAACTTAAGAATGGAACGGGTTTGGCAGCGCAACTATGCCAATCATGCTGAAGCGATCCAGGACATCACGGAATACATCGTCGGTTTCTACAACCCCCGGCGCTTGCATTCAGCGCTTGGCAATTTATCGCCTTTACTTTATGAAACAAAAATTGCAGTAAAAAACCTAGTGCAGTGTCCGAAAATACTTGACCACTACACAAAGCCTCATCAACTTGTACCTGCGCGATTGCCTTGCCAACGAATCAATGAAGTTAGACTCAATTTATCATTGATTCAGCCCAAAAATGTTCTGCCAAATCTTGAAAAAATAGGAGTCACGAATGGCACGCTTACCTCAATTTCCTCTTCTAGGCCAAACGCAGCGAGTAATCGTTCGCAACGCGAATCGATCGATTTTGAGCCCATTGATTTCTTCGGTGTTGGCCATTGCCGCAGTCATAGTTGGTATGCCCGTGAACGCCCAGCAGGCGATACCGCTCTACATAAACAACGCTAAAGACCCCGTCCATTTGTACATGTCGCACGCACTTCTTGGGTTCGCCTTCCAGAAAAAGTGTGCCGTCGAAGCACCGGCAGAGGAAGCTTCATACGAGCGTGCGCTAAATCAAGCAAATTTTAGTTTTCAGGGCTATGTGCTCGCCAAGGGCTTTGTAACCAAGCCGGCAGACGCAGCGCAATACTCGCGTGAGAT
>JAZKFR010000024.1:0-412 GCA_040386295.1 Pseudomonadota bacterium | reverse complement strand
GCGCCTATTGCCTGTGATGAGGGCGTGAAGGAGCGAGTTCAAGTGGGTCACCGAGTGGCTACAGACTTTCACACCCTCATCGATCCATACTTGAAGCAACCGCTCTCGAAATAGTCATGCATTACATGCGCCGCTTGGCACCCCCCTTTACGTCGGACCGAGGGGAAAGGGAAAAGGGGACGCCGATCAAGCGGCTTTTCTTCGCGCTGTCCGCCGTGCGCGGCGCCCCTTATTTTTACGTTAGAGCTTCCATACCATCGTATGGCTTTTTGTATTGCCAAGTGCTAGTCTTCGTCCATGGCAAATACTCGCTTTGACTGGGATACCGAAAAGGATGCTGAAAACCAGCAAAAGCATGGCGTTTCATTTTCCCGCGCTCAGCACGCATTCGCCGACCCGCAGCGTGTAATTG
>JAZKFR010000023.1:963-18407 GCA_040386295.1 Pseudomonadota bacterium | reverse complement strand
CGCTACTTTGGGTAATAAATCAGTGGGCGGCATTGGCGGCACCCGCAATTGCGATTGGTGGTTCACCGATGAAGCCGTCTTGCTTGATACCGCAGGGCGCTACACGACTCAAGACAGTTTTGCCGAGGTCGACGCTAGCGCTTGGAAGGGCTTTCTCAAGCTCTTAAAGCAGCATCGTCGGCGCCGCCCAATTAACGGCGTCATCGTCGCCCTCAGCGTGACGGACCTGCTACAACAAAACGAACAGCAGCGCAGCGCACAAGCCTTAGTGATTCGGCAGCGTATTCAAGAACTGCATGAGCACTTAGGCATTCGTTTTCCCGTCTATGTGATGGTGACTAAATGCGATTTATTGGCTGGTTTTTTAGAGTTCTTTGGCGATCTCAACAGGGAGGAACGTGCGCAGGTGTTGGGCATTACCTTTCCTTTAGCCGACTCGCTTGGTGACGCTGCCCTCAGCAATTTTTTGACGGAATTCGGCGCGCTTGAAACACAGTTGCAATTACGCGTCATTGATCGCATGCAAAGCGAGCGCGATCCTGAACGACGTGCGCTGATTTACGGCTTTCCTCAGCAGTTTTCAAGCTTAGCGGGCGTACTCGACAGCTTTCTGACGACGACTTTTCAAGCAAACAATTTTGAAGAAAGCGCTCTGCTGCGCGGGGTGTACTTCACCAGCGGTACGCAAGAAGGTAGCCCAATTGATCGTTTTGTCGGCGCCTTAGCGGCAGCCCTGGGCTTGCGCCACAGCGAGTTGCCAGCGCAAGAAAATAGCGGGCGCAGCTACTTCATCACACGCCTCCTACGCGACCTGATTTTTCGCGAAGCGAATCTGGCGGGCGTTGATTTCCGCCTTGAGCGACAGCGCAAATGGCTTCAATTCAGTGCGCTCGGCGCCATCTCCGTTTTTACCGTCGTCACACTCATTCTGTTGAGCCTAGCCTACCTGAGCAATCAGCAACAGATTGCTCAGGTCGCAGAGCAAAGCGCAGAGCTCAAACGCAGGGTGCAGAGTTTGCCCGAGCCAAGCGATTTGGCCACGCTCTTACCGGTTCTGGACACAGCGCGTGATTTGCCAGGGGGCTACGCTGATCGCCAACAAAATGCTTCGTTTGTCATGCGCCTCGGCCTACCTCAAGGCGCCCAACTGGGGGTCGCCGGAGAAGAGGCGTACCACGCTTTGCTCAAAGCCTACCTCTTGCCGCAGCTAGTGAAACGTATGCAAGACCAGCTAGCGCGTGGCAATGCGAATAGCTATGACTACCTGTACCAACTGCTCAGGGTTTATCTCATGTTGGGCGAGCCTCAACACTTTGACGCCGCAGCCGTGCGTGCCTGGATTGAGTACGATTGGACGCATGAGCCTGTCGCGCTGGAGGAAAAACAAAAAGAACGCATGCTGCAGCATGTTGACGCCTTGCTAGCGTTTTACGCACAGCCTGTAGACGGCGCTAATTCAGTGCCTAATTCAGTGCCTAATTCGGTACAAATGGATTCTCAACTGCTGGATCCTCAGCTACTCGCTAAAACCCGCCTTATTCTAGCCACAACGCCGCTCAGCACTTGGCTGTACGAGCGCCTAAAAAACGAGCTAAACAGCAACGCATTGCCCGAATTCAGCCTCAGCAACGTGAACAGCCGCGAGCTCTTCCAAGTCTTGACCCGGCGTAGCGCTCAGCCGCTCACACGCGGGGTTGCTGGGCTATACACCTCGGCTGGCTATCGCCAATTCTCCAGCAAACTGACCATCGCCTTACGCGAATTAACGCAGAACAGCTGGGTTTTTGCTGACCAAGAGCAGCTCAATACAACACGTCAGGCACAGCTGAAAGCTGCCGTCGAACAGCTGTATTTCGATGACTACATCAAACATTGGGACGAATTCCTCGCCGACATTGGCGTTAAAGCGTTTAGCAACCTGGATCAGGGCGCACGCATTGCCAACCTCTTGAGCGGAAGCGACTCACCGCTGCGCCCCTTACTCAGCGCCCTAGCGCAACAAACAAGCTTAGAAGCAGCGGCGAACAGAACAACAGAGGTCGACTCCCTCGCCGACACGGTCAAAGACAAACTCGCCGAATACAAAAAGCAGCTAGAGCGCGCCCTAAGTCAAAATGCCAAAACAACGGGCGGAGTCTCAGTCTCAGTCTCAGCCTCAGCGCCGACGAGAAACCCGGTTGATGCCCACTTTGCCAGCGTGCACAAAGCGGTGCTTGCCTCGGCTAAAACACCGCCGACACTGGAAGGTTTATTAACGGCCATCGCCCAGCTCGGCCAATTTTTTGCCGCAGCGGACACAGCGCAACGCTTGGGCACACCCCCTCCCCCCCCGCTTGACAGCGCAACACTGGCGCGCGATCTGGCGGGTCTGCCGCCCTTCTTACTCAGGCTATTGCAAGACCTAGAGCGTAATGGCGATGATTTGTTGCTTGATACCGACCGCAGCCGCTTAAATAGTCTGTGGGCGGCAAGCGGCGCAGCGTTCTGCCGACAAGCCATCGCCGAGCGTTACCCTTTAGCAAAAAACGCAAACTACGACATCACGCCAGAAGACTTCGGCAAATTTTTTGGCGCCGGGGGCGTCATGGACGATTTCTTCCGCAAGCATTTGCTGCAATACGTCAATACGGACACGACCCCCTGGCGTTGGCGACCCGGAGTAGCCTCTAAACTCGGCTTGTCGCAGCACACGCTCAGCGAATTCCAACGCGCAACGCAAATCCGTGAGGCCTTTTTTGCACCTGGCGCAAAGCAAGCTTCGTTACGCTTTACGCTCAAAGCGCTGAACGTCAGCGCCAATGTCGATCAACTGCTGCTCAACATCGATGGGCAAAATATGAACTACACAAAAGATACGCCCAGCACAGAGCATGTTTTCCAATTCCCCAGCGGCAAAACCAATGGTGAAACTTCGCTCAGTATCACCCCTACATTTAACGGCGCCACGCTCGTCAGCGAAGGCGCCTGGAGTTGGTTCCGCATGCTAGACAAGGGGCAGCTGGAGACAACAGCGCAACCGGAACGTTTCATCCTCAGCTTTGAAACAGCAGGACGCAAAGCAGCACTTGAACTCAAAGCAAGCAGCGTGGCCAACCCTTTTCAGCGCGAATTATTTGAGCGTTTTAACTGTCTCGATCGCTTGTAAACGAGCGCCTCAAGATGTCGCAATTCGCGTCTATTCGTCGGCAAAACAAAATACGGCAAGGCGGCGCGCAGCCGCTACTTTCAGCAAAGCGGCAAGGCAGGTGAATACGCCACTTGAGCAAGCGCCTGGTTTTTTTGGCAAGTTAGTGCAGCAGGGCGATTTTGTCAGTCGACGCTTAACGCCGAATTGGATTGCACTGTGGGACAGATGGCTGCGCGCCTGTCTGCACCACAGCCAACAGCAGCTCGCCAGCGCCTGGCCTGCTGCGTATAAAGCCAGTCCGATTTGGCGCTTTGCGCTCGCTGCCGGAGTATGTGACGCCCATGCCTGGGTCGGCATCGTCATGCCGAGCAGCGACCGAGTTGGCCGCCCCTTTCCTCTGACCATCGCGCTCGCCACTGCGGCAGAAGCGTCAATCCTCAAGCATCTGCAGCATCCCGCCACTTGGTTTGAGCAGATAGAACGCCTAGCGGTGTCTTCGTTCGAGCACACCTGCTCGCTCGCGCAATTTGACGCAGCGCTTTTAGCCCTCGAGCGGCCTGGCTTCAGCACCAGTAGCACCTTGGCGCTGAAGCAAAACGCGCAACAAAACACGCCAGGGCGCGCGTCCAGCGCCGCGCTGTATCGCCTGCCGCTCGCCAACCTGGGCGCGCTAGACGCCAGTGCTAGCCGTCTAGCCGCAACTGAACAAAGCGGCAGCGGCAACACACTGAGCAGCCTGTGGTGGAACGCCACAGCAGCACAGCCTGGATCGCTTTTAGCCTGTCAGGGTTTACCTAGCCCTGCGGCTTTTTGCGCCATGCTCAATGGTCGATGGGCTGAACACGGCTGGCGCAACCTAGCTTGATGTCCAATCGTATTAAAAACGCAACACGAAGAAGCGCCAAGGAATTACCAGGCCGACACCCCTGCGCACGTCGTATAATCTGCCCCCTCTTTTCATTTTCAGATGCCCGTTATGAGCCTTACCCTCAAAGCGCAGATAGCCGATTTGTTGCGCCTCGCGCTGCTGCGTGTTGCACCGTCTGAAGCGAACACGCCAATCACGATTGAACGACCGAAACAAGCCGAGCATGGCGATTTCTCGTGCAATCTAGCCATGCAATTAGCGCGCGCGATGAAGCGTAATCCGCGTGAGCTGGCCAAGCTGCTGCTGGCTGAACTGCCGGCTTCACCTTTAATCGACAAGGTGGACATCGCCGGCGCTGGATTCATCAACTTTCATCTAGTCGCCAGCGCCAAACTCAGTGTGCTGCGCGACGTTTTGCAGCAAGGCGAGGCCTTTGGGCGTAGCCACAGCGGTCGGGGCAAAAAAGTTCAGGTCGAGTTTGTTTCGGCGAATCCAACAGGCCCACTGCACGTTGGCCACGGACGCGGTGCGGCTTACGGCGCCAGTCTGGCCAACTTATTGGCTTACGCCGACTGGGATGTGACGCGCGAGTACTACGTCAACGACGCAGGCCGACAGATGGATATTCTGAGCATCTCGGCTTGGCTGCGTTACCTTGAACTGCACGCCGAGACAACGAACGAAGCGAACGAAGCGAACGAAGCGATTCCCTTTCCGCCGAATGCTTATCAAGGCGACTACGTGCGCGCCATGGCGCAACACTTGCAGGCGGTGCACGGCAGCCAATATGTGCGCAGCCGCAGCGCCATCCTAGAAGGTGTAGCAGACTTGCCAGAGCAGGCAAGCGAAGCGCTATTGCAGCAACAGCGCGACACGTATCTAGACGCGCTGATCGCCAACGCAAAAAAATTATTGGGCGAAGACTGGTACGCCGTGCATCGCCATGTTCTGAACGAACAATTAGCCGACGGACGTGAGGATTTAGAAGAGTTCGGCGTTCTGTTCGACGTCTGGTTCTCTGAACAAGCGCTGTTCGATACCGGTCTGATCGCACGCTGCCTAGCGCGCTTGGAAAAAGATGGCCACCTCTACGTACAGAACGGCGCCAAATGGTTCAAATCAACCCATTTTGGTGACGAGAAAGACCGGGTAGTCCAACGCGAAAACGGCTTGTTCACCTACTTCGCCTCCGATATTGCCTACCACCTGAACAAATACGAACGTGGCTTCGACCGCATCATCAATGTTTGGGGCGCCGATCATCATGGCTATATCGCGCGCGTTAAAGGCGCGCTCAGCGCGCTTAAACTCGACCCCGCCGCGCTTGAAATTGCCCTAGTGCAATTTGCCGTGCTCTACCGCGACGGCGTTAAAACCTCGATGTCTACGCGTTCTGGCGAATTTGTCACGCTGCGTCAGCTGCGTGCCGAGGTCGGTAACGACGCCTGCCGCTTCTTTTACGTCTCGCGCAAATCCGATCAGCATCTAGATTTTGATTTGGATTTGGCCAAAAGCCAGTCAAACGACAACCCGGTCTACTACATTCAATACGCGCACGCACGGATTTGCTCGGTGCTAGCGCAAGCGCTTGCTGCTGACGCCGAACCCGAGCCAAGCGCGCTCAGCGAGTGGGCAGAAAATGCTCAATTAAGCTTATTGAGCCAAACGCGCGAATTGGCTTTAGCGGCCAAACTGAGCGAATTCCCTGAGCTGATCGAATCGGCGGCACAAGAACTGTCGCCGCATTTGCTGGCTTTTTACCTCAAAGAACTGGCCGCGCAGTTCCACGCCTATTACAACGCCGAGCGCATTTTGCTGAGCGACACAGCGCTACAAACCGCTCGCCTGGCGCTGATCGCCGCAACGCGCCAAGTGATCCGCAATGGCATGGCGATTATCGGCGTCAGCTGTCCTACGTCGATGTAAGCCATGCGATCAACGACAAACGCGCCACCTCAGCTAGGCGCAAACTGCCGCCATCAAAACACTGTCTAGAGAACGTCAATGAGCCTTGATCTAAAACCACGCAAAATGAGCCACCGCAAAAAAGCCGGGGGCGGTACCTTACTCGGCCTTTTTATCGGCCTAGTCGTCGGCGTACTCACCGCTGCGCTGGTCGTTTGGTACATCAACAAAATGCCCACGCCCTTCATGAACAAAGAGCAAGAGCCTGTGGTACCGGCAACGGCGAAGCTGCCTGAAGCCACGCAACCCGCCTTGCTACCAGGCAAGCCAGGCGACCCGATACCGCAAGGGGCAGATAAACCGCGTTTTGATTTTTACAAAATTCTGCCCGGCAACGCGGAAGGCATGCCCAGCCCCGCGCCAGAAGAAAAGTCAGCCGAGGCAAGCAAAGCAGACAAAGAAAACACGCTGAAAGAACCTCTGTATCTACAAATTGGCTCTTTCCAAAACGCCGCTGATGCTGAAAATCAAAAGGCCAAGCTCGCCTTCGTCGGCTTTGAAGCTGCCGTGCAACAAATCATGTTGCAAGACAAAATATGGTTCCGTGTTCGTTTAGGCCCGTTTCAGCGCATGGACGAAACGAATCGTGTACGTGCCGACTTGGCGAAGCAAGGATTTGACGCCAACGTAGTCAAAAAAGATTAACCGAACCAAACCGACGAGAGGATGAGCTTATGTACCTGCTTCTAAAAAATCGAGTTGCCAGCATCAGATTGAATCTACTCAGTTTGCTCTGCGCTTTAGTTGTTTTTGCCCCAGCACCTTTGAGCGCCGCCGAATTACAACTGGGCAGCGATTACGTACTGATCGATCCGATTCAGCCTACCGATAATCCAGCCAAGATTGAAGTGATTGAGTTTTTCTCTTACGGCTGTCCGCATTGCAGTGAGTTTCACCCAGCTTTGCGCCAGTGGGTGGCACAGTTGCCTGCCGATATCGCCTTTAAACGTGTCCCCGTCTCGTTTGGTCGTGCGCAATGGGCGAGTTTATCCAAGCTGTTCTACGCGCTAGAAGCGAGCGGCGATCTGCTTAGGCTTGATAGCGCTGTTTTTGCTGGCTTGCACGCACAAGGCCTGCGTCTTTACGACGACAAAAGCATTCTCGAATGGCTAGCAACGCAAGGTGGGGACAGCAAAAAACTGGCCGACGCCTACCGCTCTTTTGGCGTCAGCAGCAAAGTCAAACGCGCGGATCAAATGGCGCAAAGCTTCAAAATAGAGGGCGTACCAACCCTGGTAATTGACGGAAAATACCGGGTCGTTGGCAAAAAAATTGAAAGCTATAACGACCTGCTGGTGTTGAGCGAGCAGTTGATCAACAAAGTGCGCGCCGAACGCGCGGCGCTGGGCAAAGCGAAAAAATAGTCGGCGGTGCATCACAAAGCCGAATCACAAACCTGAACGATAAGCCTGAAGCGCAAACCATCAGCAAGCACGATGGCTGATGGTTTGCCGAGACGAGAACACCCAAGCCAAAAGCAAGTTTCGTGCAGTCGCCGCGCCGATTAAATTCGCACAGCGACTGCGCGAACATTGCCTAAGGCACCGGTCGCGCTATGCAGTACCGAGGCGCCGAGTTCAAACATCAAGCTAATCAAGTTACGTTCGGAATACAAACAAATCTCCCCGTGCACGTCGTAAAGCGTAGCGATTGCTTGCGGCACTGCGGCAAAACGCTCTTTCACCAATTTGCCGCTGTCCGGGTAGTGATCGCCTAAGGTCGAATGCAGGCCATACGCTGAGAGGTACAGTTTGCCGCCGATTTTCAGGAGTCCGAGCAATTGTTTTAAACGTGCTTTGGCTGCCTCGTAGGGCACGGTGTGTAAAACAAACTGTCCAACGATCACATCGAAGGGCGCTTCCTGCATAACCGGCACCGCACCTTGCACTGCCGGCACGGGCAAGATACGCAAGTTGGTGCAGTCTTGTAGCGCCGAATCATGGCTGGCAAGCACCACCTGTACGCCCAGTTTTGCTGCGCCATACGCCAAATTGGCCATATCACGGCCAAACAATAGAGCGGATGTCTTGAGACCGTCATGCTGTCTCTGCCGCAATTCTTTCATCACCATTTCATTTAGCTCGTCGGCAAACAGACGATTGCGCTGCACCTCTTGATACACAGCCTGCGCCACAGGCTTGGCCTGATCACGGTCGTTCATCCTGCCAGCACTCCCTTCATGGTTGGTGTTTTTGCCCACTAAAAAATATCGTGAAACATTGATTTTGTTTCAATAAAGCAGCGGCAGCATGATTGCCGTTTGGACTAAAAAATCAATCGAAATAACGCCGCGCCGTTGTCAAGCGCTGTGCGTAATAAGCTTGCTTTAAAGAATCAAGGCGAACCCGACCCTGGCTCGATGGCGCATGAATAAAGCGCCCGTCGCCGACATAAATGCCCACATGCGACCAAGGCGAGCTGAGCGTGTTGAAAAAAACCAAATCGCCGGGACTCAGCGCATGCGTCTGAACCGCTCTGCCCAAACGGGCGAGGCTAGCCGCGTTACCGCTCAGCTGCATTTGCGCCGCTTGCGCAAATACATAGCTCACCATGCCACTGCAATCGAGCCCGGCTTCAGGATTTTTACCACCGAAACGATAGCCGGTATCGAGCAGACCGAGCGCAAACAAAGCCACCTCCGAACCACGCGCACTGCTTTCCCCCGACGTTTGCTGCGGCCATTGGCCACAGGCAGCGAGCGCCAAAGCGCTCAGCGCAAAAAATAATCTCAGAATTTTGCTTATCACGACTGCCTGCATCAACTTAATCAACTCGACTGACTTCGCTCAAATTAGTGAAAAATCCTTGCTTAGCGCACATTCCTGGCGTCCGCTTGCTGCGCTTATTGAGTCGGCAGCAACACAGCACACGGCCAGGTGGCGTGCATCTGCTTGCATGCTTACGCACGGGAACACACGGGAATAAATTGACGCGAATGAACGCACATTGGCATAACATCGTTGCCCTCACCGCGTTTATACCGCGCACTGCGTAGGCGCAACACTCAACAACGCAAGCTTGCCGCATACAGGCCAAATCTGCGGCTCAGGCAACGCGCAAAGCGTCCCTTTTTTCAGGAGTTCAATCTTGCCATGAATCTACACGACCCTCACTTATTTCGTCAGCACTGTTATGTCAACGGACAGTGGGTTGCGGCTGCAGACGGGCGTTGCTTTTCCGTGTTTGATCCGGCAACGCAAGCCGAATTGGCGCAGGTCGCCAACGCCGGTGTGCACGAGACCAAACAAGCAATCGACGCCGCGCACGCCGCATGGCCTGCCTGGCGCGCACAAACGGCCAAACAACGCGCCGCTTTGTTGCGCCGTTGGTTTGAGCTGGTACTCCTGGCGCAAGACGATTTAGCGCGCTTGATCACGGCGGAATGCGGCAAACCTCTGGCCGAAGCCCAAGGTGAAGTCGTCTACGCCGCTGCGTTTATCGAATGGTTCGCTGAAGAAGGCAAGCGCGCCTACGGCGAAACCATCCCCAGTCCGAGCAGCGACAAACGTTTATTCACGACACGACAACCGGTAGGCGTCTGCGCCGCCATCACACCGTGGAATTTCCCTTTGGCGATGATCACGCGCAAAGTCGCCCCTGCCCTGGCCGCCGGCTGCGTCATGGTGCTCAAACCCGCAGAGCAAACCCCCTTGAGTGCCCTGGCACTAGCCGAATTAGCCGCGCGCGCGGGGATTCCTCCGGGCGTATTCAACGTGATTCCCGGCAGCGCCAGCTCGGCGCTGGCCATCGGCCAAGAGCTCTGCGCTAATCCTTTGGTACGCAAACTCTCGTTTACGGGCTCGACAGAGATCGGTCGTCTGCTCATGGCGCAGTCTGCGCCGACGCTGAAAAAGCTCTCCTTAGAACTAGGCGGCAATGCGCCATTCATCGTTTTTGACGACGCCGACCTCGATGCTGCCGTCGACGGCGCGATGCAAGCCAAATACCGTAACGCTGGACAAACCTGCGTCTGCGCCAACCGTTTTTTAGTGCAAGATAAAATTTACGCAGCCTTCGCCGAACGCCTATGCCAACGCGTCAGCAGCCTGAACGTCGGCAACGGTTTGCTTGAAGGCGTCAGCCAAGGCCCTTTGATCGACGCGCAGGCCGTGCATAAAGTCGAAACTTTACTCAGCGACGCCTGCGCCCTCGGCGCTTCTATTCTCGTCGGTGGCCAGCGCCACGCCCTAGGCGGCAACTTTTTTACGCCCACCGTAATCGGTGCAGCGCACAACGGCATGCGTTTAGCGCAAGAAGAAATTTTTGGCCCAGTAGCGGCGCTGTTCCGCTTTAACGACGAAGCACAAGCGATCGACCTCGCCAACGCCACCGAATACGGCTTGGCGGCTTACGTGTATACGCGCGACATGGGTCGTTGCCTGCGCGTCAGCGAGGCTTTGGAGTACGGCATGGTCGGCGTTAATACCGGCCTTATCTCGAACGAAGTCGCCCCATTTGGTGGAATCAAACAATCAGGAATGGGACGCGAAGGCTCGCGTTACGGGCTCGATGCTTACCTTGAGATGAAATACGTTTGTTACGGGCTTTAAGCACACTCAACGCGCGGAAAATACGGTCGCAAAGACCCGACCCGCCGCACTGGAGTACGGCGACGAGAGCCCAGCAGCATGCCTCTCCTCGTTCTGGCCGGTGCAGCAAGATGTAATTTGAACAAACCCGAGCCACGCCGAGTTAAAGGACTGACGCGACATTCTCTCGGTCTCGTTGCTTTAGAGCACATCGCATTCCTTTCGTCGATCGCGTGGAGGGAAGGTTCAGTTGAATTTCAGAACCGGCGTCAGCATCAGCGGTGCTGGTGCCGCAATGACCCGCTTTTTAGAGCTGCCCCGAGGGAAGCCGAGTGGCTCCAGCCCCGGCGCGGGTGCCCGCTGCCGAAGCCTGCGCATTTTACTTTTCGAGCGCGGTGAAACTACTGAGATTCACACGCGAATAGTCGGCGCCGGGGCCGGGTGCCAGGCGCAAATTGAATGGAGCGCCCGCACTTGATTTCTCTAGTGAGGTGAACCCACTGAGATTCACACGCGAATAGTCGGCGCCAAGTGTTCCAGGCGCAAATTGACTTGACGCCCATCCCCTGCGGGTAAAGTCCCCAGAAATGATGAAATAAGGTGAGGTGCTACTAATTGATCGCCCCCTAACGCCACGGGATGACCGGGCGAAGAGGTCGTTTCAGCCGATGCAGGCGGTGCGACAGGTGCGACAGGTGCTGAAACAATGGAGGAAATAATTTTGGTCATACTGACTCCTGTTAAAAACATTGGAATTAAAAAGCTTACTGGCGATGCGTTCTGCCGGCCAGCGCTTTAGCGTGTTTGTAAGCCAGCCAGAAGCAGCTTAAGAAGCTACTACAACCCCCATCCGCACAAAACAAACCCTCTTATTTATTTAGTGGCATACGCAGACAGAAAGTTCATTTTCCCTACCCGCTCTGCCGGTCAAACAAGCAGAGCTGGGAAGAACTTGGAATAATTTGGAATAGCCCGCGCTTAAACGAGGGCTACCTGTTGTTGCATCAGCTGCGTATTCTGCGCATCCCAACGTCTTTTTTCAGCCGCTATCTGCTCATCAATCAACAGCGAAAACCAAACACGCCGCGCTGCAGTTAATGGCACTGAGGCAATGCTTTTTTCTGTAGACCGGGATCTTCTTTCAGGCTTAGTGCTTGGACTCTGCTCAATACAGACAGTGCGCGGATGATTTAACCACTGCTTCAGCTCACCAAGCGCCTTTTGTGCTGTATGCGAACGCCACAATTCCTGATCGCCAAGCGGATTGATTTGATTGGCTGCGGCAGCATTAGCGTTGCTCACCAGGGACAGCAGCACCCCCCTGAAGTGGAGGGTTTGACGGTCTGAACCAAGCGTGCCATCAGCAAAAATTGCTTGCTTTGCCAGCTCGGCAATTTTGCCGAGTAGGGCGGGCGTGACTGCGCTCGGCGGCGTCGAGCCAGAAGTAGCATCATAAGCTTCGGCCACCGGGATCAAGTCATTCAAACGGGTATCCAGCCAAGCGTAGTCGAACTCAGCCATCACAGCGCCTTCAATGCCCTCACGCTGAGCGGCGTTGACCAAGTTTTCTAGGCACTCACTCATCCATATCTTGTGTCGATCATCATCGGGCAATGCGTCCCATTCCTTGATCAGTTTTTTTGCCTCCTGAGGACTCTTAGCACTGACTTGTAGTACACAAATTTTCCATGCCAAAGAGCTGTCACCATTCGCAACGCTGTGCGTCAAGGTAAGTACGTGGTTTTATTTGCTCTGTATTCCACCCCCGCATCCTTTGCGCCGCATTCAAATTGTATGGAGTCGCCAGCACTACAGAAGTAGGAGGCTTAGGAGGCTTAGCGCCCAATCCCAAAACTTTTCTTAACACAAAAACCTCTTATCAAAAAATCAGTTAATTCACTGCAAAAAAACCGCTTACGAGACACCTTGTTTTAGCCAGCGCGAGCAAGCCTTGCACAGAATCAACCCATCGCTTTTCGCGGCTGAGCAAGGAGCTACACAGCATTAGTGGCCAAGCCGAGCATAAAGTTCCATGACCCACGATATTTTTTAGCGCGCAGTCGTCCCCGCCGCCACGGTGGACAAGGCAAAGCGTGTGCGCAGCCAATGCTTGGCCTTAAGGCGAGAGAAGAATTCAGGGGGGAGAAGAGGGATCGGCGCGATCAAACGTCCTGAAAATCGGCCAATCTGCTGACGTAGCGCGAGAACGAATCCGCGCTTATACACTGCTCAGATCGGTCTTAGGCTTAGCAGACCCAAAGAAAACGCTGCGCACAGAGGCTTTCAGCTTGGCCGTGAACCCCTGTCTGCGCGCTACTGGCGTAGCTTCAGCGCGTGTTCGACGCACGCGCGGTGCGCGCGCCGGAGCACCCGAGGCAACACGCTCATTGAATTCTGCCAAACGATCAGCAACACCTTGAGTTAGCTGATCGGCTTTTTCTGCTGTTTTTCTGAGCTCTTGCCCAAGCTCAATCTTGGGTAGTGCGGCATCCTGTTCTGCCGCGTAGCCCTTGAGGGCTTGCTCTAGAGTGGGCAAAACACGGGTGGACTGAGCCCGCGCTGTGTCAAGCTCCTGACTTTTGTTGACAAGGAAACGTAACCTACGGCCTTGAAGCTGCTGCCTAGAAGCTTGTCTCTTATTCATTTCTTCCAACGCAAACTGCACCCTCCTACCCGTCTGCGCGCGCACAGCCGATGAGGCCTCTAGGGCGCCTTCCTGCGTCATCGAGACTGCCTCGCCCTGTGCTTTGAGCCTAATGGCAGGCCGCAGTGTTGTCGCGGGTGTTGTCGCGGGTGGATTGCGTAATGCCTGCGCGCTACGCTGTGCACGGCTCCCAAGCTGAGGCTCAGGCAGTGTCGGTGACCTTGCCCGCAAGCGCCTCAATGTTTGCGTAAGCATTGAGGTGGTTTCTACAGCGGCTGGCTGTTGAGAAAAAACACTAGTAGCACGTACCGTGGATACTTCGAACATCGCGGTTTATTCCAGAAATATGAAGAAATGCAGCTCAAGCAAGCAATACGCTCACGTCAAAATGCGCCTGAGACACGGTTTTATCGCGATTCTCTTCGTAACTAACGGTCAATAGATGCAGGTAATCGGCCAACGCAGCAGCGTTGAAAGATGCGTCGTGCATGGACATTTGTCCGATCAACAAACCATGGCCATTATCAGGATTGACCGCAAAAAAACTATGGGTGCCCACCATCGCCATATTGGTGCTGAGCAAAGCGCGGTAATAGGCGCCCAGGTCATCGCCCTCTGGCTCACCCAGGTCGATGATGATTTGCAACATCCACGGATCGGCCAGCGCGCCAGGAACCAAGGTCAATTCAACGTTATTGACCAGCATCACCCCGGTATCGAGCACGGCATCGACATCTGCAATAGCAAACTCGTTACAAAATTCGCTCAGCACTTCGTCATAGCGCGCCCCTGCAAGCGCTAGAGCGCGGTCTAACTCTGGCTCCAGCTGCGCCCATTCAGCCTCGTCTGCATCCATCTTCATCTCCTAAATTATTTTTTTAAACGCGAAAGCAGCTGCTTAAAAACAGTCTGCTACACAGTGTTAGTCGCCTCAGCGGCACGAAAGTTCCCTTCTCGTGGCACTATTTACGCTGGATTGTTTTTTAAGCTTGGAAGGCACCCGCATATGCTCGCTATTTTGCAAGCCCGCTGTTCGTCCACTCGTTTGCCCGGCAAGGTGTTAAAGCCGATTCTGGGCGAGCCGATGATTGCTCGCCATATCGAACGCTTGCGCCGTGCACGCGGGATTACGCAACTCGTGGTAGCAACCAGCAACACAGCAAGCGACGATGCGCTATCGGCGCTGTGCACGCGTTTGCAAGTACCCTGTTTTCGCGGCCCTTTAGACGATGTGCTGGCGCGCTTCTACGCAGCAGCTTGCGCGCAAGAAGCGCGCGCGCATTTGCTGCGCTTAACCGGCGATTGCCCGCTCGCCGACCCTGAGCTAATCGATCGCTGCATAGCCTTTCATCTAGCCGGTGATTACGATTACAGCAGCAACGCATTGCAGCCAAGTTTTGCCGATGGGCTTGATGTTGAGGTAATGCGCTTTCGTTGCCTGGAAGAAGCCTGGCGCGAGGCGTCTTTGCCTGCAGAACGCGAGCACGTCACCCCGTTTATTTACAAGCAAGCTGAACGTTATCGAATTGGCCATTACCGCCAAGCGCAAGACCAATCTTGGTTGCGCTGGACAGTAGATCAGCCTGAAGATTTTGCTTTTGTCGAGGCGGTTTATCAGGCGCTGTACCCGCACAACGCCGCGTTCACGACGGCGGATATTTTGGCGCTGCTAGCGCGCCAACCTGAGTTATTGCAGTTAAACACGCACGTGCCACGCAACCTGGGATACGCCCAGTCTTTGCTCAACGAAGCCTTAGGCGCACAGCTGCCCGTGCAGACCATAGCGGCTTCATAGCAGCATAAAGCCGTGGCGCCACGACACGGCCAAGCCGACGGCAGAAGCGGCAGAAGCGATATTTGCGCCGACAGCAAAACGACTAGCACACCAGTCCAACCCCGATTCTTCACTTTGATAGGACGCAGCATGTCTGAACGCTACCAACAATCCGAGGCCTTACTGGCAAGAGCACTCAAAACGATTCCTTTAGGCGCGCAAACGTTTAGCAAAAGTCAAACGCAGTACCCGTTTGGCGTTTCGCCATACTTCATCAGCAAAGCGCAGGGCTGCCGCGTATGGGATGTAGATGGTAATGAATACATAGACTTTGTCAGTAGCCTGGCGGCGATCACCCTGGGCTACAACGATCCCGACGTGAACGCAGCCGTGCATGCGCAGGTCGATGCCGGAGTGATTTTTTCCTTGCCGCATCGGCTTGAAATGGAAGTAGCCGAGCGCTTGGTCGCGATGGTGCCCTGCGCAGAGCAGGTGCGTTTTGGCAAGAATGGCTCTGACGCAACGGCGGGCGCCGTTCGTTTGGCGCGCGCATACACGCAGCGCGAGCGGGTCGCCGTATGCGGCTATCACGGTTGGCAGGATTGGTACATCGGCAGCACAGCGCGCCATCGCGGCGTACCCGAGGCGGTGCGCGCGCTAACGCACAGCTTCCCTTTTAACGATCTTGCCGCGCTGGAAGCGCTGCTCGCCGCCCACCCGGGCGAATTTGCCTGCGTCATGCTCGAGCCAATGAACGTGCTGGCGCCGAGTCCAGGCTATCTGGCCGAAGTACGCGCTTGCGCGCATCGGCACGGTGCTTTATTGGTCTTCGACGAAACGATTACCGGCTTTCGCTTCGCCAACGGCGGCGCACAAGCTTATTTTGGCGTTACGCCGGATCTGGCAACCTTCGGCAAAGGCTTGGCCAACGGCTATCCGCTATCCGCAATTGTCGGACGCGCAGACGTCATGGCCTTAATGAGTGAGATTTTTTTCTCCTTCACTTTTGGCGGCGAAACGCTGTCGCTCGCGGCAGCGGCGGCCACCCTCGACAAGCTAGAACGCGAACCAGTGATCAATACGCTAGCCAGCTTGGGCGAGCAACTCAAAGACGGGCTCAATGCGCTGATCGCAGAACAAGGCTTGAGCGATTATTTAGCGTGTAGCGGCCATCCGAGCTGGACTTTTTTGCTCATCAAAGACGCACCAGGCTGCACGCAGTGGGAGGCCAAAACCCTGCTCATGCAAGAAATGTTGGCGCGCGGCATGTTATGGATAGGCACGCACAACTTGAATTACGCACACCAAAGCGCCGACATTGCCGCGCTGCTTGCCGCCTACGCAGAGGTTTTACCGCTGTTGAAGCAGGCGATTGCGAGTGCTCGTCCACGCGATTTTTTGCGCTGCGAACCCTTACAAGCCCTGTTCAAAATTCGTTAGCCCATCGACGTCGCCTGCGCCGCGCGGCAAAGCGCCAGAACAAGCAGCGTCAGCGACACAGCACCAGGCTATCTGAGCGCACCCACTCGAACGAGACTCGCCAATGAAAATTGTTTTTCGCGCCGACGCTTCGCTGCGTATCGGCAGCGGCCATGTCATGCGCTGTTTAAGTTTGGCCGACGCCCTGCGCGCACAGGGCGATACCAGCTTGTTTCTCTGCCGTGCCTGGCCTGGCCACTTGGGCGCTACGATTAGGGCGCATGGTCACGCTTTGCACCTACTGCCAGCGCCGGCTGAAGAAGACGCGACGAGTATGCTGAGCGCGTTGACTGACGCTGAAGCGTGTCTACAGTTACTCGCCAACGAAGGCGTAATCGATTGCCTGCTTTTGGATCATTACGCTTTAGATCCGCGCTGGCTGCGCGCGGTACGCGCCAGCGGGCGCTGTCGTCAATTGTTGGTGATCGACGACCTGGCCGAACACGCCTACGCAGACGAGGCCGATATTTTGCTCGACCCAAACCTGGGTGCGCTCAAGCGCCGCACGCGGCAACTTACCCCGCTACGCCCTACTACCAATGCAGCTACCCACCCTGGTCGCCACCTTCCCAACACGACTTGCCGCTATTTGCTTGGCCCGCGCTTCGCCTTATTGCGCCCAGAATTTTCCAGCTTGCGTGAAGCCACGCTGGCGCGCCGTTTGAACTCAAAACCAGGGGTGAAAGCAGCATCAGAAACAAAGCGTTTACTCGTTTTTTTGGGCGGTGGCCAAACCGACGCACTGAGTTTGAGCGTACTCAACGCTATTCGTGCCAGCGGCATCGCCCAAAGTAGCGCACACAACAACCCCTGGCAGATTGACCTAGTTTTGGGCGGACAGGCTGAGGGTGCAGCGGCAGCGGCCACGCGCGCGCAAATCGAGGCGCAGCGCCACGACTGGCCGCAGCTGCGGCTGCACGCAATGACGCCGCAGATGGCGCAGTTGATGGCACAAGCCGATTTAATGATCGGCGCTGGCGGAGGCCCCAGCTGGGAACGCTGTTGCCTCGGTTTGCCAGCGCTCATCTTGAGCATCGCCGAGAACCAAATTGATAACG
>JAZKFR010000023.1:0-953 GCA_040386295.1 Pseudomonadota bacterium | reverse complement strand
TATCTTGGCGCTGTGAGCGCCAACAAACCATCGGCAAAACTGATGCAAGCTTTAGCCAAGCTTTTGTGCCAAATAAGCCAACGCCCGCGTTTGTTGGCGCGCATGGCCCTGCGCGCGAGTCGGCTAACGAGCGGTCTGGGCGCGCAATTTCTGGCGCTGCTGCTGCACGCCGACGCGCTTGCTTTGCGCGTCGCCGAGCCCAGTGATAGCGCCCTAGTCTGGCGCTGGCGCAACGACGAACGCACACGGCATACGGCCTTAAACCAAGACGCCATCGACTTTGCCGCACACACTCAGTGGTATCGACAAGTACTCGCTAACCCAGAACAATTTTTATTGATCGGCCACATACTCGGGCGCGCCATCGGCGTTTTGCGCTACGACCTGCGGCGTTTAAGCGAAAGCCAAACAGAGGCGGAGGCAACGGTTTCGCTCTACCTCGACCCTGAACTACATGCTTTAGGCTTCGGCACCCGGCTGCTACGTCTTGCTTGCCTCTGGCTCAGCACACAGGCACCGTACGTCAAGCGCCTCGTCGCCGTGATTCGCAGCAGCAACCAGGCTTCACGCAGCGCCTTTGCGCGCGCGGGCTTCAGTCAATCTTTAGAACACACCAGCGAACGCCAAGACGTGGATGAAATAGAGCACTGGTTTTGGCAACGAACATGACGCTATTTCAGTACTTTCGGTACTATGCTGAACTTGCTTACAGGCCTCACGGAAAGCGAACTTTATGCACATTGCTCAACGCCCGATTGGTCGTGCTCACCCGCCTTTGCTCATCGCCGAAATGTCCGGCAACCACAATCAATCCCTGGCGCGTGCCCTAGCCATCGTCGATGCCGCCGCCGACGCCGGGGCGCATGCGCTAAAAATACAAACCTATACCGCCGATACGATGACCTTGGACATCAGCTCCGGCGCGTTTCTCATCACCGATCCCAGCAGCCCCT